>JAAXWX010000015.1:0-40000 GCA_013334755.1 Chlorobiaceae bacterium | reverse complement strand
AACCTTCTACCGCAAAGGTTATCGTTTCGATGCGGGAGCCACCATTGGATGCGGGTTTCATGATGGTGGTCCGATGAATATTCTCGGTAAAGAGCTGGGCATCACCTGGCCGGTCTGGCCGGATATGGTTGCATGGCAGTATCGCCATCATGACCTTCATCTCGACCTTTCACCCCGGCGGTCTGAAATTCTTGAGCGCTTTCCCCGCTCGGCATCCTTCTGGGCTGAACAGTCAGAACTGGCAAAACTGCTCTGGCATCTTGCCGAAGGAGGGCTTTCATGGCCGGTCAAGGGAGTGCGCGATCTTGCCCGACTTGCCCGAAAAGGCATTTCCGGACTTTCCGGAACGGCACATTTGCTGACTTTCGCCAGAAAATCAGCCTTTGAATGGCTTGCTTCCCACGGACTTGACAACGATCCCGATTTTGTACGCTTTATCGACGCCCAGCTTCTGATATCGGTGCAGACGACATCCCCGTATGCCAATGCCATCAACGCAGCCATAGCGCTTGATCTCCCGGTATCCGGTGCCTTTCGAGTCAAGGGAGGTCTGGGAACGGTTTCAGAGATGCTTGCCGAATCGATTGTGAAGAGTGGTGGAGCGGTACTTTACGGTAAACAGGTCATCCGGATCGATTCAGTCCGCCGGCAGGTGTTTGGTCTGGAAACATCAGATGGGAGTGCCATTGCAGCCGATGTTGTGCTTGCCAATCTCACGCCAGCCTCCCTTGAACTGCTCACAGAAGAGAATAGAGAACTTCAGCCTCAGAGCGAGAGCGCCGAGTGGAGTGCCTTCACGCTCTATCTCGGTATGGAACCGGCCCTGTTCAATGCATGGCCGACCCGTCATGTGCAGATCATCGGCAGCACTGGAGAGCTTGCTGAAGGCGGCTCCATTTTTGTTTCAGCTTCTCCTCCTGACGAACAGGAGCGAGCTCCGGAGAGGCTTTGTGCCGTAACCATTTCGACCCATGCCCTTCCTGAACAGTGGTTTGAGGCGAAAAAGAAAGGGGAGGATGCCTATAAGAAGCTGAAGAGTGCTTATACCGAAAAGGTGCTCAATGTTTTTTCAGAACAGTTTCCCGGTGCCCGTGATGCTATCCGCAGCATAACGGCTGCAACGCCGGTTACCTGGGAGCGCTATACCGGACGCTTTCAGGGCTGTGTCGGTGGTTATCCCCAGACCTCGCTTTTCAAGGTGCGCGGGCCTCTTACCCGGTTCGACAATCTGTTTCTTGTCGGAGACTCCATCTTCCCCGGCCAGTCCCTCCCCGGGGTGGTAACCGGTGCCAGGCGAACGATCGAACTGCTTTTGCAGCGGAACGAAAAAGTGGGGCGTCAGCAAGAGTAGGATAGATAGTTACCGTTGAAAATGGCTATATTTCCTTTCATGGAAACCCTCACTAAATTACAGATTCTTTCAGGCGCTGCGCGTTACGATGCGTCGTGCGCATCCAGCGGCAGCAAGCGGGAGGGGCCTGCCTGCGGCACCGGTAATACCTCGCAAAGCGGTATCTGCCATTCCTGGTCTGATGACGGCCGTTGTATCTCACTGTTGAAAATCCTGCTTTCCAACGACTGCCGCTATGACTGTGCCTACTGTGTGAACCGCTCGAGCAATCAGATTCCGCGAGCCTCTTTCACTGCCCGGGAAGTGGTTGACCTGACCCTTGAATTCTACCGCCGCAACTACATCGAAGGGCTTTTTTTAAGCTCGGCCGTCATGCAGAGCCCCGACCACACGATGGAGCGCATGGTCAGGGTTGCCGAAACCCTGCGTAACGAAGAGCGGTTCGGCGGCTATATCCACATGAAAATCATTCCCGGCAGCAGCAGCGAGCTGGTGCGCAAGGCCGGGCTCTATGCCGACCGCATCAGCGTCAATATAGAGCTTCCTTCTCAAGCTTCACTGCAGCGGCTTGCGCCCCAGAAACACAAAGAGGCTATTCTGGAGCCCATGGCGCTTATCGGCAGGGAGATACAGCAGAGTCTTGTCGAACGCAGAACGAGCCGTCTCGCACCCCGATTCGCTCCTGCGGGTCAGAGCACCCAGATGATCATCGGGGCTAGTCCCGAGAACGACTTTCAGATCCTTCGCCTCTCGCAGGGACTCTACAAAAAAATGAATCTCAAGCGGGTCTATTACTCGGCTTACGTTCCGGTCAGTGAAGACAACCGGCTTCCCGTGATTGCTTCGCCTCCGCTGCTTCGGGAGCACCGCCTCTACCAGGCCGACTGGCTTCTGCGCTTCTACGGCTTTTCTGCCGAAGAGATCCTGTCGGACGATGAACCGAACCTCGACGAATCGTTCGATCCCAAGACAGCCTGGGCTTTGCGTCACCCTGAATTTTTTCCGGTCGAGATCAACCGCGCCGACTACGCTACGCTGCTGCGTGTACCGGGTATCGGGGTCGTTTCAGCCAAACGCATTATCGCCGCCCGCCGTTTTTCAGCCATTAGCCCTGAAGGAATGAAAAAGATCGGGATAGTCATGAAACGGGCAAAATATTTTATCATCTGTTCAGGCAGGCCTTTTGAACAGACTTTGCGTCAACCTGCTCTTCTCCGCCAGCAGCTGCTGCTTGGAGAAAGCAGTGGATCGGCCTTGCCTGCACTTCCAAAACAACTGGTTCTCCCCGGTATTTTTTCGTGACACCATGAACCGATATCTCTACGACGGTACCGCTGACGGCCTTCTCTCAGCCATCGCATGGATACTTGAAGAGGAGTCCGATCCGCAGCAGGTTGCTCTTGGAGAGCGTCAGGACACTCTCTTCGAAGATGGGTTTTTTATCGGGACCGATGCCACCCAGGCCGAAGCACTCTTTTACCGGCTGCGCACGCAGGCTCCTGATGCAGCCCATTCTCTCTATTACTTTATGCTTGCCGAAAAGGAGGGGATGGAGAGCAGCCTGCTGCACTACATCTCGCTTGCCTTCATCCATGGTGACAAGGTCAACGGCCACCTGACTCATCCGTCGGTGCGGGATATTGTTGCTGTTGCAAAAAAGGCGGGCAGGGAGCTCCACCGCATGAAAGGGCTCCTGCGGTTCGAAAAACTCCGGGATGGCGCTTACCTGGCAAAAATGGAGCCCGACCACAATATCATTCACCCTCTTGCCTGGCACTTCAGCCGAAGGCTCAGGGCGCAGGACTGGTTCATCTACGACGCCCGCCGCCGGACTGCAGTCCGCTGGCACACCGGCACGCTTCAGTTCGGTACCATTGAACAGTTTACCGCACCTGCACTTTCAGATGACGAAAAAATGGTACAGACCCTTTGGCAGGCATTCTTTAAAACCATAGCCATCCCCGACCGCAAAAACCCCCGTCTCCAGAAGTCAAACATGCCCATGAAGTACTGGAAATATCTGACCGAAAAGCAGGGGGAGTAAGAGATTGCCTGAAACTCTACTTTTGGATTGACCGATTAGGGGGATAGTTGTAAATTTATTACATTGAAAATACTCTGTCTTTTTGTGATTTAGTGGAGTGGCGGAATAACATGGCATATTAAAGTATGACGATCTTCTTGAGAAAATGCAAAAACTAACCGAGCAATTCCAGCATTTATTAGGATTTCCTGATACCTGGAAGGGCGATGATGTCAACCTTTCAAAAAGACAAAGAGCGCGAGTTGCATCGGTATCGCTCAATATGTGGCAACCCTTTACAACAGTAATCAACAAACTTCTCCCAAAGGCTGCAAAGAACCATCCTCATGAAATATAATAGAACATTAGATGGGGTAAGAGGGCTCGCTATTTTAATGGTTATCTTTTCTCATTTTGATTATGGGCCATTATTGCATAATAAAAATATGCTTTTAGAGCTGTTTCTTTCAAAGTTGGAAATGATTGGTGATACTGGAGTTGATTTGTTTTTTTTGTTATCAGGTTATTTGATAACCACTATTTTGCTCGAAAGTAAAGCCAAGCCTGTAAATGAATACTTGAAGAATTTTTATGCCAGGAGATTTTTAAGAATATTTCCGCTTTACTACCTGGTTTTATTTTTTTTATTTATTCTTCTTCCTTTTTTTATAAAATATGATCAACCAGCAAAACAAATATTAGAAAACCAGTTATTTGTTTGGCTCTATCTTTCTAATTTGCCAGGTATTGTTATCAATTGGGATTCGTCTTCTTTATTTTGGCTGGGTCATTTTTGGTCACTTGCCGTTGAAGAACAGTTTTATTTGATATGGCCACTGATTGTATATTTTTCTGATAATAAATCCTTGAAGTTTATAAGCACTTTTCTGATATTATTAAGTGTTTTTTCTATAACCATATATTCTTTTAACTCGGACTTGAATTTTTTTGAGTGGCGTACTGTTAGTCGAGGTGGTGGATTATGTGTTGGTTCATTGATTGCAATATTTTCTTATGAAAAAAACGATTTTAAATCTATTAATGGCAATCAGTTTCTTTTTATTGTTTCGTTATTGATTTATGTCGTTGTTCTTTGTTCACCCCGGTTAAGTTTTTTTCATGCGCATATTCATTATGCTGCATGGTTTTTTTATGCTGTTTGTTTTGTTTTTCTTATAAACCTTAAAAGTGGTTTGCTGTATAAAATTCTTACTTCGAAGATTTTGGTTTTTTTAGGGGTAATAAGCTATGGCCTTTATGTTTATCATGAGGTTTTGCGCCCAAGAGTATATTTTTATATCAAGAGTGTTTTTGCTTCTTATTCTACAGGATTTGTTTTTTTTGATCTGTTTATTTATTCGATTTTGGTTTTGGTTTTTTATGTAATAATAGCCGCATTAAGTTATTATTTTTATGAGAAGTTTTTTTTAAAAATGAAGAAATATTTTTAGTGTCTCATTTGATGATATAAAAGTGTTACTCTGGTCTTCGCATAATTTAATCGATGACGGAATATAACGGCATACGGCTCATAGATCAATACAGCAAGAAAAGCCCCGGGTTGTTCGCCGAGCGGCAGATCAAGGGTTTTGATGTCGTAGAGTTCCTGAACTATCTGAAGCAGGTTAAAGGCTGTGTTCCGGCACTCATCCATGTCGATAATGGAAGCGAGTTCATCTCAAATGAACTGGATCGATGGGCCTATGAGCACAAGGTGGTGCTGGATTTCTCCAGACCGGGCAAACCGACGGACAATCCGTATATTGAATCGTTAAATGGGAAGTTCCGAGATAAATGCCTGTCGGTGAACTGGTTTCTGGATCCTGACGATGCGAGGCAGAAAACCGAAGCCTGGTGACGGGAATACATCAAGGTCAGACCGTATTATTTCTTGAGTCATCTAATATCCATGGAAATCATTGAAATGCAATAAAATAGGCAAGAAAACTCTACCGTTGCCAGTCCAATAAGCCGGTTTGAAGGTATATGCCGGAACTATATACTATTGGCCGGTACAGTAAACGGGTTTGATGCCATCCAAACCAGATATTTCCACATGAACATGACAGAAACAGCTGAAAAAGCAATTGCGGCTTACGGCGGACGCGCGTTCTGGCAGAATGCAAAAACGCTTGAAGTCGAGATCAGTGCTTCCGGACTGGCGTTTACCCTGAAACGGCGGCCGTTTTTCCGCCATGCCAGAATGGTACTCGATGTTCACCGGCCATTTTCCTCCTTGACACCGATCGGGCTCAACCCCGGTATCACGGGAATTCTTGATGGTCACGATGTCCGTCTGGAGGATGAACAGGGCAAGGTCATTGAAGAGCGCAGGAATGCGCGGGATTATTTCAAAATCGGCCGGAGGCTCTTCTACTGGGATGACCTCGATATGAGCTATTTCGCCAACTATGCTTCATGGAATTACTTTATCCTGCCGGCGCTGCTCATGCGCGAGGATATCGAGTGGCGCGAACTTGAGCCGGGCTTGCTGGAGGCGCGTTTTCCGGACACAATTCCTACCCACAGCCGGGTGCAGCGGTTCAGGTTCGACCGCGATACCGGCCGCCTGATTCAGCATGACTATACTGCACAGATCATCAGTCCGCTTGCAGCAGCATCCAATGTTGTCCTGCAGCATGAGCAAAACAGTACCGGACTTGTTTACCCTTCGATCCGGCGGGTAACCCCGAAGGGGCCGAAAGGCAAACCGCTCGGCGGTCCGGTTTTGATTCACCTTGACATTCACGATTACAGGGTGATCAACAAGCAGAGCTGAGGCTCTGCAACAGCTTCAACGGGAAGCGGTCAACTTTTTTTGCCGATTGAGTAGGTTTTATTTTTCAGCAATGAGAAATATCCGGTAAAAGAGCAGGTCGATCATACCATCACTGTTGGCCTGCCCGACAAAGGAGCGTTTGACGGCGTAAAGAAAGGCAGTTTCAAAGCCTTCTGGGAATGGCGAATCATAGCAGGCAGGGTTGAGGTAGCCTGCTTTTGCGCCGGAGCTGAAGACATCGAAGACTTTTTCCGGCGTGTAGCTGTTACGGCTCTCTTCAAGACTACAGTACCTTATGCTGAAACTTGCTTCCCTGAAAAGGGCTGCGTATGCTTCTGCGGTTTCAAGCATGAACCAGGGTGGGCGGAATGCTGAAAACACCTGCCGGATTTCAGGATTTGTGCAGCTTTCACTGATGGCCTTGAGGAAGACAGGACAGTATTCTTTTTTTGCCGGTGCCTGTATGCCGATTCTGCCACCTTTCAGCAACGCTTGCCGTGCATTTTCAAGAAAAAGAGAAGGGTTGCTGAACCACTGGAATGCCGAGTTGCAGAAAATAATAGCAAACTCCTCCCCGAAGGGCATGTCCAGGCAATCCATCACCAGAAACCTGACATGAGGTTCTGTGCATGACCGGACGGCTTCGCGGATCATTCCTTCGGATGGATCTATTCCTGTGACGATTCCCGTGGTCTGTTTTGAGAGTTCCATGGTCAGGTTTCCTGCTCCGCAGCCGATATCAAGGATATCCGCATTCCGGGGAATGTCAAGCAGTTTAATCAGTTGAGCGCCAGCCGAAGCCTGTACAAGGGATGTTTCCCGGTAGCGCGACGCAATGTCGGTAAAGGTTGCCATCATGCGTTATTTTTTTATTCAGTACTCGTATAAAGTGTCGGTTATTCTTTCAGGAATAATAAGCGAATTTTATGTTGATTGTCCTCAAAAGTTACGACATATGCTGTAATCGTCCGGTTTCTTTATTGATTAATCCCCTCAATCTGGTTGACCATGTAAAAGGGAAGGTTGATCAAGCGGGACGCTTTTTTCTGTCGGTTTGTTTTTTGCCTTCAGTGCATAAACGGAGGCTCATATTCGATATTTATTTTCGATGAAGAAGCCCGTTTGTGAGGCACTCTTTACCAGATTTGTGGCAGGAATGCGCAATGAGTGACCTTTCTGAATTGGTACTTTCAAGGTGAAAACAGGAGTAAACCTGATATTGTGAACGGTATGAATGCGTTGCCGGTTTGTTCATAGTGGAAGAGGTGAATAAATCCGTAACTTTCACTAATATAAGACTTCACCTGAAGGTGGTCTTTGCACTGTTGGCTGACGGGTTGTTTTCGTTATTGAACCAAAACTTAAACGGTTAAGCTATGTTTAAGATTTACAACATTCTTTGTCCGGTTGACTTTTCCGATGCATCGCGTAAAGCCGTGCGTTATGCATATGAATTTGCTGTCAATATGAGAGCCTCGATAGTTCTGCTCAATATTATCGATATCCCGATTGAATCTTTGGTGAACAATATGCAGCTTGATGAAGAGCTCGAAAAATCGGCCAGACAGGAACTTGTTGCTCTTAAAAATGAATTGCTTTCTGAAGGATTGAAGGTCGAGATTCTGGTTGAGATCGGTATTCCAGCCGATGTGATTCTTGATCAGGCGGCAAAACGCGATGTGAATCTCATTATTATGGGTTCACATGGAAAGAAAGGGGTGACTCGGCTGGTTCTTGGCAGTGTTGCTGAAACCGTGTTGCGAAAAGCCGACTGCCCGGTACTTATCGTCAAGAGCGTTGAAAAGGAGTTTATCGAAGAATAAGTTCTTGATTTCAGTCAATGTATCGAATGAGACATGGCAATTCTGGCAATCGATCAGGGAACCACCGGAACCACCTGCATCCTTTATGATCAGGATGCAGGTGTCGTTGCAAAAGCGTACCGGGAGCTGACCCAGTTTTATCCACGGGCAGGGTGGGTGGAGCACGATCCTGAAGAGATCTGGCAGAGCGTTGTGCAGTGCGTCAGGGAGCTGAAAGCTCACTATTCGCAGCCGGTCACGGCCATCGGGATCACCAACCAGCGTGAAACCACCATTGTCTGGGATAAAAGAACAGGAAAACCGGTTTATCATGCCATCGTCTGGCAATGTCGCCGGACGAGTGACCTGTGTCAGCGGTATACTGCGGAAAGTGAGCTGATCACCTCCAAAACCGGACTTCCGCTCGACGCCTATTTCAGCGCCACAAAAATCCGCTGGATTCTTGACCACTATCCCGTTCTGAAGCCCGAAACACTGCTTTTCGGCACGGTTGACAGCTGGTTGCTCTGGAAACTGACTGACGGCAGGGTTCATGCTACCGATTTCACCAATGCATCGAGAACATTGCTTTACAATATCAGGGAGAAGCAGTGGGATGATGAGCTTCTCGATATTTTTGCCATTCCGAAATCGTTATTGCCGGAAGTCAGAAACTCCATGGATGATTTCAGCAGGGTAACAGCTCTTGAGGAGCTTGATGGTGTGCCGATAGCCGCTGTTGCAGGCGATCAGCAGGCAGCTCTTTTCGGCCAATGCTGTTTTGAGCCTGGCAGTGTCAAGAATACCTATGGTACCGGCTGTTTCATGGTTATGAACACGGGTGATACCTTTATTCAGTCGCAGCATGGTCTTCTCACGACGCTTGCTCTCAATGCGGCAGGCAAACCCTGTTATGCACTTGAAGGATCGGTCTTTATCGGCGGAGCAGTGATTCAGTGGCTGCGGGACGGGCTGCAGCTTATCCGGCATGCCGCCGAATCCGAAGCGATGGCCCGTGAGGCCGGGAGTAATGGAGGGGTTTATATGGTGCCTGCTTTTGTCGGTCTTGGTGCACCGCACTGGAACATGGAGGCGCGGGGAGCACTTGTCGGGCTGACGAGAGGCACAAACAGAAACCATATTGTCCGTGCGGCGCTTGAATCGATTGCCTATCAATCCTGCGATGTCTTCAATGCCATGGCTGCTGATAGCGCAATTTTGCCGAAAATGCTCATGGTTGACGGGGGAGCAGTGAACAACACGTTTCTGATGCAGTTTCAGGCTGACATGCTCCAGATCCCGGTTCTGGTGCCGCAACAGAGTGAATCGACCTCTCTGGGGGTTGCCTTCCTGGCCGGGTTGCAGACCGGAATATGGCAGTCAGGTTCGGAGCTGCGAGGGCTGCAAAAGGTGGAACACACCTATATGCCCGTCATGGAGAGAGCAGCAAGAGAGCAGCTTCTTGTGGAGTGGCAGAAAGCACTACGTCAGACAATTGCGCTATAAAAAGATATCAACAGAGTAATATTGAAAAGTGAACAGCCATGACACCATCTATCGAACAAACTGTTGGCAGCGGTCAAACGGTAACCTGTCCGATATGCGGGCAGAAGTTTACCTGTGAGCTCTCGTCAACGTGCTGGTGTGCCAGCAGGACGGTTCCGACCGACGTGAAAGAGTATCTTGCCGAACGTTACGAAACATGCATTTGCAGCATCTGTCTTGATCGATTGATTGCGAATGTTACGACGGGTGAAAGCCCTTGAATCGTTCACTCCTTTTGTTTCTGAAGGCGTCTGGAAAGCAACTTCTTATGTCCCGGCATCTGATCCGGAAAAAACTGCTTTTTTATAAATCAAGGAGGTATGTTATGAAGAACGTATTGTTTTGCCAGCTTTTTGTCATGTTGATCACTTCGACACTTACGGGAGTGGCTTGCGCAGTCGAAAAGCCTTCTCTGGAAAAAGGCAAGCTGCTCTTTAATTCTTTATCGCTTGCCGGTGCAGTCACCGGAAAAAGCTGTGCAAGCTGCCATCCCAATGGTGCCGGGCTGCAAAAGGCCTGGATGAATCCGAATCTTGCCGTCCAGGTCAATACCTGTATTGCCGGTCCGTTGGGAGGCTCGAAACTTGATGTGAATTCAGTTGATATGCAGTCATTGATCCTGTACATTAGGTCATTGAAACAGTAACACCCTAAACAGTACCATGAAAAAGGAAACCATCACGATTCTCGGATGCGGCTGGCTCGGTTTGCCACTTGCACAAACGTTTGTTAAACAAGGCTATTCTGTCAAGGGCTCGACAACCAGAGAGGAGAAGCTTGAGATGCTGCGCGATGCTGGTGTTGAGCCTTATCTGGTTCGGCTTGACCCGGAAGTGAACAGCGACGATATAGTTGCGTTTCTGCAAAGCGATATCCTTATTGTCAATATTCCGCCTGCCCGTCGTGACGATATTGTTGAGTACCATATCGAGCAGTTTTCCTCGCTGATCGATGCACTTGGCCAGTCACCGGTTCGTTCTGTGCTGCTTGTCAGTTCTACGTCGGTATATCCGGCGCTCAACAGCGAAGTAACCGAAGAGGACGCCGTTGAACCCGAAACCCTTTCCGGACAGGCTCTGCTCCTTGTCGAGGAGATGCTGATGCAGGAGAGCGGGTTTCAGACCACCGTGCTGCGTTTTGGCGGCTTGGTTGGTTATGACCGTAACCCGGAAAAATATCTTGCCGGCATGACAGAGGTAACCCGGCCTGAACAGCCCATGAACCTTATTCACCGGGACGATTGCGTTACCATAATCTCGGAAATCATCCGTCTGAAACAGTGGGGTGAAGTGTTCAACGCATGCAGTCCGGTTCATCCACTGAGACGTGAATACTACAGCAGGGCGGCTGAAATTGCGGGAGTACCGCAACTTTCTTTGGCGCAAGATGTTGAACCATCAAATTTTAAAGTGGTGAACAGCCAGAAACTTGTCAGTGCACTGCACTATCACTTTCTTTTTCCTGATCCGCTTGCTCAGCAGAGTTAGAAATTTCTGAAATTCCTGAAATCTGAAAAAGAGGTTATTACAAAATAAATTCCATATCGTATCCCTCTTTTTCCGATTCTGCTACAAACTGCCTGAGAGTCTTGAGGAAGGCAAGAAACCTTGCCGGTTCAATCTTGCGCAGGTATGCTACCCCGACCGGCTGATCCTGCCAGCCGAGCAGAATGATCTCATCATGTTCAGTATTGATCGATGTAAGGTGTTCATCAATGATCCGGTTCATCGCCGGAAGAGTGCTGTTGTGCAGAAATGCTTCATCCCAGCTGTCAAGTCCGTGACCGCTTTCCGACAGAAATGGCAGCTGGTTTAATGCTTCAGGAAAGCCGTAATGGAAAAATGCCGCATAGTCGTGAGCATCAATTTCTATCGAGCTGTATATATTGTATGATGAGTCCTGAAGCCGTACCCTGTTGAGTTTGCCGGTACGGTAAATCGAAAGTTCTCGGTGTTCCGCATTGTTGTCGTCAAGAAGGATGTGTTGAACATTCATAGGTGATCATGGAGTAATAGCGAACCTTTAACAGGCAGAGAGAGTTTTCTGTTTTTATGGAATTGTTATAAAGTAGCTATCTTTATATAATTATTTTTTCTGTGTCATATTTGCCGTGTGCGTATCAGGATCAGGAGATGATGTAACGGGTTATTCACAATAATTTTACCGATACAATAAAAGAATGGAAGGAAATTTTTCAAATAGAGTACAGGATGTCATCCGCCTCAGCCGGGAGGAAGCTCTTCGGTTAGGTCATGACTATATAGGGACTGAGCATCTGCTTCTTGGTCTCATCAAGGAGGGAGAAGGCATCGGTGCCAGAATCCTGAAGAATCTCAAGATAGATCTGTACGGTCTCAAGCTGAAAATTGAGGAAAGTACCCATCCCAAGGTTGCAGAAGCCCAGATGGGGAATGTTCCGCTGACCAAACAGGCTGAAAAAGTGCTGAAAATCACCTATCTCGAAGCAAAAATCTGCAAGTCGAATATTATAGGAACCGAGCATCTTCTGCTGTCGATCATGAAAGGGGATGACAATATCGCCGCTCAGATTCTCGAACAGTTTGGCGTCACCTATGATCTCGTCCGCGATGAGCTTTTGAGCATCTCGAGCAGCAAAAGTGATTCTGATGAGCCGCCTATGGAGGGCGCCTATTCGTCCGGAGGGGCTGAACGGCAGCCGAAACGGCCTGAGCAGAGAAAAGGCGAGAGAACAAAGACCCCTGTGCTCGACAACTTCGGTCGTGATCTTACCCGTCTTGCCCTTGATGACAAACTTGATCCGATCATCGGACGTGAAAAGGAGATTGAGCGCGTTGCCCAGGTACTGAGCCGCCGGAAAAAGAACAACCCGGTGCTGATTGGCGAACCCGGCGTCGGCAAAACCGCCATTGCTGAAGGTCTTGCCCTCAAGATTGTGCAGAGAAAGGTATCAAGAGTGCTTTACGACAAGAGGGTGGTTGCCCTTGACCTTGCGGCCCTTGTTGCCGGCACCAAATACAGGGGTCAGTTTGAGGAGCGGATGAAAGCCCTCATGAATGAGCTTGAACGCTCTCGCGATGTGATCCTGTTCATCGATGAACTGCATACCATTGTCGGTGCCGGTGGTGCTTCGGGTTCGCTTGACGCAAGCAATATTTTCAAGCCGGCTCTTGCCCGCGGTGAACTCCAGTGTATCGGAGCAACCACGCTGGACGAATACCGTCAGTTTATTGAAAAAGATGGTGCTCTCGACAGGAGGTTCCAGAAAATCATGGTTGAACCTACCTCGGTAGATGAGACCATCCAGATTCTCAACAATATCAAGTCGAAGTATGAGGCACATCATCATGTGAACTATTCGGGAGACTCAATTGAAAAGGCTGTAAAGCTCTCCGAACGATATATCACCGACCGCTTTCTGCCCGATAAAGCCATTGATGTTATGGATGAGGCCGGAGCAAGGGTCCATTTAAGCAATATCCATGTACCGCAGGAAATTCTTGAACTTGAAAAATCCATTGAGGAGGTCAAGACAGAAAAGAACCAGGTTGTGAAGATGCAGAATTTTGAGGAGGCGGCAAGGCTTCGCGACAAGGAGAAACATCTTATCGATGCACTTGACCAGGCCAAGCAGGAGTGGGAAGACAGGGCCGCCGAAAGCGTTTACGATGTAACCGAGGCTGATATTACCGCGGTCATTGCCATGATGACCGGTATTCCGGTAGTCAGGGTTGCACAGTCTGAATCGAAAAAGCTGCTGACCATGGAGGCCGACCTTACAAAGGAGGTTATCGGGCAGGATGAGGCCATTAAAAAGATCACCAAGGCCATTCAGCGTACACGTGCAGGATTGAAAGATCCATCACGTCCTATCGGCTCCTTTATTTTCCTCGGACCTACAGGTGTCGGCAAGACAGAGCTTGCCAAGGCACTGACCCGCTATCTTTTCGATACAGAGGATGCCTTGATCAGAGCCGATATGAGTGAGTATATGGAGAAGTTCTCGGTCAGCCGTCTTGTTGGCGCGCCTCCGGGATATGTCGGCTATGAAGAGGGTGGTCAGCTGACGGAAAAAGTCCGCCGCAAACCTTATTCAGTGGTGCTTATCGATGAGATCGAAAAAGCGCATCCGGATGTGTTCAATATCCTGCTCCAGGTGCTTGATGAAGGTGTTCTGACTGACGGGCTCGGGCGAAAGGTTGATTTCCGTAATACGGTTATTATCATGACCTCCAATATCGGCGCAAAGGATATCAAAAGCTTCGGTGCAGGGTCGGGCATGGGCTTTACAGCTCCGGACGATTCGACAGGAAGCTACAAGGCGATGAAGTCCACCATAGAGGATGCCCTTAAACGGGTTTTCAATCCGGAGTTCCTTAATCGTATTGATGATATCATCGTTTTTCACCCGCTCGAAAAGCAGCATATTTTCAAAATCATCGATATTACTGCCGGCAAGCTGTTCAAGAGGCTCCACGAAATGGGCATTGAGGTTCAAATTGATGAAAAAGCCAAGGAGTTTCTTGTCGATAAAGGCTATGACCAGAAATATGGTGCCCGTCCTTTGAAAAGGGCTCTGCAGAAATACGTGGAAGATCCGCTTGCCGAAGAGATGCTCAAGGGGAGATTTTCCGAAGGGAGTACAATCAGGATTGCCCTGGATGAAAAGACGAATGAACTTGCTTTTCTTGATGGAGCAGCACCTGTCAGCCTCGATAAGAAAGAGGAAAAGCAGGAGTAACCGCCGCTTTCAGGATGTGATGTCATAATGGAAAAGAGGCTGTCACGGAAGTAAAACCGGGGCAGCCTCTTTTTTGTGTCTAAAGACGGGGAGGCAGCGGATGATCCTTGACGGAGATCAGCGAGCGCTGCAGGAGCTCTTCGGGCAGCGCGTAGTCACTGAGCTTTCCTGACATGAAGGCATCATAACCCTGAAGATCCATCAGTCCATGGCCTGACCAGTTCATGAGAATCACCTTCTCCTTGCCCTCTTCTTTGGCTCTTTTTGCTTCACGGATTGTCTGTGCAATGGCATGTGACGTTTCCGGTGCCGGGATGAACCCTTCGGTATGGGCAAAAAGCAGTGCGGCCTCATAACATTCCGTCTGGCCAATGGCTGTGGCTTCAATCAGGCCGAGCTGTTTGACATGGCTTACCAGCGGTGCCATACCGTGATAGCGTAACCCGCCGGCATGAATGGCTGGTGGAATAAAGCTGTGGCCAAGGCTGTGCATCGCAAGCAGTGGCGTCATTTTGGCCTCATCTCCGTTATCATAGACATAGGGGCCTCTGGTGAGGGTCGGGCATGCTTCGGGCTCTGTCGCAATGACCTGAACTTCACGACCGTGAATCTTGTCACAGATAAAGGGAAAACTGATGCCGGCAAAGTTTGAACCGCCTCCGGCACACCCGATGACAACATCAGGATAGAGGCCTACTTTATCAAGCTGTTTGCGGGCTTCAAGGCCGATAATAGTCTGATGCAGCATTACGTGGTTCAAGACGCTGCCGAGAGCATAGCGTGTATCATCATTTCCGACGGCCTGCTCGATGGCTTCGCTGATAGCAATGGCAAGGCTTCCGGGTGTATCGGGCATGTCCTCAAGAATTCTTCGTCCGACAGCGGTTTCCCGGCTGGGGCTTGCAATACAGTCGGCGCCCCAGGTTTTCATCATGATTTTGCGGAATGGCTTCTGGTCGAAGCTGATACGCACCATGAAGACCTTGCAGCCGATACCGACAAGCTTGCAACTCATGGCAAGTGCGCTTCCCCACTGGCCGGCACCGGTTTCAGTAATGAGGTGTTTTATTCCGAACTCTTTATTGTACCATGCCTGGGCAACGGCGGTATTGGGTTTATGGCTTCCTGCCGGTGACACTCCTTCATTCTTGTAGAAAATCTTTGCCGGAGTCTTGAGTGCTGCCTCAAGCCGTCTGGCACGATAGAGTGGTGACGGGCGCCAGAGTTTCAGTATAGCCTGCACCTCCTGAGGGATATCTATCCAGCGCTCAGTGCTCATTTCCTGTTCGATAAGGTTCATCGGAAAAACCTTTGCAAGGGCATCCGGGCCTATCGGGTTGCCATCCGGCCCTAAAGGAGGAGGCAGCGGTGAAGGCAAATCAGCCTGGATATTGTACCATTGGCGAGGCATTTCATCCTCGTTCAGCAGGATCTTCGTAAATTCCGAACTCATGATTGTTCTGGTTTGTTAGTTATCTGCAGGATATCTGGTATCCTTGACATGAAGGAATATCGTTATAACTCCAGCGATCTAATGTAGTTTGGTTTTATATCGAGTAAAATCGACAGGAACAAATTGGCCATGAAAAGAGGATAGTTTTGGTGCCGAAGACGGGAATCGAACCCGTACGTCCATTGCTGAACACGGGATTTTAAGTCCCGGGCGTCTACCAGTTCCGCCACTTCGGCTTACTCTCTTGTGTGAACGAGGACGAATAATTTACCATCTTCGCGCTCTTTCCCAAAAAAATAAATCGCTCTTGCTTAGCCTCTTGTCGTTATGAGAAGGAAGTTGTTACGAGCAAAAATGGTCGAATCCCCTGATTGATGACAGATCAATCTTCATGCCGTAAATATCGCTCAGTTGCACGCCTTCTTCCATATCGGTTGTTTCGCCGATGACCGTTATCCCTTTGTGATCGGCAATTGCCGGGTATGCTTCTTTCGGGATGGAAAAGAGAAGCTGGTAATCCTCGCCGCCCGTCAAAGCCCAGCTCAGGGCATCATCCTGCAGTTCATCAGCAATGCGGCGTGCGCTGGAATGAATTGGAATACGGCCTTCATGTATCAGGGCTCCGATGTTCGAACGATTGCAGATATGCTGAAGATCAGAGCTGAGGCCGTCGGAAATGTCGATCATTGAAGAGGGGCGTATATTCCTTGCATGGAAAAACCTGACAATATCAATGCGGGCAAGGGGGAGCAAATGCTGTTGTATGGCTTCGCTGTGTTCTTCCAGGTCAGCCATGACGTTTCGGGTATAGCTCTCGTTGTTTTCGATATGGTTCAGCATGATCTCTTTTTCACGCATAAGAAGTTTGAGGCCGGCGGCAGCACCGCCAAGAGAGCCGGTCAAACAGAGAAGTTCTCCAGGTGCGGCACCGCTCCTGTGTGTGATCTGCTCACGGGAGACCTCCCCGATCATGGCGACTGAAATGACCAGACCTGAGCGGGATGAAGAGGTGTCTCCTCCGGCAATGGCAAGGCCGTACTCCTTTGCTGCGTGGCTCATGCCGAGATACAGCTCCTCAACCATTGCAACTGAAAAGGAGGCAGGAACAGCAATCGAAATCAGAGCATAGCGGGGGAGGGCGTTCATGGCGCAGATATCGGAAACATTCACGCTGATAGCTTTGCTGCCAAGATGTTTCAGTGGGGTCGTCAGGAGATCAAAGTGAACCTGGTCTGCAAGCATATCGGTTGTCGATACCTGCAGAAGTTCAGCCGAAGGTTGAAATACAGCGCAATCGTCACCAATACCCGTCAGGAGTTCCGGTACAGCATGAAGGGTTGGTTCAGCAAGAGCTGAGATTTTGTCGATCAGACCGAATTCCCCTATGCCTGAAATAGCTTTATATGGCATTTTTTTACGTAAATTGAGTTTTGCTCTTGGTCGTTGTGTCGCATACGTCACCGTAACTCCCCGCCTCAGGGGTGCTACTTATCACTAACAGAAGGCAATATCCACTTTTTATGGGTTTTTTTGACAAATTCAAAATATCAAGGCTGAAAGAAGGGCTCGAAAAAACCCGGGATACCTTTAAGGAAAAGCTTGCCGTCATTACAAAAGGGAAAACGGAGATAGACGAGGAGTTCCTTGAAGCGCTTGAAACGATTCTTGTTGCGGCCGATGTTGGTGTTGAAACAACACTTGGAATTGTAGATGCGATTACGGAACGGGCGAAACAGGAGACCTATCGTTCGGAAGAGGAGCTGAACAAGATGCTCATGGAGGAGATTCAGCTCATGCTTGAGGAAACCGGAGAGGATCATCCGCTTGATTTTGATGCACCTCTACCGGCAAAACCCTACGTTATTTTAATTGTCGGTGTCAATGGTGCAGGCAAGACCACCAGTGTTGCCAAACTGGCCCATAATTATGACAAGGCAGGTAAAAAAGTCATTATAGCGGCGGCTGATACCTTCAGGGCTGCAGCTTATGAACAGCTTCAGATATGGGCGGACAGGGCTGGTGTGCCCATGATCGGTCAGGGACAGGGTTCCGATCCGGCCTCGGTAGTCTACGATGCCGTCAGTGCTGCGGTATCGAGAAATGCCGATGTTGTGCTGGTTGATACAGCCGGGCGCCTGCATAACAAAAGCCATTTGATGGAAGAGCTTGCCAAAATCATGCGGGTGGCCAAAAAAAGGATTCCCGATGCACCGCATGAGGTACTGCTGGTTCTTGACGGCACCACCGGACAGAACGCCGTACTGCAGGCAAGGGAGTTTACACGGTTTGTCCAGGTGACCGGTCTTGTGGTTACCAAGCTTGACGGAACCGCCAAAGGCGGGATTGTACTGTCCATTTCACGCGAACTGAAGCTGCCGGTCAAGTATATCGGTGTCGGGGAGAAAATTGACGACCTTCAGTTGTTTGATCGAGCAGAATTTGTTGCAGCGCTGCTTGGTCAGGATCTGAAATAGGCTTCATGTGGCAATCATGCCGGGTATTTTTTTCCGGAGCAGTTCAAGAATTCGTTCCTGATTGGTGATCCGGAGAAGATGAGTGCTGTTCCGGGTATCCTGGGCGCCAAGCCGTGAGGCAACAAGAGAGGTTTCAGGAAGCGGTTCGAGCAGCTCCGACAGCATTTGTTCGAGTTTCAATGGACTGCGGATGATGACAATATGGTCGATTTGAGCTTCCTGAAGGTCAAGAAGGTAATCGATATGCCATCGGAGTTTTTTTTCCGGGGGATTGCTTTGTTCTGTACAAGTATCTTCGGAAAAAAGCGTCATTATTGATGTCCGGATCAGATGGGGATCTTTTTTGGCTGATCGTGAAGCGTGGCGGATAAGTCGCCTTGCAAGTGGAGCACCTCTTTTCCCGCCGCCCAGCGCAGAACCGATGTAGAGATAGTCACCGGCTGATACCGGCAGCAGCTTTCCCTGCTGAAACCGGCCGAATGCAAGGTGCAGAGAGCTTGAAAGATGTATCAGGAGGATATAGGAGCCTGAGCGGTATTTACTTCCAAAAATGGTAAACTGCTCTATGGACATTGTTTTTTGTTGTTTTTGATGCAATATTAAGCCATTCCGGTACGGGGAGGGATACCCGCAGGGTGGATTGAAAGATAAGCTCAAAAATTTTTCTTTCTTTGATGAAACAGGCAGAAAAGCTTCTGAATCTCAGGCGAAGGGAAATGGTTGAAACGCTGCAACGGTATGGTATTGTGAATCGGCGGGTGCTTGATGCTTTTCTGGAAGTTCGAAGAGAGCTTTTTTTGGAGGGTGATGCCGCAGATTCAGCCTATATCGACAGCGCTTATCCCATCGGGTTTGGTCAGACCATTTCCCAACCCTACACGGTGGCCTTTATGACTGCCCTTCTCGTTGAGCGTTGCTCTTCGGGCAGGGTGCTCGAAATCGGTACAGGATCAGGCTATCAGGCGGCAATTCTTGATGCCCTTGGTTATTCGGTTTTTACTGTTGAACGGATTTTCGAGCTGTATGAGAGAGCTGAAAAACTCTTTGCCAGGCTTGGGCTCAACATAGCCTGCCGTTTTGGAGACGGAACGCTTGGGTGGTTGGATAAAGCGCCGTTCGACGGGATTATGGTCACTGCAGGAGCTCCAAAGGAGCCGGAGTCGCTTTTGCGGCAGCTTGCTGAAAACGGTTGTCTGGTTATACCCGTAGGCGGAAATGATTCACAGCAGATGACAGTTTTTTTAAGAGAGGGTAACGATTTCAAAAGAGAGGTGTTTCAGCACTTTGTTTTTGTGCCGCTGGTCGGCAGGGAAGGCTGGAACGATACTGTTTTTTAACAACATACTTAATGAAGGGATGATTTATGGCTGTAATGTCCAGCTTGCGGGATAAGACTCATATTATACTCTACACCCTGTTGGCAGCGTTTCTTGCGCTTATTGTCTTTGAATGGGGAATGAATTTTACCGGCAATACCGGCAAAACAAATAATCAGGCAGGCAAGGTCAATGGCAAGGCTATTCCTTTCAGCCAGTATGAAGAGGTCTACAAGTCGATGACTGAAAATTTCCGGAGAAGCAACCCGGGAGCTGAAGTGACGCCGGAAACCGAACTCGGGCTTCAGGAGCAGGCATGGAATGCCGTGGTTGATCAAACCTTGCTTGATCAGCAGTTCGAGAAATTCGGCATCTCCCTTCAGGACAGGGAAGTGATTGAGGCTCTCGACAGCTCCAACCCTCCCCTGGTGATTCGCCAGAATTTTGTCAATCCGGCTACTGGAGCCATTGATCGCAACAAACTGGATCTTGCCCGCCGCGATCCTCGTAACAAGGAGTTATGGACGCAGCTTGAAAAGGTTGTCCGTCGCGAACTCATGGTGAACAAGCTTATCAGGGCACTGCAAACCCTTGTCCATGTGACCGACAGGGAGGTTGGCGATATTGTCAGCAGGCAGTTTACCCTTTTTTCAGCATCATTTATTCCGGTTCCTTTCAGTTTCGCCGGTGCTGACAGCAATTTCCCGGTTAAGGATGATGAGATAAAGAAATATTTCGATGAGCATAAAGAGCTTTTGAAACAGCTTCCTTCACGAAAAGCGGATTTTGTTTTTTTCCCTCTGACTCCTTCATCAAAGGACAGTCTTGCTGTTCGAACTGAACTTGAAACTATCCGCGCCGATTTTTCCAGATCGGTCGATGACAGTGACTATGTCAAAGTGCAGAGCGATCGTCCGACAGGGATCAATCACGCCTATACCCGTGCGGATTTTTCACCGGCGGCAGGGGCGGCTCTTTTCACGCCATCGAATCTCAAACCGGGAACGATTGTCGGGCCGATAGCTGACCGTGGCGAATATCGCCTGATAAAGGTCAAGCAGGTGACTGCAGCCGCACAGCCTGTTGCAAGAGCCTCGCACATTCTTCTGCGCTTCAATCCGGCAAGCCGCGATGATATTCAGAGAGTACGGGAGCTTTCAGTGATTATTTTCAAAGAGCTTCAGGCAGGTATTCCTTTTGATGTGCTTGCAAAAAAATATTCCGCCGATCCCGTCAGTGCAGCCATTGGAGGAGATATCGGATGGTTCAGCAAGGAACGTATGGTGCCGGAATTTGCTGCAGCGGTCTTCAATGCACGTCCGGGATCTGTTGTCGGGCCGGTTCAGACCCAGTTCGGTCTGCACATTATCAAAGTCACCGGTTTTGATACGGTTAGTGCAGTCTGCTCCGAGATTGTCCGGAACATAAGGCCTTCAACGGAAACCGTTGACAGTGAGCGGCGTCTTGCTACAGCGTTTCAGATAAATGCCAAAGAGAAAGGATTTGACAAAAGCGCAGCCACTCAGAGGCTTCCTGTCGGCAAGACAGGGGAGTTCGGCAGGCGTATGGCTATTGCGCCTATCGGTTACAGTGAGAAAATAACAGCATTTGCTTTCAAGGCAGGTGAGGGGGATGTTTCTGACGTTCTTGAAACTGAAAGAGGTTTTTATGTGATGCGTTTGACTGGCAAGAATGATACCGGTTACCGGCTGCTTGATCAGGAACTGAAAGCAAGAATTACGGCAGAACTGGTACGGGAAAAGAAGGGTGCTGCCCTTGAGAAACAACTTGCGACAATGGCAAAAGGGCCGGGAGTGACACTTGAAAAGATCGCGCTGGCAAAACCAGGGCTTAAGGTTGTGGCCGCCGACAGCATTCGGTGGAGAGACGGCTTTATTCCCGGCTATGGTGTTGACCGCACTCTTGTTGAAGCCATGTCGGGTCTTGCTCCTGGAAAGCTCTCTGCTCCTGTTAAAACAAGCGATGGCTATGCTCTTGTACAGGTAGCCAGAAAAATTCTTCCTGCAGGGCTGAACATAGCGACTGAAAAATCAGGTGTTGCCCCGCAACTGCTGCGGGCAAAACAGGAGCAGTTTTTTGCCGAATATTTCTCATCTCTGAGAAAAAACTCGAAAATCGAGGACACTCGACCCTGACCTCACACACGGATCAATGTGCTGCCTGGAACTTTTCCAGGCACGCTTTGACAGCAGCGGAGGTGTCAAGCGAGATGCACTCCTCGGCGAGTGCTTCTGTTTCATAGAGAGAGTAGCGCGATACCAGTGATTTGAGTTTCGGAATGTCTGAAACGACGACACTGAATTTTCTGAGTCCACATCCCAACAGAAACGGCAGTGCGAGTTGATCCGAACCCATATCGCCGCATATCATCGTCCTGCAATGGTTCTTGCGGGCAACGCTGATCACTCTGTGCAGCTGACGGATGATTGCCGGATGAAATTTTTCAAACAGATCCTGAATAATAACGTTGTTCCTGTCCACAGCAAGCGTGTACTGGGTGAGATCATTAGTGCCGATGCTTATGAAATCGACACATTTTGAAATCTCGTCAATGAGTTCAACCGCAGCAGGGACCTCTATCATCGCTCCGACTCTCGGTTTTCTGACCTGTGAATCAGTTTCGGTTGACAGTTCAGCATAGTTTTTGTTGATGATTGTCCTGACATGGCGGATCTCATCAACAGAGATGATCATGGGGATGAGAATATCAATATTGCCATGGATATTCGCCCTTATGACAGCTCTGAGCTGAGCCTCCAGAATTTCAGGCAGATCGATCAAAATTCTGACACCCCTCCATCCAAGGTTTGGATTCGGTTCCTTCACCGGAGAGTAGATCAGCTTGTCACCTCCGATATCAAACAGGCGTATATCAAGAGGCATCGGTGCAATCGCTTCAGCCATTTCCCGATAATAATCATACTGTTCAGACTCCCTGGGCACTTTTGTGCCTTCAGTAAAGAGGTTTTCGCTTCTGAACAGACCTACTCCCTCACCGCCAGCAGCAGTTATGGCGTGCACCTCTTCCTTGAAGTCGATATTGGCATAAAAGTTAATTCTGACACCGCATTTTGTTGTCGCGGGCAGCTCAGCCGTCAGTGAGGTATTGTCTTCCGTTTTTTTCGCCTGCTCTTTTTTTCTGGTATACCGCGCAACAGTTTTTTCCTGAGGATAGGTTATTACGGTTCCTGTACCTCCATCAATGATCATTGGTGTGCCGGTCGAAACCTTTTCGGAGAGGTTTCCGAGACCGACAACGATCGGAATGTTGAGTGACTTGCAGATCAGGCAGATATGCGAGGTTTTTCCTCCTGAATCGGTGACAAAACCCTTGACATTGCTGCGGCTCAAGAGAATGATATCGGCAGGCGAGAGATTGTCGGACGAAACAATGACCCCTTCAGGTATCCATGAGTGAAGTTTTCTGATGTTCAGGTTTCTGATAATCCGGTTTTTGATATCAAGCAGATCATCTGCCCGATCCTGGAAAATAAGGCTATCTGAATTTTTAAAATTTTGAAGATAATGATCAAACTCTTCTGCAATAACAAGATGAGCTCCTTTGCGCTCTGAACGGATACGATTTGTGATGGTATCGATCAGAATCGGATCGTGCAGCATCATAATCTGGGCCTGAAACAGATTTGAGTAGCTTTTCCCAAGTTTTCTGATGGTGATCAGCTCAATTTTTTTCAGTTCATGTTCAGACCGGTCCAGGGCGGCAAGGAATCGTTCAATCTCATCAATGATGTTTTTGTCGGTCAGCTCCCTGACTTCATGTTTACTTTCCTCCTTGACGAACGTATAACACTCACCTATGGTAATTCCTCTGGAACCGCCGATACCTGAATAGGTTGCTTCTGTGCCCTTCTGTGCGGGCTCTTGTGTTGTGCTTCTGCGTCCAAAGCTGAGGGGTTGTTTTTTGGCCGGCATAATAATAATTTAAAAAGGTGCATCGTCCTGAGCGATGAATGAGCTGCTCTTCGATTTTTCTGTATCTGCAAGAGCAGGAACATGGCGCTCCTGTTCATATGAAGTGCTTGATTCTTCACTGCTGGTAATATACGTATTGGCGGTAGACTGAAACCGGCCATAATTTTTCAGGAATAACAAGCGAATATCCCCGATCGGGCCATTGCGCTGCTTGCCAATTACAATTTCCACAACATCTTTCGTTGATGAGCCATCTTCAAAGGTTTGCTTGCCGTACATTTCCGGCCGTGAAAGAAACATGACAACATCGGCGTCCTGTTCAATAGAGCCTGATTCTCTCAGATCACTAAGCTGGGGCCTTCTGTCGCCTGATCGCTGTTCAACCGAGCGGTTAAGCTGGGCAAGGGCGATCACCGGAATATTCAGCTCCTTGGCCAGTGCTTTAAGAGAGCGGGATATCTGCGCTATTTCCTGTTCCCGGTTTGTTCTGCCATCCCTGACCGGTGTCACCAGCTGAAGGTAATCGACCACAACCATACCGATATTATGCTCCTGTTTCATCCTGCGTGTTTTCGCAGCAAGCTCCATAATGGAGATACCCGGTGTATCGTCAATAAAGAGTTTCGCCTCATTGAGCTTATCCATGCTGTTAATGATCCGTCCCATCATTTCAGGTGTTATACGGCCAGTCCTGACAAGCTGAGACTCAACGTAGGCTTCAGCGCACATCAGTCGTATGGCCAGCTGCACCTCAGCCATTTCAAGGCTGAAAAAAAGCACCGGGGTATCGAAATCGACAGCAGCATTACGGGCGACTGCAAGTGCCAGTGCGGTTTTTCCGGCAGAAGGCCTTGCTGCAATGATAATCATGTCGGATGGCTGGAATCCGGCAGTAAGCTGATCAAGTTCGGAGAATCCCGATCCAACGCCGGTGACCGATGATTGTGAAGCCCTCAGGCTCTCAAGCATCCTGATACCATTTTTGACAAGCTCCTTGATTAACGATGCTTTCTTTTTGATACCAGCCTGGGAGATATTGAAAAACTGCTGGGAAGCATGTTCGACAAGATCGAAAATGTCCATTGAAGAGCTGTAAGCCACACCGGAAATTTTAGCCGATATGGAAATCATCCGCCGGTAAAGGTACTTTTCCTTTGCCAGTCGGGCATAGTATTCAATATTTGCCGCACTGATGACTTTTCCGGAAAGTTCGGCCAGATAGTGCCGCCCTCCGACCGGTTCAAGCTCGCTCATTTTCAGCAGCTCTTCGCTGACCGTGATAATGTCGATTGCCTGCCGTTTATGGTAAAGCTGCATCATCGCCCTGAAAATGATCTGATGGCGCCGCTCATAAAAGACCTCCTCACCGTTATCTCCGAATATCTGGATGACCTGTTCAATAGGGTCATCTTCAAGCAGAATGCAGGCAAGTACCTCCTGTTCAATTTCAGTTGAGTAAGGGGGGACACGGCTTTCCTGGCTGAAATCAATATCCTTGCTGAAATCTATCGGAACTGGTGGTTTCTTGATCATCGTTCAATTTCATGTTTATGGAGCGTTTCCCTTCTGCTGCTTTTTTCGTAATGGCGTCGCATCATCTGTACATCCTCCCAGCATGCGCGCTTCCAGTTGGGGTTACGCAGCAGTGCGGCAGGGTGATAGGTCACAAAACAGTCGAACTCTTTCCATCTGATAAGCCGGCCTCGCATTACTCCCATGGAGAGGTTGTTTTCAAGAATGGTATTTGCGGCGACCTTTCCAAGGATCAGAATGATTTCAGGTTTGATAATCTCCAACTGGCGGAGCAGCCAGGGCATGCAGCAGAATATTTCATCCTGAAGGGGGTTCCGGTTTCCCGGTGGGCGGCATTTCAAAATATTACAGATATAGACCTCTTCGCGTTCAAAATGCACCGCCTGAAGAATTTTTCCGAGAAGCTGGCCTGAGCGTCCGACAAAAGGGCGCCCCGAAGCATCCTCATCCGCTCCCGGCGCCTCACCGATAATGACCATGTCCGCTCTGGGGTTTCCCTCACCGACGACAACATTCCGCCGTGTAGAGGCAAGCCTGCATTTGCGGCACTCCTTTGCAGTTTCCTGGAGCTTTGCCAACTCTTCTGCCGCTGACAGGGCAATTCTTTCTTCAGAGGGCGTGTTGTCTTCGCTGTCGAATAATGAGCCTTGCATGACACAATCGTTCGTTTTCAGGTATTGATTCAGGTTCTCGTGCAACGTTGTTCTATGGCGTCAAGAAGTCTTTCAGCTGCGCTCTCCTTTGTCAGCTGAGGAAGTTCTGTTGTTGTTCCCTGGTTCTCTATCAGGGTAAGAATATTTGTATCGACCTCAAAGCCTGCAGTTTTATGATCAAAGAAATTGAACGCAATCAGATCGAGTTTTTTTGTTTCAAGTTTTTTTCGCGCGTTGTCAATGTCAGACTCCATTTCAAGCGCAAATCCTATGGCAAGCTGACCTGAGCTTTTCTGCAGGCTGAATTCAGCAAGGATATCAGGGTTCCTTACAAGGGAGAGCTCCATTTCCTGTGCATCTTTTTTTATTTTCCCTTCACAAGGTGCTGCCGGGCGATAATCTGCAACGGCCGCGGCACCGATAAAGATGCTGCAGCTTCGAAAAAATTTTTGAGCGGCATCATGCATTTCTGCGGCACTTTCCACATCAATGCGTTTTACTCCCGGAGGGGTGTCAAGATGAACCGGTCCGGTAATGAGGGTCACCAGAGCTCCACGTTTTGCGGCAGCACGGGCGACGGCAAATCCCATTTTTCCCGAAGAGTAGTTTGAGATAAAACGGACACCGTCAATTTTTTCCCGCGTTGGTCCTGCAGTGACCACAACAGATTTACCAGAAAGTGGAGAAATATTTTCGGTGGTATGCAGCACCTCTTCAAGCGAGGCAAGGATAGCCTCAGGTTCAGGCATACGGCCAAGGCCGCATAGTCCTGAGGCAAGCTCCCCGCTTTCAGGGTTGATGATGGTGCACCCCTGGGCGGCAAGTGTTGCAATATTTCTTTGTACCGAGGGCGACAGAAACATCTGGCCGTCCATGGCCGGAAAAATCAGTACCGGTTTTGCAGGCCGCAGCGTAATAAAAATGACTGAAAGCATGTCATCGCACAGGCCGGCAGTAAGTTTTGCCAGAGTATTTGCCGTAGCCGGAGCAATCACCAGGGCATCAGCCCACTCACCAAGAGTAATATGGCGGGTATAATCCATATTTTCGGTATCCATTGGAGGAAAGATTTTGCGATAGACCGGTTCTCCTGAAACGGTCGCAAGCGCAAGCTCACTGACAAAACGGGTTCCGCCATCAGTCAACGCCACTCTGACATTTGCCCCTCTTTTTTTTAAGAGTCTCACAAGCTGCGGTATCTTGTAAGCCGCAATGCCTCCGCAAATGCCGATGATGATGTTTTTTCCTCTCAAGTCGTTGCTCCTCCGGGGTTTGTTGCAGAATGGTTTGCTGGCAATTTACAAAAAACAGCAAGGATTTATCTTTTCTTGTCGGAAGACGGGAAAATGCGTTTCCAGAACTGGTCCCAGGTATTGAAACGCTCCCTGTAGGAAAGGCTGACACCCCATGTTTCCGCCGGTTTCTGCAGATTATTGCTTGAGATGGTATTTCCGTTTTGTCCATAAGAACGGGAGGCTTCGACGAAAACTTTAGGGCTGACCCGATATTCGATTTTCTGTGCAGTGCCGTAATAATCCGTTGCAGATGATTCACCTATACCGGGAGTTCCTGTGCCGATAAACCGGACTTTTCCACCAGTCCCCGGAACACTGAGTGCAAAGTACAGGTCAAGACCACTGAGCGCACCACGTTTATTCATGCCAACATTGACATTGAAACTTTCAAGTCCGCCGATATCCTGGATCACCTTTGAGATTCGGGAAGACAGAATACCGGTACCGGCGGAAAGCCCGACGCTTGAGACGGCAATATTGCCGTTCTGACCATTACTTCCCGGTTTGACATACCACTGCCTGGAAAGCAGCAGGGAGATGACGTTCAGTTCCGCGTAGGAGTCGATAAGACTCGACTGACCACCGATCCTGTTTGTTGACGCATAAGGCTGCGATTGCTCATTGAGGTAGTAGCCCATGACGACCTGGGGCTCATTCAGCGTACCGGTAATAGCAAGCAGAAGCTTGACGTTATCGCGCTCTCCGGTCTGCTGGCTTGACGCATTGAGATATTTGCTTCCGTACAGATTGTTCATGACCCCGTTTCGGATGTCGACATTGTTCCAGATGATTCTCCCTCCATTCTCCAGATCAAAGTAGGAATTGGAAAATTTGTACTTGCCGCCAGTGATGTTGACCGATCCAAAGAGCTGATATTGCTGGTTATACTTGCTGACAATCAACGAGAGGTTGTTGATTGTCGATTCAAGTTGTTCTCCTCTGAGGCGGTCAAAAACAACCGTATACTTGAGCGGTACGTTACTGCTGAGATGCAGGTTTTTTATCTGCAGGATATCGATGAGCGAATAATAAAATTCCGTCGGATTTCCAGGTGTTTTCCTGTTTTCCATATCCGGATTGTTCTGTGAAGGGTAACGTGGTATGAATTCAATAAATTTTTCAACACCGATATACTTTGTACTCTCATTGGCTCCCATTCGGTAGAGCGAGAAATCCGCAGAGTCAATCCTCAGTTCGCCTTCGATAACCGGTGCGGAAAGCGTCCCGTGAACCAGAATGTTCTGGGTTGAGCCGGTAATGGTTCCGAACGAGGTTTCATCTCCCTTGTCTTTTTTGTTGTACAAAAGGAGGCTGTTCAATCGGCCTTTAAGCTCCATGCCGGAAGGTTGCAGCTTGTCAAGTTTCACCACTCCATTGATGACCCCGGTTCCGCTGTAGTTGTCCCTGACGGTGATTTCCCGCAGTTCAACAGCTTTAGGGGTGACATAGACTTCGCCATTGAGCTTATAGGCTGCCTGTGTCGGCTCTATTTTAATAGAGGTATTACGCAGATGGCTGGTCAGGTAAATTTCCGGATTCGGCGTTCGCCCTTCGATTTTCAGCGTTGTGGGGATAATTCCTTCAGCCGATTCAAAGAAAGGCAGAAGGTATTCAAGAAACTGGGCTGAAAGGTTATCAGAACGTAACGATGCGCTGATGGCTTCCTGCTCAGCCATTCTCAGACGGAGAGGATAGTAGCTTATGAGAAGAGGAATGGTTCCGCTTCCATCAATAGTGTTCATCGATACTGCCGGTTTTTCGGCAATCTTGTCGCTTTTCGGGGGGCTGCTGTGCAGTTCAAAACGAAGCTGTTTGCCGTTATGGACAACATTGGCCAGCAGGTTTCCAATCATGATCTCCTCATAACTGATCTTCACACCATTCACTTTCAGTGTACTTGTTTTTGAGTCAGGGTTTCCACTGACCGTCAGGGTGGCGTTGATCGTTCCGGCAAGTTTTTCGAGTGAAGGGTCGAGCGCAAACCGCTTCAGCTCGTTCAGTTCAATATTGGATAATGTGCATTGAAAGCTTCCTGGTTGTGAGTTGCTGAGCTCGCCATCAAATACCGCCTGCTGCATCCCTTTTGCAATAGTGAAACGGCTGAATCTTGCAGAAGTTCTGCCAAGAGTCAGATGCGAATTTTCCTCGGCCTTCCAGAGACCTGCAGAGTCCTTCATCGACAGGTGGTTAACGAGGATGTCATAACCGATCGGGCTCCGGGTTGCCGTGAATTTTGCAGAGAGTTGCTGCAAAGGATCCGGTATGGCAACGTCGATAGCACCCTCGAGATGTGATGGTGTATAGAGGGCGGAAAAAAGCGTCTCTCCGGTTTTTTTCCCGGAAACAGTGATCGATGAAGCCTTGCCGGATATCGCCGCTTTCGGAACGCCGCTGCTGCTGCATAGCAGATCCGCCTTCATGGAAAGATTTTCAAGTAAAAAATCGTCGCGGGAGCGCAACTTCGCAAGGTTTATTGACCCAATGGTCGAATAGGTCCCGTTGCGGTAAGTCGCCGTTCCTTCAGCGGTGCCCTTCAGGGCAACTCCCTGTAGAGGAAAAAGCAGAACCAAAGGCGAGATATCTTTTGCCGTGATGCGGTAATTGACCGTGAAGGGTCTTTTAAGCACTGCTGCCGCAGTAACAGAAGCAGGCGGAGGGGCGTGCCAGATATTCTGGGAAGCTGTCTCCCGTGCAAGAGCTGAAGCGGTAACATTGGTGAAAGCGATCAGCTCATCAAGGGTATAATCGCCTTCAGCAAGCAGATCAAGAAAATCACTCTTGATGCTTGCCCGCGAAGAGGCGGCAGCATGAGCAATTTCAAGGGAAACGTTAGAGTGTTCTTTCAGCCGGAGTCCATTGATGGTGGACGGTGAAAACTGCAGACTGGCTGCTACATTCAGCATTTTCGGGTCAAATCCCGAACCCTGTACGGCAAATACGCCGTTCAGGTCGGTTGTAACCTCTTGTAAACCAAGAATTTTCGATATGTCAAGAGCGGTTGTTTTACCGGATGCATGGTAGCGGGGTACATTCTCTCTCCAGTCGATCTCGCCGTCCAGATTGAAAGTCGTCAGAGTGTTGTTCAAAACAAGAGTGGTATTCAGTACGCTGTTGCCGTACTTTACCGTGATCAACCCCTCTTTCACCGGCTGGTTCTGCCAGAAGGAGTCAGCGAGCTTCATGTCAAGCGCCAGCTGGCTGACCGCGTTACCGGTCATCACTCCCTCAAAACTGCCCGAAGCATTCAGTATACTTTTTCCGCTTTCAGGCTGCATGAAGATGTGCGGTTTGCAGCCTTTCAGTTGAAACGTCCCCTTGCCGGCGATCTGCTGTGATACATCCCTTGAAGCCTCACCACTCATTGAAACTTCTCCAAGAGCTGAGAGTGTGGTAATGTCAGCCTTGACAGCGTTCAGCGTTCCCTTCGCATTGCCAAGGAAGGTAATGTCACCGGTTTTTTGTGCAATTTCCCTCAGGGGGCTCTCTGTGAGCAATGACTCAACAAAAGGGCGGGCGATTTTCGAACTGTCACATTTCACTGCAAAAGCAAAAGCGCTGCTGCTCTGCAGGTGAAGCAGTTCTCCCTTTACAGCCAGCCTGCTTTTGTTTTGGGTCAGGAGCGCATTGATGATTTCAATATTGTCTTTTTTGCCTCTTGCGTTGCCTTTAAGAGTGTAGATGCCGGAAGGCAGAGCAAGTGCCGGGTAGAAAAGCTTCAAATCGTCGCTGTGCAGCGCAAGCTCCTGGACATTCAGAAAAGAGGTGGCAAGGGCGAGCTGTTTTTGAGGCTGTGAAGCAAAAATGTTGAAGTGGTCGAGCGTGGCCGAAAGCTCTGCACGGCTTTTATTGCCCTTGAACTTCAGGGAAAGCAGCTCGGAACGGGTTTCAGAAAAGAGAAATTTCCCTGAAACCTGTTGTACAGAGAAGTGCTGTTGCGGGAGGTCGAGGCGCAGTTGTTCCAGGGTTCCCTGCAGCAGTTTTTTCCTGACGGTAAATGATGAGAGCTTGAGATTGATGCCTTTCAGGTCGAGCCGGCCATTGCCGAACGTGTTCCTCTTTGCTGAGTAAGAGAGGCTGCCGTTGTTTAGCAGCAGGGTTTTGCAGAAAAAATGGTCCAGCGGCGCTTTCGTCGAATCGGGGTCGCGGGAAGCAAACACAAGTTCAAGATTAAGTTTGCCGTTGTTCTGTTCAATAATCCTTGCATTCAGCGCATCGGCTGTAAGGCGCCGGACATATAATTTTCTGATATCAGGCTGAAGAAGCGAGAGAATATTGAATTTCATTGTAAGCGTTTGCGCATCAAGAGCCGGTATTTTTTCTCCAGGGCCATAAATACGGGGATTGATCAGGGTGACATTGTTCGGAAACTTCAGGTGCAGCTCTTGTAATTCAAGCCGTCCGAAAAATTTTTCGTTAAAAAGTGCAATCACCCGCTCCCGGGCAAACCGGTCAAGCACCCCGCTGTTCAGGACAAACAGGGAGGAGAGTGACAGCAGCAGCACGAATGCCGAACATGCTATGAGAAGCTTGATGCTATAGTTTTTTATCCGTTCCACGGCAGATCGTTGATTAAGAGGAGAGCCGCATGATTTTTTCTATGATGCCGCTTGTTGAACGCCCTTCCAGCAATGGCAGGGTCAAGACTTCGCCGCCATTGTCGAGGACCGTCCGGGCACCGGCAATCTGTTCGATGTTCCAGTCGGCACCCTTGACAAGAATATCCGGCAGCAGGGCGCCGATCAGCTCTTCAGGCGTATCCTCATCAAAAATGATGACTGCATCAACAACCTGCAGCGCCGAGAGCACTTTGGCACGGTCAGTTTCACAACAGACCGGCCGGCTTTTTCCCTTGAGCCGGGACACAGAAGCATCGCTGTTCAGCCCGATGACAAGCATATCGCCAAGCTCTCTTGCAGCAGTAAGATACTCAACATGACCGGCATGCAGGATATCAAAACAGCCATTTGAAAAGACAACTTTTTTTCCTGCAACCTGCCAAGTCCGGACTTTTTCGGCGGCCTCGCTTCGGCTTGCAAGCTTGTTGGAACCCGTCATAGTGGTTACTTGTTTGCATGTATGGGTTAACGCGTCCAGTACAAGATAAATGTTCGGTATTTTTTTCCAATTTAGCGTATACTCTTCGATTGTCCGCATGGTAAAAAGAGAGCCTATCGTTATGAAGCGCAGAGGAAAAAAATCAGGTGGTTTTTCACAGAAACAGCTCTACAGCATCATCATGACGCTTGGAGTTCTGGTCAGAAATATAAGTCGCCGGAAGTCGACAGCGATAGCATATCTTCTTGGCGATTTTGTTTATCACATCCTTAAAACAAGACGCCGGCTTGTGACCGATAACCTTGCGCTCGCCTTTCCCGCAAAAAGCGCATCGGATATCAATGCAATTGCACTCAAGGTTTACCGCAACCAGGCCGAGAATATTATCGAAATGCTCCGTCTTCCTATGATCAAAACGGTAAAAGATGCCGCAATGCTCCTTGATATAGATGCCGGAAATGTTCTTGCAAAAACCATTGATCAAAAAAAAGGGGGGGTACTTGTTTCCGCTCACTTCGGCAACTGGGAGCTGTTTGGTCTTTGTACCGGATTACTGGTGGCTCCCCTGACCATTGTGGTAAAGCCGCTGAAAAACTCCCTGATCGATCGTCAGATCCATGCCTGGAGAACCATGCATGGAAACCGTATCGTCTATGACCGTCAGGCCCTTCGCGAGGGGCTGAGAACGCTCCGGAACGGGGGGCTATTAGTCATGCTTGGCGATCAGTCTGATCCGGGAGAATCCTTTTTTACTGAATTTCTCGGCCGCCGCACCTCCGTTTTTCTCGGCCCTGCCTATCTTGCCCTTAAAGCCGGAGTCCCGCTTTTTGTCGGAATGTGCCGCAGAACCGGAGATGGCCGTTACAAGGTCGAGAATGAAGAGATTGATCATAGTGATCTCGGTACCACCAAAGCTGATGCGGAAGAACTTGCCCGCCGTTACACCAGAGTACTTGAACGTTTTATCTACCAATATCCTGAAGAGTGGTTCTGGCTGCATAACCGGTGGAAGCGGACAGAACGTTCGTTTTAAGGTTCGTGTGACAGGCAATCCGTAACTGCATGATGAATATGTTTGATCAGTATGAATGCTGTTATGGTGTGATATCAGTGAAAAAGCGGGTATGACGCCCTTTACTGTACTATGGATTCTATAGCGTAATAATATGTAATATTTACGCCACTGCGATTTGTCGAACTGATTTTGGCGCTTTTTTTTGCGCAACTTGTTGTACACCAATCCGAATGATATGGCCTCTTTTTTTGTAAAAAGGGGCTGAAGATGTAGATTGAGCTGCAGATTCGAAATGTTGATCAGATTACCTTGTTATGAGCTTGTATATAAGGGTGTTGCGCTATCTGCTTCCTTCAAAGGGGAAGATAGCGCTTGTTGTGGTTGTCAGTATTATGACTTCGCTGCTTGGTGTTGTCTCAATCTATTCAGTACTTCCTCTTCTGAATGCTGTTTTTACTGCTGACAGTGCTCTTGTTGCTCCTGCGCATCAAGGGAGTGTTTTTTTGCAGAAACAGGGAAAGGACGAGAGCCAAAAGTTATCGGTACACTCTTCTTCTGATGCACTAAAAGGCTTTGATACCGAGAAAATCAAGGCATCGGCCACTTCGGCTTTTGAGAATGCCTTTGCTGCCGAAACAAAAGAGCAGACACTCTTCAATATCTGCCTGTTTTTGATTGCATCGTTTGCGGTCAAGAATCTTTTTGTCTATCTGAACGGGCAGATCATTTTCAGGATACAGACCAAAACAGCCAAGAAACTACGGGATGATGTGTTCAGCAGTATAATCGAGATGCATCTCGATTACTTCAACAAGAACCGCGTCGGTAATCTGATGAACCTGGTCTACAATGATGTGCAGGCCGTCAACAATACGGTAAGCTCTACGTTTGTCAATTTTCTGCAGAACCCTTTTTCGATACTTGTCTATGTTGGTGTTCTTGTAGTCCTGAACTGGAAGCTGACGCTCTTTGCCTCATTCACATCGCTCGTCATTTTTTTTGTTATCCGCACGATCGGCAAGGAGATCAAAGGTCTTGCCACCACATTCCGCAGCTCAATGGGGGATATGAACTCCGTTTTGCAGGAAAAATTCAGTGGCATCAAGGTGATCAAGTCGAGTGCATTCGAGAATGTTGAACTTGAACGGTTTCAGGCGTTTACCCGTGGTTTCAGGAACCTTGATATCCGAATAGCCAGGTTGCGCAATATCATCGGTCCACTGAACGAAACCCTGCTTGTGGCTGCGATAGCTTTGGTACTCTGGTTCGGCGGGTTGCAGGTGTTTGAGGGAGGAATGACCTCATCCGAGCTTATTCTTTTTGCTTTCACCCTCTATTCAACCATGGGCCCGATCAAGATGTTTGGAGACGTCAATACACAGATGGCACTTGGTATGATCTCTGCCGAGCGTTTGTTTGAACTGCTTGACACGGTGCCGGATATTATAAATGGCACCCGAGTTATTAACGGGTTTTCGCATGAGATCCGTTTTGAGGATGTCTGTTTCAAATACAACAAGGATACTGATGCTCCTAATGTACTGGATCATGTCTCTTTCGAGCTTAAAAAAGGGGAGATGGTTGCTCTTGTAGGGCAGTCCGGTTCAGGAAAATCTACGACCGTTGATCTATTACTGCGCTTTTATGATGTCGATTCAGGCCGGATTACCATTGATGGTGTCGATATTCGTGAGTATGACTTCAAGCAGTTGCGGCGAATGATCGGTGTGGTCAGCCAGGAGGTGATTCTTTTCAACGATACCATACACTCGAATATTGCCTATGGTACCAATGAGGCTATTACCCGTGAAAAGGTTATTACTGCAGCGAAGATGGCAAATGCTGATCAGTTTATTGAAGAAAAGCCCGAGCAGTATGAGACCCTCATTGGCGACAGGGGAGTTCAGCTTTCCGGCGGACAGCGCCAGCGCCTGGCTATTGCCCGCGCCATGGTGAAGAATCCCCAGCTGCTGATTTTTGATGAGGCGACCAGCGCACTTGATAATGAATCAGAGAAGGTGGTTCAGCAGGCTATTGATCATGCACTTGAAAATCGTACTGCGCTTGTTGTGGCCCATCGCTTGTCCACCATCAGAAATGCTGACAGGATCATTGTCATGGATCGAGGCAGGGCTGCTGAGTCGGGGAACCATGATGAGCTTCTTAAACGGGGAGGTTTATACAAGCATCTTTATGATATTCAGTTTTCAGGCAAAACTCCAGAGGATAGCCTGCTTGTACAATAATCTGCCACAAAATCAAAGCAGATCAGGCTTCAGTTCTATGGGGATCCCTCTTTGCTGCTGAATCATATGACGCGTAAAAAGAAAAAGTTCTTATCAATTCATGGGTACTATTCCCTGTTTTTTTACCATAAGCTTACTTTTTACTCTGATGATAACCAATATCACAAAGCATAAAATCCGCTTCTCAAACTCCGGAAACATAGTAACCAGTATAACAGTAGTTCCCGATTCTTGAATCTGCTCATGAAACATAAACTCGATACGATTAAATAGATCAACTGCTTTTTGATCATAGTCCTCATGTCCAGGATTTTCCTTCGGCCGCGTATTCCTGATCATCCATGAAATTATCAGAGATGGACGACACATTACATATCAATTCATAAAGGTACCCTGTAAAATGAGCCAAAATATACCCAAGCAAGAAATTGATTATGCTGCGTTTGAAGCCTGTTTCAGAGGTTCACGTCAAGAAATAAAAATAAAACAATCAATTTATCTCCCCTTAGTGAAACAATTATCACTTGATGGTGAGCATCCGGCTCTGGATATAGGGTGTGGTCGTGGAGAATGGCTGGAACTACTACAGGAAAATAATATTCAAGCAGAAGGAGTTGATAGTAATACTGATTTTATTGAAAGCTGTAAAAAAATCGGATTACCTGTTTTCCAGGCAGATATTTTTGACTTTTTTAGCAATTCCGAAAAAAAGCAATATAACCTTATTACCGGGTTTCATATTTTCGAGCATATTCCTGCAGAAAATCAACTTGTTTTTTTGCATAATATTTTTTCTTTATTAGCTCCCGGAGGTGTTCTGATACTTGAAACCCCAAATCCCGAGAATGTTACTGTTGGCTCCTGTAATTTTTATATAGATCCAACGCACATCCGCCCAATCCCCCCCCAATTGGCTGCTTTTCTTGCTCTTGAAGCAGGTTTTGTATCGCCGATAATTGCCAGAGTGAATCGATACACCGTTGGGAATAAAATCCGGCTTATGCCGGAATCAATACGTGGAGCCGAGATTTTTAACCAGCTTGCTGAAATGTTTACGGAACGCATTTTACAGGCGCCTGACTATGCATTGATAGCCTTCAAACCCCCCGTGCCAAGTGATTGCCTTTTGCAGTCTGTAAGGCTGATCAATGAAGAAAACCAGGATTTTATAATGCGGCCGGATTCCAGAGAGGATCTGATCGCTTCGTTAGAGCTGAAATCCAGGGAGCTGCAGGAGAAGAGTGAAGAACTTGTCAAAGTTCAGTCGCAACTCCAGCAAAAAGAGGCCGAGCTTAATTCAATTTATAAAACCGCTGCCGGGCAGTTTATACGGTTTTATAAGTCTTTGAAGAAAAAAAATAAACGATCAAAAATTAAAGGTTCTGATGTAAATGAGCATCCTGCATCTGTAAAAAAAACATATAAAAAGCTTTTGGAATTCCGTTCATAAATGCAATGAATTCAAAGCATTGAATCGTTTATGATTAATTCGTTTCTTTTGTTGATCAAAGCGTAGCCGTGATATTTTGCTGTTTATACAATAAGCAAAAAGAAAAAATGTAAAGCGGTTTAAGGCACAATACGATAAACCATAGATATTAAATACAGTTAATGAGAATTATTCTTGATCTGCAGAGCACCCAAAAGGATATTTATTTTCAAAAAAACAATTCATCGTCTTTAGCATATGCGCATGCGATTTTGCGTAACAGAGGCGAACATGAAATCATCATTGCATTAAGCGGTTTGTATGCCGGAACCATAGAGCCAATCAGAGGTTGCTTTGATGGATTTCTTTCACAAGAAAAAATATGTGTCTGGCAGGTTCCGGATTCATTGACTGACGATCACGCTCCAGCCGCGTGGAGCAGGGAGGTTGCCGAGCGAATCAGAAGTACATTTCTTTGCAGTCTGAAGCCGGATGTTGTCCTTCTTTTCACCAACGGTTCGGACGATGACCTGTTCACTGCAAGTGCCGGTTTTGATCCGCAAACGCTTTTCTGTATTGCAATCCCGGATAACATTCAGCAGTTGCCACCTTCAGATTTACAGTCGGCCCCAAAAAGTGATCTTCTGCATCGTGCTCAACTTTTGCTGGTTCCCACTGAATCCTCTCGTTTGAAAGCAATTGAAGTTTTCGGGATCTCTGCCGACTCTGTCGTCAACGTATCAAGAGCTATTGAACCGCGCTATTCTTCGATATCAGAAGGTGAATTGAACGTTTCCCTCTTACGGGAAAATTTAGGTTTGACCAAGCCCTTTATCATGTGCGCCATTAACCATGATGCGGGCAGTAATCTTTCTCGCCTGGTCAGCTGCTATGCACAACTACCCATGAAATTAAGGGCGGGCTGTCAACTGGTACTGACTGGTGAAATTTCCACTGCTGATCATGAGATGCTTCAAAAAGAGTGCATCTTTTTTGGTTTGCCTGATCATAGCCTGGTTTATGCCGATTGCATTTCAGAAGAGGAATCAGATAGCCTCTATAACGTTTGTAAAGTAACCCTTGTACCTTTTTGGCATGAAGGATTTTGTTCACCTGCACTGAAGGCGATGAGTTGCGGTAAAGCAGTTATTGCGCCCAATAGTGCAGATATGCTTGAAGTAACAGGTCTTGAAGATGCGCTTTTTGATGCCGGCAGCAATCAGGCACTTGTTGAGAAACTGATACAAGTATTGACAGACGAGAATTTTCTCCAGAAGCTGGAAAAGCACAGCAGTGAACAGGCATGCAAATTTTCCTGGGATTCAACCGGCCGGCGTGTGCTCGAAGCGTTCGAGAACCGGAAAAACAACCATTCCGTTTTATCGTCAAGAAAGGATTGTCAACAATCCAGCAGACCCAAACTTGCCTATATCTCTCCGTTATGTCCTGAACGATCAGACATCAGTGAATACAGTGCTGCACTGTTGCCGCAATTATCACGGTACTACGACATTGATGTGGTTGTTCATCAAAAAAAGGTATCCGATCAGTGGATCAAAGCCAACTGTACTGTTCGATCGGTAGAGTGGTTCAAGAAGAACGCTCATCACTACGAGCGAGTGCTTTACCACGTTGGCAATTCCCCTTTTCACCAGCACATGTATGGATTACTGGAAAAAGTGCCAGGAATTGTTGTTCTGCATGATTTCTTTCTTTCTGGAGTGCTTGATCAGATGGATACCACAGGAATTGCTCCCGATATATGGAAAGATGAGCTTTACCATGCACATGGTTACCCGGCGATTCAACAGTTATTTCATAGCAACGACAAGGCTTCGGTTCTTTTTACCTATCCATGTAACTATACCATTCTGCAAAATGCTCAAGGAGTTGTTGTACACTCTGAATATGCACTGCAGTTGGCCAGGCAATGGTATGGTGTTGAGAAAAACCCGGATTATTGGGCCATTATTCCCCATGTATGGCCTCCAGCGTCTGCGATTGACCGAGTTAAAGCCCGGAACCTCTTGCGTATAGAAGAAGATAGATTCGTTGTCTGCAGCTTTGGCCCCCTTGGCCCCTCACAGTTAACGCATCGCTTGATCAAGGTTTGGCTTGAATCAGATCTGGCAAGGCATGAAGAGTGTCTGTTGGTTTTTGTTGGTGAGAACCCTGACAATGACTATGGTCAGGATGTACTTGCCATGATTAAACAAAGCGGCTTGACTCATCGCATCCAGATTACAGGAAGGGTGAATACGGAAGAGTATCGGCAGTACCTTTCCGCAGCAAATGCAGGGATTCAGCTGCGGACGCATTCGAGAGGTGAAGCGCCGGGTCCCGTGCTTGATTGTTTGAATTACGCTCTTCCAACGATCATCAATGCCAATGGAAGCATGGCGGATCTCCCGTCAGCCTGTACCATAAAACTTCCTGATGAATTTACCGATGATCAGTTGAAAAAGGCAATGGAAACGCTGTGGTGTGATGCTGCTCTCTGCCAGAATCTTGGCAGCAAGGCCCGGGATTTTATGCATCAGTATCATCACCCGGAACACGTTGCAGAACAATATGTGCAGGCCATAGAAAACTTTTCTCATGGAGCTGAAAAGCGAAAATCAGATATGATACGATCTATTTCCGCAGTTCAATTAATTCCTGATGGAGTATCCAGCTTGCTTTGTATTGCGCAGGCCGTGGCCAATACCTTTACCAGCCCGATTGATCAAAAACAACTGCTCATTGATGTCTCCGCCCTTGTTCACGAAGACATGAAAACAGGTATTCAGCGGGTGGTTCGCAGCATTGTTAAAAATCTCATTGAATGTGTACCTGATGGTTACCGTGTTGAACCAGTATATGCAACATCCGAAACATCCTTTCGTTATGCACGAAATTATATGTTAAAGATGTTGGGCTGCCCAGAGCATGTTCTTGCCGATGATCCGATTGAGATACGTCCACAGGATATTCTTTTCATACCCGATCTTCATTACCAGGTTATTCAACAGCACCAGCAGTATCTGTTGAATATCCGAAACCGTGGCGGGTATGTTTATTTTCTTGTCCATGATTTGCTTCCTCTCCAATATCCGGAGTATTTCCCTGCCGGCACCTTGAACAAGCATCGTGAATGGCTTGATATTGTTATGCAGACAGACGGAGCCATTTGTGTATCACAAACCATTGCTGATGAATTGTTTGACTGGATTTCGCGTATCAAGCCGGATCGTCATCGTCCTTTTGCTATCGGATGGAATCATAATGCTGCAGATATTGAAGGCAGCGTACCCTCAAAAGGATATCCTGCCGGATTTGACCAGGACCTTGAAAAAATCAATGCAAATCCCTCTTTTC
>JAAXWX010000062.1 GCA_013334755.1 Chlorobiaceae bacterium | reverse complement strand
CCATCAGCGGCTCTGATACGCAGCTCTACCCTCCGATGAGCAACTATCTTGACGACCATAATATCCGCTACTTCAGCGGCTTTTCCGAGAAGAACCTTCAGAGCGCCTCACCGGATGTCATTGTCGTAGGCAATGCGATAAGCCGTGGAAATCCGGAACTCGAATATGCCCTGAACCATCATCTTGAACTTCTCTCCATGCCGGAACTGGTTCGACGTCACCTGATCGGCAACAACACCTCAATTGTGGTGGCCGGTACACACGGAAAAACAACCACAACCTCACTGATCGCCTGGTTGCTTGAACATGGAGGGCTCAAACCAGGATTTCTGATTGGCGGTATAGCTGAAAACTTCTCAATCGGCTGCCGGGCTTCGGGCCGCAGCGAAGAAGGCTTTTTTGTAACCGAAGGCGATGAATACGATACCGCCTTTTTCGACAAACGAAGCAAGTTCCTGCTCTATCGACCCGACATAGCCATTATTAATAATATTGAATTTGACCATGCCGATATTTTCGATTCTCTTGAGGATATCAAGCGCAGTTTCAGACTTTTTGTCAATCTGCTTCCCGGAAATGGCACATTGCTTGTAAACGGTGATGACAAGGTTGCTCTTGAAATTGCTTCCCGGGCATTCTGCAGGGTTGAACGGTTCGGACTGAACACAGAATCGGAATGGTGCGCCCGAAACATATCGTCGGACAGCGAAGCATCAACCTTTGACCTTTTCTATCAGGGCACTCAGCTCGGAAGCATCCATGTTCCGCTTTTCGGGAATCATAATATCATGAATGCGCTTGCGGCCATCGCTGCAGCAACCCAATGCGGTCTCCCCTTTGAAGCCATAATGCGCTCCATGCCCCTTTTCAAACGCCCTAAACGCCGGATGGAAATTGTCGGAAGCTATCCACGTAACATTACCCTTGTTGAGGATTTCGCCCATCATCCAACCGCCATAAGGGTAACGCTTGATGCACTCGGTGTTCTGTATGCAGGACGCAGGATTGTCGCCTGTTTTGAACCACGCTCAAACACAACAACAAGGAATATCTTCCAGAAGGAACTTTCAGAATGTTTTGGACAAGCCTCCATTGTGGTCATGGGCAAGGTTCACAGGCCTGAACGCTACGGACCTGAAAAATCTCTCAATACCGAACGGTTGAGAGAGGAGCTTCAAAGACAGGGTAAAACCGTTTTTCTTGCAGGTGAGAATTCCCGGAACTATCCTGCCGATATTGTGGATTATTTGCAAACACAACTGATAGAAGGAGATGTGGTTGTCCTGCTCAGCAATGGAAGCTTTGGCAATCTTAAAAATCTTTTGACGGAAAGTTTTCAAAAAAATTCCTGAATAATTCCAGATGCAATTTATATCTTAGAGTTCGTTTTCAGCCGCAAAAAGCAGTTCCTGCGGCAGTTTTCCATTCAATCAATACTAACGCAGTACAATACCGGAACGACATTATGACAAAAGTTAAAGTCGGCATTAATGGATTTGGCCGCATCGGGCGTCTGGTTTTTCGCCAGGCATTGAACAACCCGAATTATGAAATTGTTGCAATTAATGACCTGTGTGACCCAAAGACCCTCGCACACCTTCTCAAGTACGATTCTACCCACAAAAAATTCAATGGTGAAGTACATGTAGAAGGCAGCAACCTCGTTGTCAACGGCAGGGTTATTACTATTTCAGCTCAGCGTGACCCGGCAGCTCTTCCCTGGAAAGAACTTGGATGTGATCTGGTTGTTGAATCGACCGGTATCTTCACCTCACGTGAAGGCGCATCAAAGCATCTTGCTGCAGGTGCAAAAAAAGTCATCATTTCAGCTCCGGCAAAAGACAAAATTGATGCAACCATAGTTCTTGGTGTCAATGGAGACTCCATTACCGGCAAAGAGGAGATCATTTCAAACGCAAGTTGCACAACCAACTGCCTGGCGCCGATGATGAAGGTGCTGCAAGATAATTTCGGTATCGAAAAAGGGTTCATGACCACGGTTCATGCCTACACCAATGACCAGAACATCCTTGATCTTCCGCACTCTGATCTTCGTCGTGCCCGTTCAGCTGCTTTATCCATCATCCCTACCAGCACAGGCGCGGCAAAAGCTATCGGCGAAGTTATTCCTGAGCTGATCGGACGCCTTGACGGTTTTGCCATGAGAGTGCCTGTTCCAGACGGTTCAGTCACCGACGTTACCGCCATTCTGCAGAAACCAGCAACTAAAGCAGAGATCAATGCTGCCATGAAAATCGCAGCAGACGGACCTATGAAAGGATTCATGGAATACTGTGAAGATCCTATCGTTTCACAGGACATCGTCGGCAATCCTCACTCCTGTATTTTCGACTCACTCTTGACCATGAGCTCAGGCAATCTGGTGAAGGTAGTCGGCTGGTATGACAACGAGCTTGGATACTCAACCCGGGTAACTGATCTTCTTGACATCTATTCGAAATTTGTATAAAAACCGCTCATCAGAGAGGTAATTGCAAAAAAGGCGCTCTTAACCGGGCGCTTTTTTTTTGTACTTTTGTTTTTAGTGACTCTCCGACTGATTTCAGTTCTGTGTTCAACGCAACCATCCTATTTTCTTATGACACACACTGCCACAACGCCAATGAAAGCCATCATCCTGTTCGACAGCAAAACATCAGGCGGATCGACTGACAAACTCATTGATTCGATTGGCCGGAAACTTGCCGAAACAGGTGCATACGTCGAAAAAGCAAAATGTAAAAGTACAGGAGATTACAGCTTTGTCAAGGAGTTTGACCTTGTAATCATGGGTGCACCTATCTACTATCTGCTTGTCTCATCGGAACTTCTTGGCGCATTATTGCAAAGCAACCTGAAAAGCTGCCTTGAAGGCAAAAAAATTGCTCTTTTTCTCACCTGCGGCAGTCCTGAGCTGATGGCAAACCTGCTATACCTTCCACAATTAAAGCTCAACCTGATTGGCAGCACTATTATCACGGAAAAAATTTTTGCTCCGAACCAGCTTTCTGATCCTGCCGTCATAGCAAAATATGTCGATGACATGAACGAGGCATACAGAAAAGCGGAACGATAACCTGATCAGGCATAAACTTCCCTCATATTTCATGATTCACTGTCAACACCATCAGTGGAGATGGGGAGCTATTGCCTGCTACGGAAAAGAACAATGGATAAACCAATAAAAAAAGCTACATTAAACTTTGCAATCACCTTGTCCGCCTGTACACCTTTCCTTCGAATGCTTCCCTACGTTCATCGGCACATCCAGTACGACAAGCTTATTTCTATCATCATGACAGATCATGACAGGGAGTCAATTATATCATATGGATTATTCAAAAAAATCAATAGAATTACATCTCAAAACTCGCGGTAAAATCGAAATCCGCTCAAAAGTCAGTATTAAAACCAAGGATGATCTCTCTTTGGCCTATACTCCGGGTGTAGCCGCCGTCTGCACTGAAATTGGCCTGGACAAGCAAAAATCCTATACCCTGACCAATCGGGCCAATCAGGTAGCAATTGTAACTGATGGCACCGCCATTCTGGGACTCGGTGACCTCGGCCCTGAGGCTGCAATGCCGGTCATGGAAGGTAAATCCATAATTTTCAAGGAGTTTGCTGATATTGATGCTATTCCGCTCTGTATCAACTCAACCGATGTAGAAGAAATCATACAATTCTGCAAGATGATTGAGACAAGTTTTGCAGGAATCAATCTTGAAGATATTTCAGCACCAAGATGTTTTGAAATTTTTACACGTCTTGAAAATGAGCTGTCAATTCCGGTATTTCATGACGACCAGGATGGGACAGCAATCGTCACTCTGGCGGCTATCATCAATGCCTGCCGCATAACCGGACGGGACATCAAGGATCTTTCTGTTGTTGTCAATGGTGCCGGAGCTGCCGGTATTGCCATTGCAAGACTCCTGATTCATGCGCAAGTCAAAGAGGTTGTGCTGGTTGATACCCAGGGCGCTATCTACGAAGGGCGTCCAGGCATGAACTCAATCAAGCAGGGAATCGCTGAAATCAGCAACAAAGCAAAGCATGCAGGCGATCTGCAAAGCACGATGGTTGGTACTGATGTCTTTGTCGGCGTCTCTGTCGGCAACATCGTTACTCCCGCCATGATTGCGGGAATGAACAGTGCACCGTTTATCTTTGCCATGGCCAATCCGGAACCGGAAATCATGCCTGATCTTGCCTATCAGGCTGGAGCCAGCGTTGTTGGAACAGGCCGATCAGACCTTCCAAACCAGGTTAATAATGCCCTCGTCTTTCCTGGACTCTTCAGAGGACTCTTTACAAGCGGCATAAAAAAAGTGACTGCTGAAATTAAAATGGCCGTTGCAACCTCAATCGCCTACTCCATTGAGCCGACTCGCGACAGTTTAATGCCGACAGCTTTTAACAGAGATGTTGTACGGAATATCGTTGACGTTATCTCAAAAACAGGAATTGAATGCAGCCTGGCCGAGAAAGAACCAGAGTTGGAAGCACTGGTAAGTGCACTGCTGGACTGACATGAGTGATGTTATACCGAACAAGAAGAAGGCCGGTTTTTTGCCGGCCTTTTTTCTTTTAATGCAATTACCGGATAACGCTCTTAACTGAAAATATCCCTGGCTTTTTCAAAAAAGCCTTTTGCATTCTTGTCATTATGGGCCGATGGTGAAATACCGGCAGATTTTTTCATCTCCTTAAGAAGCTCCTTGTCCTGATGTGAAAGATCTTTAGGAACAAATACATTGACTTTCACATACTGGTCACCCCTGGCCGATCCTCTCAGATGACCGATACCGCGACCCGCTATGCGAAGCATGGTCTCCGGCTGCGTTGAAGGAGGAATGGTAAGCTTGACCGCACCATCAAGCGTGGGAACATCAACTTTTGTTCCAAGAACAAGATCAGGAAAACTTACTGCAAGGGTATAAATCACATCATCACCATTACGGGAGAAGAGTTCATGAGGGATCTCCTCAATCACAACAATGAGGTCACCGGATGCACCACCTCTCGGCCCGGCATTACCCTGTCCTCGCAGTGTCAGGTAATTTCCGTCCTCGACACCTGATGGAACGGTAACCTTAACTGTCACCTCGCCAAGCTTTATCCCTTCACCGTAGCAGGCAGGACAACGATCCTTGATCACACGGCCTTCACCTCCGCACGTCGGACATGCTGTAATGTTGACAAACTGGCCGAACATCGTTTTTGCCGCCTGTCGAACCTCGCCACTGCCATGGCAAGTCTGACAGCTCTCTGTCGCACCTGATTTGGATCCGCTGCCGTTACACTCCTTGCAGGCAACCTGTTTTTTGATCTTCAGGGTTTTTTCAACACCCTTGGCAATCTCTTCAAGGGTTAACTTGAGACGGATTTTAAGATCGGTTCCGGGAATGCCGGCAGAGGCGCGCCCTCTTCTGGCACCACCTCCTCCGAAAGCCTCTTCAAAACCGAAAGGAGAGCCGCCGCTCCTGCTTCTGCCACCGCTGAACATGTCGTTAAAAGCGCTGAAAATATCGTTAAAATCAGCTCCTCCTTGCGGACCGGCACCACCGGATGCCGCAGATGAACCGACACCCGCATGTCCAAACTGGTCGTAGCGGCGACGCTTGTCATCGTTACTCAGCACTTCATAGGCTTCGTTTACCTCTTTGAAGTGCTCTTCAGCATCCTTGTTGTCCGGGTTTTTATCAGGATGAAACTGCAACGCCAGCTTCCTGTATGCTTTTTTTATCTCGTCCTTGGTCGCCGACCGGCTTACGCCAAGAACCTCGTAATATTCTCTTTTCATAATGAGACCAGCAAATTTACTTGGATATCGTTCATTGGATAAATTAGTACCCTCCTATCTGGCGACAATGACCTTCGCATGCCTGATGACCTTCTCTCCGAGCAGATAGCCTGTCTGGTACTCTTCAACAATCATGTCCGGCTCTGCTTCGGGCTGATCAACCTGGGATATGGCTTCATGGAAGTTCACATCAAGCTTCACCCCTTTTGATTCTATGGCTTTAACACCCTTGTCGCCAAGCCACTTTTCCAGATTTTTCTTCACCATCTCCACGCCCTCAATATAAGGTCGGGCTTCACTTGATATTGCAGAACTCTGCGGAGCAAAGGCAAGAAGCCTTTTGACATCATCGACAACCGGAAGTAGTTCCCTGATAATATTTTCAAGAGCCCTTGAAGATGCCATCATTGCTTCACGCTCTTTCTGTTTGCGGAAATTTTCAAATTCGGCTGCTTTGCGCAACAACTCATCGCGATACCTGCCAGCCTGTTCTTTCTGGTTGTTCAACTCCCTTTCAAGTTCGGCAATCCTGGCCAAAGCAGGTTCACTCTCTTGTGATGACTGCCCCTGAGACCACTCCGCCGAGGGAACTGCATTATCCTTAACCTCACCCATTTCCGGAACATCCTTAAGATACTCTTTATGGCTTTCCTGATCATCCTTTACTTTCTTTGTCATATCTCCATTACTTTTTATTAGTTAACACCAGACAGCGTTGCAGAAAGGCTGTCTGCCATATAATTGAGAACACGGACTGCATGTTCATAATCCATTCTTTTCGGTCCGAGAATACCGAGTTTTCCGACCATATTTCCAACATAATAAGGTGTTGAAACAATGGTCAGATCTTCAGCCTGTCTTTCACAGTTCTCCTTGCCAATATTGATGGTAATATCCATCCGTGACGTACCTCTGTTTTCGACAAGCTTTGCCATACTGAACTTATCCTCGATCATGGTGATAAGTTCCCGCACCTTTTCCGGATGCTTGAACTCGGGCTGATCAACAATATATTCGGTTCCTGAAATGTAGAGCCGCTCAAAAATAGGCGACTCGTCAAAGAGTGTACCGGCAGAGCGTACAATAAGATTTTTCAGGGCGTGATCACAATTACAGTCAGAAAGACGCCTGGTAATCGACCGTCGAATTTCAGCAAGCGTCAGTCCCGACAAGCGCTGATTAAGTATATCGACCACTCCGTCAACCGTCTGGCGGGAGACTTCAAGATCGAGTTCCATAACTATGGTCTTGACAAAAAGCGACTGAATGGAAAGAATCACCATCATCCTGGTGGAACTCAGCAAAACCATGTCAAGTTTTTCAAAAATCGCATTGGAGAGCGTAGGCGACAATACAACACTCAATTGCCTTGAAATGGTACCAAGAACCTTAACTGCCGACAGAAGAACATCGGACGAGGTACCCTTTCGATCGATACTGATTTGACCTATATTTTCCTCAATCCTCTTTTTCTCTTTTTCATCAAGAGATTGAAAGGTCATGATGAGGTCAACATAATAGCGATACCCCTTGTCAGTCGGAATTCTTCCCGCTGAAGTATGCGGCTGACTGATATAGCCTTCATCTTCAAGTTCAGCCATTACATTACGGATCGTGGCGTCTGAAAAACCCAGATTGTAATTTTTGGCTATATACCTTGAACCAACCGGAGCAGCGGTTACGACATATGCCTGGATAATGATACCAAGAACTTGGCGCTCCCTCAATGTAAGATCACGGAAATCCATCAATATATGCCCAAGTGATTACAATGAATTGTATAGAGAAAAACAAACATGTGAATTTAAAAAAACTAATCTTTTCTGCGGCCCGTGAATAGCCATTATATATAACGTTCTATAATATAGTGCCGCAACTGTTTTTTCTCGAAAAAAAGCACATGTTCACCATCATTCAGTATAAGTGCCCGAAATAATCCTGTCATGACCGGAATAGTCTTTTTTTAGCGTTATCCCTGTATAACCTTGCGCTGCCATAAGTTCCGAGACTGCTTCGGCAGCATCGGCATGAAGCTCGAAACAAAGTGTTCCTCCAGGAACGAGAAGTTTTGCTGCTTGTACCACAATCGAGCGGTAACACTCCAGACCATGCAGAGTGGTCAGCGCAATTTTAGGTTCATACTGTTTCACTTCCCGTTGAAGAGTCGCCCATTCACACTCCGGAATATAGGGTGGATTAGAGATGATCAGGTTATACGATGACTCGGGAAGTCTGGCGGCAAAATACTCATCGAAAAGATCAGCATGAATGAAGGTTACCCGTGATTCCACACCATGCATTGCGGCATTTATGCGCGCAACATCAAGGGCTTCCGGAGAGCAATCGACCGCACTCACCTTCAGTGATGGACAGAGTTTAGCCATCGTTACCGCAATACAGCCGCTTCCTGTACCGATATCAAGCATCTTTGCCTCTCCGGAGCCACCACGTCCTGTCATACCAAGAGATTCAAGAGCATGCTCGACAAGCAGTTCAGTTTCGGGACGAGGAATAAGAACCCTTTCATCAACCATAAACTGCAGCCCGTAAAAATACTGCTCTCCTGTAAGGTACTGCACCGGACGGC
>JAAXWX010000101.1 GCA_013334755.1 Chlorobiaceae bacterium | reverse complement strand
AAACGGGCCTTTTTCAGCGTATTTTTGCTTTGAAAGTGAAAAACGATCTCAAAATGTTCGCCCAGATGATTTTCAGTGACTTTTTTTCAACCGGCCTATCTGTCGCAAGGCCGACAGGCTGCTAGGAACGTTTTGCCCTAAAGTTAGGGACGCAAAGGAGTTATGTCGGCTTGGTCGAACGAGGCGAGCAGAACCTGACGATCAAGAGCTGTCTTTGGTTTGCGAATGCACTCAATATGAATGTTTGTGATCTCTTCTCATATACGACAGAGGATGCGCGTGGCCGAGATTCTGAGCTTGACGAGCAAGCTGGATCTTGTTCGGTTATTCTGGAGTGAATGGCAATTTGGTCTGATTTTGAAGATGGCAGATAATTAACTCGATATTCACTCTTTACGGGTTCTTTCGGCTGTGACTGGAAGTAGCGAAGCTGCATCCGGTAGCATTGACAGGAACGCACCACCCTGCAGGGTTTATCGGCGAGCTTTGAGGATTCGAGTTGGCAGGTATCCTGAACCGCATCATGAGAAAAGAGCAGAGCGAGTCGTTCCTTGGTGGTCGCGGCGCTGCCGGCCGGTTGTGCGAACCGGTTCGATCATCCCAACAGGTAAGCGGTTTTTGCCGGAATCGCTTATTTCCCTAGAGAATTATAGCTTGTGTATAAACCGGCGATGTGGAAATAACGTAATGGGTTGGTCTGCTCATATCCTTTGTTTATCTTTACTTGCTTTTTCACTACAGCAGAGGTGTTCGTGAAGCCCTCAGGCGATGTTCATGTCGTCGGGATAAGTTGATGCTGGTGTGAGTGAAAAGGGCGAAGCCGTGTTTGTGCAACCCGACTTCCACCGAATCCGCCATACCTCTTGCACTCGTGCTCCTCATGAGCAGGATTGCTTCTCAGTATTTTACCCTGTGCCTTAATCGGTTATCTCCGAATCCTTGCTATCAGCAAGGCAGGCATTGAGCGCAGGGTCTGGTATCGTCCTCGGTTGAGCCCATTCAAGAGGCAATCATGTTCATTATCTCAGTGCCGAGGACTTCACTCTAGTGTCACGTCACGCATGTAAAGTCGCATAAATAGCCGTATATTATTCTTCATAATCAACCATAGGAGGATTGAATATGAAGAAGTACAAAGTCACCCTGACCGAGGAAGAACGTCAAGCGCTTGATGCGCTCAGCAGTAAGGGCAAACACGCTGCACAAACTGTTTTGAATGCATTGATCCTGCTGGCCTGTGATGAAGGCAAATTCCAGAAAGAGCGGTCAATCAATGAAGACATTGCCCGGGTGCTGAACGTAAGTATGAAGACGATTGACCGGGTAAAAAAGCGATTCGTGGAAGAAGGCCTCAACATGGCCCTTACCGGCAAACCATCCACACGGGTCTATAGTCGCAAAGCTGATGGTGATCTGGAAGCACACCTGGTAGCCTTGAGTTGCTCGGAACCACCGGAAGGGCATCTGCGCTGGACCTTGAGACTGTTAGCCGATACAGCAGTAGAGCTAAACTATGTCGATAATATCTCTTATGAAACCGTGCGCAGGACTTTAAAAAAACGTCCTTAAGCCCTGGAAGCAAGTCGGCTGGGTGATTCCGCCCTTGAATGATGGCAATTTCGTGGCTCATATGGAGATGGTGCTGGATATCTATAAGCAGCCCTACGATCCCCTGTATCCCGTGGTCTGTATGGATGAGTCGCCCAAGCAGTTGATAGCCGAAACGAGAATACCGGTACCGGCAAGACCCGGCAAACTTGCTCGATATGATTACGAATACAGCCGGAAAGGCACCTGCAATATCTTCATCGCCAATGAACCGTTAGTCGGAAAACGAATGGTCAGGGTAACTTCCAGCAGGAAAAAGGAAGACTGGGCCCGATTCCTTGCAGAGATTGCCAGTAAGTACAAGCATGCAGAACGGATTACGCTGGTGATGGACAACCTCAATACGCATCAGCCAGGCTCATTATATCAGGCCTTTAAGCCGCAGGAAGCAAAGGCGTTACTTGACCGGTTCGAATTTGTCTACACCCCGAAACACGGAAGTTGGCTCAATATGGCCGAGATCGAGTTGCGAGTTCTTTCTGGCCAGTGCCTGAACCGGCGCATCGATACCATCACCGAAGTTCGCTCGGAAGTTATGGCCTGGGAGAAAGAACGGAACAACCTGAACTCAATAATCAACTGGCGCTTCACCACGGATAAAGCCAGAATCAAACTCAAACATCTTTATCCGTCAGTTGATGCGTGACATGACACTAGTAAACTCCGCAAGGAGTTATTTTCAAATCTTGGTGCGCCGGGAGACCGGCAAGAGGTAAAGGGTGAAAGTCCCTGCAGTGGAAGGAGTAGCGATCCACACTGGCCCCGAGTCATGCGGGTAGGACCGTGAGGTCATGCG
>JAAXWX010000061.1 GCA_013334755.1 Chlorobiaceae bacterium | reverse complement strand
GGCAAATTAGACTATGGGACGCTCACAACTACGTAAACTTACTCATGCAGTTCAGCATCAGAATTTGTTGTATATGAGGTGTCATGGAAGGATATTTGCAGAACAGAAGCCGCCTCAGGCGTTTCAGAATCATAATCCACCAACCAACAAGTGAATTCAGTGGATGGAAGAGACTGCGGTGCAGATTAATGTAGATTCGGTAAAATAATCAATGACATAAGGGGACATGGAGAATACAGAAATATGAATGATCACCCAAATAATCCGTTGCATGGATTAACTCTTGAAAAAATACTCTGTGATCTTGTAAATCACTATGGCTGGGATGAGCTATATAAAATGATAGAAATTCGTTGTTTTTATAATGATCCAAGTATCAAGTCAAGCTTGAAATTCTTGCGAAAAACAAATTGGGCCAGGGTAAAAGTTGAAGAACTCTATATAGACTTGATTGGTCAAGAAAAGAAAGAAATGTAAAGGTATGCGCTGCGAATTAAGCATGAATACGGTATTCATTTCACTCTTTTTGTTTTTACCTGTATGATTGATAGTTTTCCAGCATTATTGTGATCCGGTTTTTATATCAGCTTGACTCTATCGTTGGGCGTCTTCATCAAAGGACCGAGGAGAGTATTGAAGAGCTACGCAATTTTTTTTGAGGGGTGTTACTCCCACCGGCAGGAATCGAGTGCCGATGGCAGACTTACGGAGTGCTCTGGGCAACACCGGATTGCAGGATGTACAAACGTATATTCAAAGCGGCAATGTCATTGCGAAATCCAGTCTTGATCAATCGTCCATTCAATCTCTTGTCCATGAAGTCATTGCCCGTGAGATTGGAGCCGACATTACCGTAATCGCCCGGACACATGACCAACTTAAACGAGCAATGGAAGGCAATCCGTTTCCGTTGAACGCAGCTTCCCGCACCTACTTTTCGCTACTTGCGGAACCTCCAGCATCGCACTTAACCGAAGAGCTCTGCCAACTCGACTTTTCACCCGATATGGTAAAGATAAGCGGAAGTACTCTCTACACTTTGTATGCGACAAAATACAGTGACTCGAAGTTCAACAACAATTTCTTTGAGCGAAAGCTCAAGGTTGCTGCAACGACACGAAACTTCAACACCATGTCCTGTCTTGTGGAACTGAGTGCATAGACGATGTTAATCCCAAGACGACCCACATTTCGGTTAACCTGAACTTGCGCATTAGCTCGCCCGGCCGCTTCCCTTGAACGTTGGGTGTATAAGGTATTTGAAGATAATGATGAGGCGCGGTTTCAATGTGTTTGGCAAGAAGGTCTGATGAGCGTATCAGTCTTGTGTCAAGATCTTTTCTTTTCCACAGAGCTTTACGCCCTATATGGAAATCCTGCCTATCTGATATTTCCTGCTTTTTTATTACACTTTCGTACATTGGTAGAGATAGAACCAAGAGAACCGGTTAACAAAATCAATGTAAAAGTGTTTATAGATGTCGCTGCATGAAAACCACATCTTATTTTAACTTAACAAAAAACAGGCCTGACCGAGCAGGTATAAAAGATGAATGGATCCGTTTCGTTGTAGAACACCCTGAGAAAACTGTTATCCAAACTGATGGCCGAATCAAGAAATGGGCCCATATTCAAGATACAGGGAAAGCTTTACGGGTCATTCTGCTTGAAGATGGCGAAACAGTTCATAATGCTTTTTTCGATCGATCATACAAGGAGAGCTAATCCATGAAGGTGAAATATTTTGAGGATACCGATACCGCTTATATTGAATTACTCGATAAACCGGTGTTTGAAACTCGCGAGATCAGTGAAAATATCTTGATTGATGTTGATGAGCAGGGGAATCTTGTCAGTATGACCATAGAGCACGCCAAAGAAAATGCTGGCTTATGGGAATTTTCTTACCAGGAAATACCTCATCGGGAAACAGCGTAGCTTAAGAACTAATTGGGGATGGTTTTCACCATTCCTTTTTTGACTGGTGCTGTTTTTTCCAGGGAATCCTGTTGCTGCCGAGCAATGCGATTGGTAGTAACAGGATGAAAAAAAGAATGTCACGGACAATCGAAACGATACCGATATCCTCTTTCAGTCCGTACCATTGTGCAAGAAACTCGAAACAGCCGCAATCGTGCTCGATTCCCCTTATGACATTGTTTGTAATGGCGGCGATGAAGATTGCCATCATGCCGAGCATTATCGAGGAACTGACACGCGAGTAGAGGTCGAGGAGAAACATGATGCCGCACAACAGTTCACAAAGGGAGAAGAAGAGCGCTGCGGCGGGGATGAGCAGTGATGGCAGAATCTGGTATTCTGCGATGACAAGAGCGAAATACTTCAGGTCCAAAAGTTTTTCAAATCCAGACAGGATAAATAATGCACCGAGCAGCAGCCTTAGTGCTGTGATCAATGCTGACGGGAAGCCAATCCTCGGCATAGGCGTTCCTGCGTCTCCGTGTTTATTGCTTGTCAAGATTTTGCTTTAAAGAAACTTATCCTTCCATGGGGAAGCCTGCTTTAGACCATTCGATCAGACCGCCTGAAAAAACCCTGACATTCATGTAGCCGTTTTTCATAAGCTTTTTAGCAATATGTCGTGCCTTGCTGCAATTGGGCCCGATACAATAGACCACAATAGGGGTTTCAACAGGTTTTTTTTGCCTGAAAGCAGGAAACTGCTCGTCAAATCTGCTTTCAGAAATAGAAATGGCTCCTTTGATATGCGATACGTAATAGGCATACTCGGAACGTGCATCGACAAAACATGCCGAATGAGTGTCAAAAAGGGCTTTGGTTGCAGTGAGATTAAGTTCGCCGGATTCTTCTTTCGCAAAGGCTGAAGATGCTGCCGGAAAGAGTTGTGACAGGGCAGGCGAAATGCTTGAAAGCACTATGACCGCAGCGATCAGCTTTTTACGGAATGGTTTTCCTGACTTGGTGCAGAAAGGCATGGTTATTCTCTGTTACTTTATCGGGTTCTGTTTTTTTATGGAAACCGGACTGCCATCAAAAGGGTTGAGATTTTCACCTTTATTCCCATTCAATTGTTGCAGGCGGTTTCGATGAAATATCATAGGCCACACGGTTGATTCCACGCACCTCATTGATGATACGGTTTGAGACGCGTGCAAGAAAATCATGCGGCAACTGGGCCCAGTCGGCGGTCATGCCGTCGGTGGACTCCACGGCCCGCAGGGCCAGAACATTTTCATAGGTGCGCTTGTCACCCATGACGCCAACCGACTGAACCGGCAGCAGTACGGCAAAAGCCTGCCATACGCGCTGGTAGAGTCCGCTTGATTTCAGCTCTTCAATATAGATCTGGTCAGCTTCACGAAGGATATCGAGCCGTTCCTTGCTGACCGAACCGAGAACCCTGACGGCAAGGCCGGGGCCGGGAAACGGGTGGCGCATAAGAATATCTTCATCAATGCCGAGTTCACGGCCCACGGCACGCACCTCATCCTTGAAGAGTTCACGCAGCGGCTCGATAAGCTTGAGCTTCATCCGTTTCGGCAGCCCGCCTACATTATGGTGCGACTTGATGGTTTCCGAAGGGCCTTTGACGCTGACGCTTTCAATGACATCAGGGTAGAGCGTACCCTGCACCAGAAATTTTTCCTGATCCATCTGTTCTTCGAAGACCTGGATAAAGGTGCGCCCGATGATTTTCCGCTTCTTTTCAGGTGAAGCGACCGCTTTGAGTCGTTTCAGGAAAAGATCGGAAGCGTCTACCAGGGTCACCCGGAGCCCAAGCGTGGAGAGAAAGCTCATCACTTTTTCAGCTTCATTTTTTCTCAACAGGCCGTTATCAACAAAGACGCAGTGCAGTTGTTTGCCTATCGCCTTGCCTACCAGAACTGCGGCAACCGTTGAATCAACGCCTCCGCTGATGCCGCAGATAACGGTCTCTTTGCCGGCCTTGCGGGCAATCTCCTCAAGCTGGTGATTGATAAAGCTTTTCGACGACCAGTCCGGCTTGATGCCGGCAATATCGATCAGAAAGTTCGAGAGAAGCTGTTTTCCATAAAGGGTATGCTGCACCTCAGGATGAAACTGCAGGGCGTAGACTTTCAGGGCACCCTTGCTGCCGAAGCTTTCAAAGGCACACATTTCAGAGTTATCGCTGCTTGCCGTGATCCTGAATCCTTCAGGCAGCCTGATCACCTTGTCGCCATGACTCATCCAGACATCGGAATCGGGAATATTGCGGAAAAGCATGCTTTCATGCTCTCCGTCATGGTTCACAATGATTTTCGCACGTCCGAACTCATGTTTTAACGAGCTGGCAACCTCACCTCCGAAATGTTTGGCAATTGCCTGCAGCCCGTAACAGATGCCGAGTATGGGAATGCCGAGCGAAAAGATGCCATCATCGGGCAGAATGGCCGATTCGTCATAGACGCTTGTCGGCCCGCCTGAAAGGATGATGGCCTTCGGGTTGTGTTCCCGGATTATTTCCGGGGTGGTATTGTAGGGAAGAATTTCAGAATAAATACCCAACTCGCGGATACGACGGGCAATCAACTGCGTGTATTGTGATCCGAAATCAAGAACCAAGACCGATTGCATAAAAAAACGATTGAGCGTTAAATGAGCGGGAGATCAGAACACTCCCTCTTCTTGTATTGGAAAAGCCTTTTGAGGTGCAGGCGTTCCATTGCTGTTTTCAGAATTAGTGCTGTCTCCCTCTGCGCCAATTTCGTCTGGAGCCCCTATTGGATGAGACTTGTAGTACTGGAAGCCTTTAGGAGTGTAATATTCAATATAGACATCACTGCCGAGCAGATCGGAAGGTGAATTGGTCTGGCCGGAAATCGGCACGGCAATAACCGTTTCAGGAATATGGAAATACCTGTTGTCAAGTTTCAGCGCAGGGTCATTGTAGCAGCGTTTCATAAACCCGGCCCATATCGGAAGGGCTGCCCGTGCACCCTGGCCATACTCCATTGAGGTAAACTTGATGCGCTCGTCATCAAAGCCTGTCCATACAACAGCGACAAGCTGCGGAGTGAAGCCTGCAAACCAGGCATCTCTCATGCTCTGGGTTGTACCAGTTTTTCCAGCCGCCTCACCTGTAAAGCCGTAACGGGAACGGAGTGCCACGCCGGTTCCCTTATTGATCACATCCTTCAGCATCGAGACCATCACAAAGTTGGACGTGGAGTCAATGGCAAAACGGCGGTTAGGAGTGCTTTGCGAGATAACCCGGCTATGTTTGTCCTCAACTTTCAGGATTGAGAGGGGTTCGGTCCAGGTGCCGTTGTTGGCAAATGTTGAAAAAGCTCCGGCAAGTTCCAACGGGGTGACTTCAGCCGTGCCCAAAGCAATTGAGAGGTTCGATGGCATCGGGGAGGTGATGCCCATTCTTTTCGCATAGCTGATGATTTCAGCAGTTGTCAGATTTTCGTAAGCCAGTCTGACGGTAACCTGGTTCAGCGAGCGGCTCAATGCCGACCGCAGTGTTGTCATTCCTCCTGATGAACCGTCCGAGTTTCTCGGCGACCAGATGCCGTTGCCGCTTCTCAGTGCAAGGGGTTGATTCAGCACCAGGAAGTTTGCCGGCAAACCCTTGTCGATAGCCGCGGTATAGACAAAAGGCTTGAAGGTTGATCCGGGCTGTCGTTTTGCCTGCCAGACATGGTCAAACTGATACTTGTATTCATCAGGCGAGAAATTGTTGCCACCAACCCAGGCTTTTACATGACCGTTGGTCGGGTCAATTGCAACCAGAGCCACCTGTATCCGGGTTTTTTCCCTCAGAAGCTCGTTCACCCAGACCTTGTCCGCCTTGATTCTGGCGAGAGCCTGCTGGGTCGAGAGCCCATCCTCTGTCAGTGCCTTGAACCGTTCGCTCTCCATGATTATCTGGTTTTTCAGCGATTCAGTCCATACCCATGATCGGTCGAATGCGGCCTGCAGATCGGCAAGATGTTCTGCGGCGGCCAGCTGGGCATATTTCTGCATGCGGCTGTCAAGTGTAGTCAGGATGGAGAGTCCGTCGCGGTATGGATTGATCTCTCCAAGCATTGTAGCTGGCTTCAGCGTCTGGCGGATATATTCGGTAAAGTAGGGAGCCAGTCCCTGATGGTTCACTGGTGTGTACTTAAGCGTCAGTTGGCTTCTTTTTGCCGTTGCAGCCTGTTTTGTTGTAATGAATTTCGCCTTTTCCATCAGGGAGAGGATAAGGTTCCTTCTGCCAATGGCACTTGACGGATACTTCGAAGGGTTGTATGCTGTCGGGTTTTTCAATGTTGCAATAAGCGTTGCACTTTCCGGCAGCGTCAGGAGGTAAGCAGATTTACCGAAATAGGTCTGGGAGGCAGCCTCAATACCATATGCTCCGGATCCGAAATAAACGGTGTTGAGATAGAGTGCCAGAATCTCATCTTTCGTATAGGTTTTTTCCAGTTCGATCGCGGTAATGAACTCCTTGACCTTACGGCTTACTGTGCGTTCCTGACTCAGGTAGAGATTTTTGGCAAGCTGCTGGGTAATGGTGCTGGCCCCTTGCCAGCGGGTTCGTCCCTTGATGATATTTTCACCCATTGCCAGCACAAGCCGTCTCAGATCGACTCCCCAGTGGTTATAAAAGGTGAGATCTTCTGTCGCTATCAAGGCATAACGGGCCGAATAGGGGATAGATTTCAGCGGAATGAAGGTGCGATTCTTCAGGAAAAATTTGTGTAGCAGGACACCATCTTCCGAATAGACAAGAGAGGCAAGGTCAGGGTTCGGATTTTCAAGCTCTTCAAGGCTTGGCAGGCCCAGGATAGAGCCTTTGGCCTGAACATCGGGGCTTGACAGTGTTATAATGATGAGCGATGCAAAAAGGAAAAAAAATGCTTTGCTGAATAGTTTACTCACAGTTACGATTAATCTTAAGGGTTGTGCATGGGTTCCGGATATAACAATCTGGGCATAAAGGCCGGCGTTGTCAGCTGCCGGTTCTCTCCTGCGGGCTCTTTTTATAAAATTGTTCTGCAAATTCAAAATGTTTTTTCAGCTCGTCGGCAAATCGTTCAGTGTCTTCAAGCATCGGGAGATGGCCGAGATCCATGAACTTCGCAAGACTGGTCGGTGAAGCGGACTTGTCGAGGCGGGTTTTATACAGTGTGATGGTTCCTTCAGGAGGAATAGTCTGATCAGCCATCCCGACACAACAGAGTACCGGTGAAGAGATCAGAAGCACATGGCGGGTATATCTCCTCAGGACTTCCCGGTCGATCGAAAATTTGCCGACTGCATTGGTTGCCTCCTTGTCGGACTGTGTGAAGTCTTCGATAAGGACGTCGTGGTACTCTTTACTGATCTCTTTTGTGGCGGCCCTTTTGACAAACAGGCTTCTCATCGGTTCATGCTGAAAGACATTGCGAAAATTCATGGAAACATCGATCAGTCCGCCAAGAAAAAAGAGTCCGAGCGACGTGAGTGCGGTTTCTTCAAATATTCCGCAGGCAATGATGGTTGCTGATACCAGTGCTTCACGGTATCGAAGGCAAAGTTCTGTTGCCACCATACCGCCCATTGAATGGCCGACAATATGCAGTTTTTTTGATGTATGGAGACCCAGATGTTCAATCAGCTCAGCCGCTTCATCAGTAAATCCCTGAATGGTAAAGGTTGGTTTATAGCCCTTGATGATCGTTTTTCCTGTGCCGCTCTGGTCATAGATAATGCAGCGGTAGTTCGCCGAGAGCACGTTGACAAGCGGTTTCCAGTATCGGGAGGAAATTGCCCATCCGTTCACAAACAATACAACAGGCTTTTCCGCTCCCGCAGGATCGAACTCAGCACTGTCTTCATAGTATAGCCGGCAACGGCTGGAGGTTAAATAACTCATTGAAGTTGTCCTGTTGTTTTTGTCATGAAACAAAACCCTAATATATAACAATAATAACTTTTCTATCCGTTCACCCTGGCTATAAGTGGGGTTTTGCGACTCTGCACCTCAATGACTACATTACTTCGGCAAGTAGCAGAGATTTTTCATTTATTAAAGAGAAACGCAATGGAGTATACGCTTCCATACTTCCTCTCTTCTCTCGTTGATTTTATTATCCATATCGATACACATCTTCAGGTACTTGCCGCACAATATGGCTTGTGGCTTTATGCGATTCTGTTTCTCATCATTTTTTGCGAAACCGGACTTGTCGTCACGCCCTTTCTGCCAGGTGACTCCCTGCTTTTTGCTGCCGGCTCACTGGCCTCCATGCCCGGTTCATCGCTTGATCCTCACCTGCTTTTTCTCCTCTTTTTTTCAGCAGCCGTACTTGGTGACAGCCTTAATTACCAGATCGGCCACCAGATTGGCCCCAAAGTGTTCAATTATGAAAAGTCACGCATTTTCAATACCGAACATCTTGCCAAGACCAATCTGTTTTTTCATAAATATGGCGGCAAGACCATCATCATTGCCCGTTTCATTCCCATTATCAGAACCTTTGCACCGTTCGTTGCCGGTATCGGTGCCATGCGCTACAGCAGATTTATCCTTTTCAATATTGTCGGTGCACTGCTTTGGGTAGGAGTCTTCAGCTACAGCGGCTACTTTTTTGGCCAGCTCCCCTTCGTTCAGCAGAATTTCAAACTGCTGATTTTTGCAATTATTGCGATTTCCTTTATGCCTCCGGTTTTTGAGTACCTGAAGCACCGGTTTGGCCGGAAGCAGGATGCTTGAGAATGTGTATAGATTGTTGATAACCTGTTGATCAACAAGCAGATCATTCTTGTCACCTGCTGGATTGCAGTATTTTTATGTGGTCATCTTGTCTGGTTAAGTGTTATTTATAAAATAG
>JAAXWX010000060.1 GCA_013334755.1 Chlorobiaceae bacterium | reverse complement strand
TTTCAATAATTGACACTCTAAACGGTTACGTATAGTCCCTTGGCTTCAAGAATTTTTTCATATCTCTGCATAGCTGTAATTTTTCTTGCTGCACCCTCAACCTCCATCAGTACGGAAAGAGCGGAAAAAGCGGAAAGAAAACTCTCTCTTGCCAACTGTATAGAGATCGCACTGAATAATGCGACGTCAGCAAAAAAGGCTGACTTCAACCTCAAGCTCCGGGGAGCTGATGTTCTGAGACGTTACGGAAGCTTTCTTCCACGGATTTCCACATCTGCCGGCTATGCACCGTATTCAGTCAACCGCACCTATATCCAGGCTGATCCAATATCTCAAGTACACAAAACATCGATTAAATCGATTGATCTGACCCTTGCCACATCACTTAATCTGTTTAACGGGTTCAGTGATTTCACATCCCTGCAATCGTCGCTCAAGCAGGAACATGCTGCTGAATACACCCTTCAGCGAGCACTGGAAAGCGTTGTATACGATGTAACCCAAGCCTATTATCAGGTACTCCTGAACCAGGAACTCCTTGATATCGCTCGCGAAAACCTCCTTTTGGCACAAGATCAACTGACCCTCACCGACCGGCAGTTTCAGATCGGCCTGAAATCCATGACTGATCGTTATCAGCAACAGGCAGATGCCTCTGAAAGTGGTCTTGCAGTCATCAAGGCTGATACCCGACTGCAGCGCAGTATGTTTGAGCTGTTGCGAAGGCTTCAGATAGACCCGCAAACAAAAATTGCCCTTCAGCCCTCTCCGGAGGAACTGAAAGCGCCCCTTTCTTCGAAAATTGATATCGACAGCCTTGCCGCCATTACCCTTCAAAGACGCAATGACCTGAAAAGCAAGGGATTTGAAACCAATGCGGCAAAATGGCAGGTAAGAGCCTCACGGGCACCATGGTATCCAAAAGTTGACCTGAATTTCAATGTCAGTACAGGAGGTACCGAGTATCTGCACAATGAATACTCCTATCCTCCACTTTCTGAGCAGCTTGACCATTCGGTTGGATACTCGGTAGCTTTGAACCTCAGTTGGGCTCTTTTTGACGGGTTTCAAACCCGCTACAATGTTGAATCGGCCAGAATCAACTATCTGAACCAGCAGCTTGATTATGAAGATCTGAAAAAGAATATCGTCATTGATCTCAAGCAGGCTGCAGGAGAGTATGCATCAGCCTTCATGCAGATCGAAACAGCCAAGGTGAGTTTAACAGCCGCGCGTTCTGCATATGATGGCATAAAAAGAAAATATGAACTTGGTGCAGCGGGATTTATTGAACTCAGTACAGCACGGGCCACTCTTTTCAATGCACGTTCAAATCTCTCCCAGGCCACCTTTAATCTTGCCCTGCAGAAAAGTGTTCTTGATTTCACAGCGGGCAACGTAACCATACCATAGCAACCAGAATCCGGTATACCAACTGATGAGTAAACAAAAATCCTTACTTAAACGACGAACAATACTGATCACCCTCGGTGCAATTCTGCTCGCTGGAGTTTTGCTTTTTACCTTTCTCAAACTCCGCGAAAAACCCGTTGAAGTCACAACCGAGAATGCTTCAATTAAGGAGGTTATTCATGTCGTCACAGCTACAGGCAAAATTGAGCCGGCGCTGGTCGTAGCCATCTCTCCCGACGTTTCGGGTGAGATTATCGAGCTGCCCGTCCGTGATGGACAGAACGTACAGAAAGGAGATCTACTGTTCAAGATCCAGCCTGATCTCTACATCAACCAGGTGGAACAAAGCCTCGCCCAGCTGAATTCTGCCAAATCGCAAAGCATGGAGACCATGGCGAGAAAACTCAAAGCAGATGATGATTTCAGGAAAGCCTCACTGCTTTACAAGGAGAAGCTCATCTCCGAGTCAGATTTCATTGCTTCCAGAACAAATGCGCAGGCCGCAAGGGCAACATACCAGTCTTCAGTCTTTACCATAGCCCAGAACAAGAGTCTGCTTGACCAGAACCAGGATCGTCTGAAAAAAAGTGTGGTCAGTGCCCCGATTGACGGTTCCATCATTGTCCTCAACAGCAAGCTTGGCGAACGTGTTGTCGGAACCGGCCAGTTTCCGGGCACCGAGGTGCTGCGACTGGCAAACCTTGACAGCATGCAGGTCGTTGTTGAGGTGAATGAAAACGATATTGTCAATGTCAAACCTGGCAACCCTGTTTCAATCACCGTGGATGCCTACGGTGAACGCATGTTCAAGGGACGTGTGCATGAAATATCCAACTCGGCCATTTCAAAGGCAGCCGGCACACAGGAAGAGGTCACCAATTTTTCGGTAAAGATCCGCATCATCAATCATGACCGACTACTGAAACCCGGCATGAGTGCTACGGCTGATATTGAATCAGAACGGATTAAAAATGCTCTTGTCGTTCCTATTCAAAGCGTAACGATCAGAAGCACAGCCGTTAAAGCGGAGAACAGCAAGCCCGAAAACAACTCCGTCACAATTGTTTCGAAAAGCAAGGTACCCGACAGCCGGCAGGGAGTTTTTGTCGTCAAGTCAGGAAGGGCTTCGTTCCGGCCGGTTAAAACCGGCACAACCGACAATACCCATATCATTATCACGGAAGGACTCCAAAAAGGTGAAGAGGTGGTTTCAGGGAGTTACACCGCAATCACCAGCCAGCTCAAGGAGGGCAGCCTTGTCAAAAAGCAGCAACAATAGCCCTTTGATGCAGACATCTTCAATCATCACCATGCAGTCGCTCTGTAAATTCTATGAAATGGGCGACCAGGTTGTCAAGGCACTCGACTCGATCAATCTCGAATTCAGACTTAACGACTATACTGCCATCATGGGGCCATCCGGCAGCGGAAAATCAACACTCATGAATATCATCGGCTGCCTTGACACTCCAACCTCAGGGATCTATGAGCTCAACGGTCAGCAGGTCGCTGATATGGATGATGATGAACTTGCCCGCATCAGGAACCGGGAGATTGGCTTCGTTTTTCAAACCTTCAACCTGCTCCCCCGTCTCAACTGCCTGCGCAATGTAGAACTGCCGTTGATCTATGCCGGCGTCGCTCCTGAAGAACGCGAAGTACGGGCTTCTGAAGCACTCGTCAGAGTCGGGCTCGGAGACCGTATAACGCATAAGCCTTCTGAACTCTCCGGCGGCCAGATCCAGCGCGTCGCCATCGCAAGAGCGCTCATCAACAAGCCATCGATCATTCTTGCCGATGAGCCAACCGGCAACCTCGACACAGCAACCAGCCAGGAGATCATGAAAATTTTCGGCGAACTTTCCGAAGCAGGCAACACCATCATCCTGATCACGCATGAAGAGGATATTGCCCGCTACACCAGACGGATCATCCGGCTCCGGGACGGAAAAATAGAAAGCGACAAGAGGCAATGAACCCGAGCTACAAACAGTTCCGCTATGAATCCGGAGAGAGTCTGAAAATGGCTCTCTTTCAGATCAGGGCAAATAAAACACGCTCTTTCCTCACCGCGCTCGGCGTCATTATCGGCATTGTTGCCATCACCATGATGGGCACGGCTATCAACGGCATCGACCTTGGTTTTGAAAAAAGCCTTGCCATGCTCGGTTACGACGTCATCTATGTCCAGAAATCATCCTGGACCACGATGGGACAGTGGTGGCTCTACCGTAACCGTCCCGACCTTAAAACAGAATATGCCGGGCAGCTCAACAGAATCATTACCGACGATCCCCGATCCGAGCTCCTCATCGCCGTACCGCAGATGTCGACATACCAGGCAACGGCCAAATACAAGGACCAGATCCTTGAGCAGGTGTTTTCACTCGGCACCACTCATGATTATCTTCAAACGGCATCCGGCGCACTCACCTCAGGCAGGTTCTTTACTCCGGGAGAATCAAGCCGCAGTGAAATGGTCTGTGTCATCGGCGACGATATTGCATCCGGCCTCTTTCCAAACGAGCCTGCTATCGACAAATCAATCCAGCTCAAGAGCAGGAAATGCCGCATCATAGGCGTTTTCAGAAAACAGGGAAAATTTCTCGGGCTCTTCAGCTTCGACAACCAGATTATCATGCCGCTTGGTGCTTTTGAAAAAATCTACGGCAAAAATATGTTCACCACCATCAGAGTCAAAATCAAGGATCAGAGCCATGTTGAACAGGCAAAGGAGGAGTTGCTCGGATTGATGCGAAGAATCAGGAGGATTCCGGCCGGACAAGACGAAGATTTTTCGATCAATGAACAGAGGGCATTCAAAAGCCAGCTTGATCCCATAAAAAACGGCATTGCTGTAGCAGGTATCTTCATAACCGGCATGTCGCTCTTTGTCGGAGCCATCGGTATCATGAACATCACCTTTGTAAGCGTCAAGGAACGTACAAAGGAGATCGGACTTCGCAAGGCCCTCGGCGCCCGCCGTCAGACCATTCTTCTGCAGTTTCTCATCGAATCGGTAATGATCTGCCTCATCGGTGGATTTATCGGGCTCGGAACCTCCCTCCTGATAACCTTTGCCATCGGAAAAATCATGCCTGATTTCCCGGTTCAATTTTCCCTTGACCTGATCATGGCAAGTCTTGCCGTTTCTGTCATTACCGGCATCATTTCAGGCCTTGCTCCGGCTGTGACAGCTTCGAAGCTCGATCCGGCAGACTCACTTCGTTATGAATAGGAGTATGTATGCTGCTGCGTGAAACCGTTATCCAGGCGATCTACTCCCTGACCGTCAACAAGCTCCGCTCATGGCTCACCATTATGGGAGTTGCCGTAGGAGTCTTTTCGATCATTGCTGTCATGACCGCGCTTGATGCCATTGATAAAAGTGTTGAGACAGGACTTACAAGCCTCGGAGCCAACACCTTCCAGATACAGAAAAATCCAGCCACAGTATTCGGCAGCGGACACAGCCGAAATTTCTATGCCAACCGGAAAGATATCTCCTACAAGCAGGCGCTCCTTTTCCGAAAAAGCATGGAAACAAGTGCCCGCAATATCGGGTTCACCATCACCAGTCCGGCAAATCTTGCAAAATATGCCAACCGGACGACCAACCCCGATGTTGCGTTGTCTGGCGGTGACGAGAACTTTTCAGCATCCAACGGCTATGCCATCGCATCCGGCCGCAACCTCTCGGAGAGCGATATACGCTCAGCAAGAAACGCCGCAGTGATCGGAAGCGAACTTTCCGAAACGCTCTTCCCGTCAGGTGAAAGCCCGCTGAACAAATTCATCAAGGTAAATGGTGAAGTCTACACAGTTTGCGGAGTATTTGAAAAAAAAGGAGCAGCCTTCGGACAGAGTCAGGATAACTTTGTGCTCATTCCCATTACCCGGTACCTCGACCATATCAACGAAAAAAGCAGCCTCAGCATAACGGTAGAAGCGCTATCACGCAAGGAATATCAGGCTACGATTGATAGGGCAATCGGTGCCATGCGACTTGCCAGAGGCCTTACCGTCAAGGATATCAATGACTTCGAAATCAGAACCAACGAATCACTCATCGACTCATTCAGGGACATCAAACGCGCCATCAGTACCGGCGCATTCATCATCAGTTTTATGGCCCTTCTGACCGCAGGTGTGGGTATCATGAACATCATGCTGGTCAGCGTGACTGAAAGAACCAAAGAGATCGGCATCAGAAAATCAATAGGAGCGCCACGAACCACCATTCTTCGTCAGTTCCTCTTCGAAGCACTCTTTCTCTCCATCGCAGGGGGGCTGATCGGAGTTATTGTCGGCATTGCTGCAGGGAATGTCGTAGCACTGAAATTCAATCTGCCGCCCATTTTCCCCCTGCTCTGGATAACGGTCTCCATGGTTGTCTGCTCCACCATCGGCATGGCATTCGGGCTTTTCCCTGCCTGGAAAGCCGCGAATCTCAATCCAGTTGAGGCTCTGCGACCAAAGTAGGAGAATAATCCGCCGTATTGAATATAAAAGAGAGCCTGTTCAACCAATTCCGGGAATACGAAACAGGTTTGCGGCAAATTCCTTAACCTGATGAATCATGGCTGATTCACCGGCGACAAACGATTCAAGCTGCTTTTTAAGAAGGGAATCTGATGAGAAGGTAGAATCAACTCTCTCCCATGCTGGCAATACATCATGTTCGATCCATTGCCAGCGGCAACCGGCATCTGTTACGCTTTTCATACCCGCAAGAGTCTCAAAATATCCTGAATAGGTTGAAAAAGAGGCCTTCGTATTGTGGAGAGCTCCTGAAAAGTCAAGCTCGCTTCCGAATGAAACCACAATCCGTCCCTGGGAACTGATTGCATCAAAAACCGGCTGAAGGGTATTGATCTGCTCATGACGAAGCAGCAGCACATTACCCTCCCGGATTTTCCTGCGGGCCTCCTCTTCATTGGCTCCTTTTTCCAGCAGAGAAGATCCTTCATCAATCATTCTGAACCCTTTCAGCAAATACTCTTCTTCCTCGCCAATGCAGTTTTTCTCAATCTCGCCAATACCGCATTCCAGATAGGCAGCATGTGCCCATGCGATATCAGCATAAATACTATTGTTGCCGCGACGGATTTCATCAAGATCTGCAAGAAAAAGCTGCCTCGAAGCCGCCGAATGCATGAACGAAGGAATGGCAAGCAGGCTGTTGACCGCGGAACGGAACAGCCTGCCCGCATCAAGAAAGAAGCCTTCTTCCTGCGCCTCTTCCTGAAGGATCATCTGCTCGGGAGCATGCATCATCTCTGAAAATGCCAGTGCAATACCGACCTGACGAGACGCAAAGGCCGCCATTCCTGACCATTTGAAAAGCTCGGGTTTTTGCAGGTACCACTCCGCATATCGGGCAGTAATGGCCCTGTTCCGGTCAACAATCTTCTCCTTCAGCGGCAGACCGGTTTCAAGTTGTTCTATCCATTCCTCTTTTGAGCGATTCATTGCATTACAGTATGTTTAAAAATATCTTCGGCTGTAGTCATCAACAGAAAAACCGGATAATTAATTTTGTCTCTGCATTAAATCCAGCCAAAGAATATGAGACATACAATTGATCGGTATTTTTCAGGCAACAACCACCATAACTTATCCTGTCCCATCAAGGGAAACGCTTACAAAATGCAACGTATGATCGGAGATACTGAAAAATGCTTATCCGCCATTCATTGATTGAAGAAGACTGGCATGCCGGTAATTGATATTTTCCTCTGGTAAGTGAGGATTTTTTCAGTTGACTTCTTTGTTCATATGCAGGTAGATTTGAAGTACAAATATCAATCAACATGAACAATCTGTCCCGATTGATTATTGAATTTGTTTTCATTACTGATGCAACTGGAAAATATTAATAAGGAGATGTGATCATGGATACCCGACACTTGATTGAAACCTATCATCAAGCCTGGACAAACAGTGATTTTGTCACTGCTCGTGCCTGTCTTGCAGACAACCTTGATTTTCAGGGCAGTATTGATACTTTTACGACAGCTGATGATTTCATTGCAGCACTCTCACAGTTCAGACAGATGCTAAAAAGCATCACTCTGCTGAAAAGCTTCTATGATGCTGAAGGAGCTTCCCTTCTCTATGATTGCGATACAGCAAGTCCTGCAGGTGTCATCCGAACTGCGGAATTTTTTACCGTTTCCGGCAACAAGATCTCTGCTATCCGACTGGTTTTTGATGCTACAGAATTGCGGAAATCGATGCCGGTTTGAGTGACCGAATTATTTATTTTCCTTTAACCATAAAACTCAACAACTATGACACATTTACAAAGGCTCATCAAACCTGTAGCTTTCCTCCTCATTTTTGCCATGACATCATTGACCTGGGGCTGCCAGTCAACAACCAATACCGGACAGGGTGCAGGTGTCGGCGCCGCAGCTGGAGGCGTTATCGGTGCTGTTATCGGGAGCAGAACAGGCAGCTGGGCGAAAGGCGCTATTATCGGTGCTGTTATCGGCGGAGCTGCGGGAGCGCTTATCGGCAACTATATGGACAAGCAGGCAGCAGAAATTGACCGGGACGTGGAAGGTGCGCGAGTCGAACGTGTCGGAGAAGGTATCAGGGTAATTTTTGATTCCGGCATTCTCTTCTCAACCGGCTCGGCAACCATAACATCCACAAGCAGATACAATATTGAAAAACTCGCCCGTATTCTCAACCGCTACAAGGACACCAGTCTGGTAATTGAAGGCCATACCGATGACATCGGCAGTGAATACGACAATCAGATTCTTTCCGAAAGAAGAGCCGAATCGGTAGCAAACCTCCTTGAGGCATATGGTGTTGCAGGCAGAAGGCTCTCTCCGGTTGGTTATGGGGAAACCCGTCCTGTTGCATCCAACGAAACAGAATACGACCGCAAGCTTAACCGGCGTGTTGAGGTTCTGATCTATGCAAACGATGATCTGAAACGCCAGGCAGATTCAGGCGAAATAAGATATTAACATCTTTTTATAAAAGAAGTTAATCCATAAAAAGCCTGGACAGTTGACGTCCGGGCTTTTTTTAAACCGGAAAAGTAAAAAAAGCTTACATTTACGGCCACACGTATCAGCCACTCATTTCATAATTGACAATACGATACGAACAGAACAGAAAACAAAACCCGCCTATCATGCTCTATTTTAAAACCGCCGAAGAGGTTCTCTTTCAATGGGTTACTCGAGTCTGCAGCGGAAATGCCGACGACATCGCCGCACTGTATAATGAATCCGCCGTCCTTATTCCAACCTTTTCACCGCATACCGTCATAACTCCGGAAGGAGTAAGAGACTACTTCGGGCAGCTTGCCTCAAGGGATGGACTTGGAGTACGTCTGCACAACAAGGCACTGAGAAAACAGTCGTTAAGCGATTCACTGCATACCCTGAGCGGCATCTGTTCCTTTGAATTCGAAGTTGACCAGGTACTGCTGTCCTTCCCTTCACGATTTACTTTTGTGATAGATATCTCTCTTGCACGACCTGTCCTGCACCACCATTCCTCACAGGTACCGAGAAATCTTTCGTAATATCCGTTATGTCTTACAGGAACAATGCATA
>JAAXWX010000014.1 GCA_013334755.1 Chlorobiaceae bacterium | reverse complement strand
CATCGCGAAGAGAATATTGAATCGGACAGGAATTTCCAGCGGCTTGTTACCATCCTGAACATGCTTGCTGATGAGTTTAAAAAAAGGGTGATCGTCTCGACCCATCCGAGAACCCGCAAGCGGATTGATACAAGCGGTGTGGTTTTTAACAAGCAGGTTGAACTGTTGAAGCCTCTCGGATTTTGTGATTATGTTCATCTTCAAATGCATGCCAAAGCGGTGCTTTCTGACAGCGGCACCATTACTGAGGAATCTTCAATTCTCAATTTTCCCGCCATCAATATCCGTGAGGCCCATGAGCGGCCCGAGGGGATGGAGGAGGCAAGTGTCATGATGGTTGGCCTGGAAGTTGATCGTGTCATGCAGGCACTGGCGATTCTTGAGTTGCAGCAACGTGGTGGCCAACGCGGATTGAGACAGGTAGCAGATTATTCGATGCCTAATGTCTCGGAGAAGGTGGTTCGGTTGATACTAAGCTATACCGATTATGTGAACCGGGTTGTGTGGAAAAAATAATGACACACAATAATAAACCGGACATATACTGACAGTGACTGCTGTTCGCAATATTTCAATAATCAGTGCAGTATATCCTCCTGAGCCGCAAGTTTCAGCTCGAATGAGTTGGGATTTGGCGAATTATCTTACAGTTCGGGGTTGTTGTGTTACTGTTTTATGTCCTCAGCCCTCTCGGCCCTTGAATACGGATTATAGTCAGTATAGCAATCCTGATGCTCCTGTTGTGCTGGATGAAGAGAGCATCAAGGTTGTAAGGCTTCCTTCGTTTGCCGCACCTGAGTCCAGCATACTTGCAAGAATGCGGGAAAGTATCAGCTTTGGAAGGAAGGTTTCCAGATATCTGGCCCGGGAGCAGAATATGCCCGATGTCATTTATTTAAATGCCTGGCCTTTGTTTGCACAGGCCATTATTGCCCGGTTCGCTAAAAAAGCTGCTGTGCCAATGGTATTGCAGATAATGGATATTTATCCGGAGTCGTTTACCGATAAACTGCCTGCTTTTTTCCGTTCTGTCATGTATATGCCGTTGAAGCGGCTTGATGCCTGGATTGCAGGTACAGCGGCTAAAGTTTTGGTAATATCAGAAAACATGCGGCGAACCTATGTTGAAAGCCGTGGAGTTATTGCTGAATATGTTGTTACCATTCCAACCTGGCAGGATGAACATGCGTTTGAAGATATTCCATCCAGATCGGCATGTTGCCTGAGATATGGCATTTCCGAGCTTCCGTTTACCTTTCTGTTTCTTGGAAACATCGGCCCTGTTGCCGGGGTTGACTTTTTGATTCGTGCTTTTGCTGAAGCCGATATACCTGATACGCAACTGGTGATAGTAGGGGGGGGAGCTTCAAAGTCAGATTGCGTCAAGATGGTACAACAGTTAAATCTGTCGAATGTGCATTTCATTTCTGACCCTGACGTTGCCAATGTTTCCGTGTTGCAAGGTATTGCGCATGTGTGCATGCTTCCGGTGAAGCGTGGCGCGGGGATGAGTTCTATTCCCTCAAAACTCCCGTCATATTTGTTTTCAGGCAGGCCTGTTATCGCTACGGTTGATCGTGACAGTGATACGGCCCGTTTTGTCCGTGAAGCTGAGTGCGGGCTGGTTGGTGATGCGGAGGATCAGGCCTGGTTGGTACATGCCATGAAGGAGGTGGCTCAGATGTCTCTGGAAGAGCTTGATGCAATAGGCCAACGGAGTAAGAAATTTGGATTAGCCCATTTTTCGAAATCATCCGGTGTTGTGAGGCTTGCCAACACAATAATGCAGGTTGCTGGAGTACATGAATGATTCGTCAGTTACAAATGCGTGATGTTGATCAAGTGGTTGCGGTTCATCTTGCCAGTTTTCCTGGCTTTTTTCTTTCTTTTTTAGGCCCTGATTTCCTATCGCTGTTGTATTCCGCTATATGTTCTGCTCAGGAGGGGATCGCATTTGTCTATTTGAATGATGCAGGTATTCCGGTTGGGTTTGTCGCTGGAACCACAAATCCCGGAGGATTTTATTTTCGTCTCTTGAAGCGTGAATGGTTTAAATTTGCCTTGGCATCAATAACTCCAATTTTGCATAAACCGTCAATTATTTGGCGGGTAGCACGTGCTGTTTCCCATCCTTCCGGCAATCCGATAGGGGATGATGTAGCCGGACTGTTTTCAATTGGAGTGCTTCCTGAACTGCAGGGTACAGGTGCAGGAAAAATGCTTGTACAGGCTTTTCTGGATAAAGCAAAGCAGAGAGGTTGCAAAAGAGTGTTTCTGACGACCGACCGTGACAATAATGAAGCGGTAAATTCCTTCTATACAAAGCGAGGTTTTACCATCGAACGCCAGTATGAGAGCCCCGAAGGTCGAAGAATGAATGAATACTGGATAACGTTATCAAAGAACTTGATATGACCCCTTTTCTCCCTTTTGCCCTTCCCGATATTGGTGAAGAAGAAATAAATGAAGTAGTTGATTCCCTTCGTTCCGGCTGGTTGACAACTGGCCCCAAAACAAAGCGTTTTGAAGAGGACTTTGCAGTCTTTGCAGGCGAAGGCAGTGAGGCCATAGCAGTCAATTCGGCTACTGCCGGTTTGCATCTCGCTCTTGAAGCTTCAGGAATAGGTGCTGGCGATGAAGTAATCACAACACCTTACACGTTTACTGCTACGGCAGAAGTTGTTCGCTATCTTGGAGCGGATCCCGTCTTTGTGGACATTGATCCAGCAACGTTCAATATTGATCCGGCAAAGATAGAAGCTGCGATTACACCCCGTACCAGGGCGATTATTCCGGTGCATTTTGCCGGACTCTCCTGTGCTATGGATGAAATTCTGAGGATTGCCCGCAAAAACGGCTTGAAAGTGATTGAAGATGCCGCTCACGCTTTGCCGACAACCTGTAAAGGGCGCTTGATAGGTTCATTGGACAGCGATGCAACGGTCTACAGTTTTTATGCTACCAAGACGATCACAACTGGTGAGGGGGGGATGATTATTACCCGCAATCCTGAAGTGGCGAGGCGCTGTCGTGTCATGCGACTGCATGGTATCAGCCGGGATTCTTTTGACCGCTATACTTCAACCAAACCGGCCTGGCGTTATGAGGTCGTTGCTCCCGGCTTCAAATACAACATGACTGATCTGGCAGCCTCTTTGGGAATTCATCAGTTGAAGAAAGCAAGCGTTTTCCAGATAAAGCGCCAAGCTATGGCTGCTTGCTATGATGATGCATTCCGCAGCCTGCCGATGGTTCTGCCTCCAAAAGCTCCTTTGGGGGATATGCATGCATGGCATCTCTATGTAATACGTCTGACTGATAAAGCTCCTGTTACCCGTGACCGTTTTATTGAGTTGATGGCTGAAAAAGGTGTGGGGTGCAGTGTTCATTTTATTCCGCTTCATCTTCATCCTTACTGGCGTGACAGATACGAACTGAAGCCGGAAGACTTTCCGCAGTCACTCAGAGCTTATGAACGGGCCGTGAGCTTGCCGCTGTATACCCGCATGAGCGAAGCAGATCAGTTGACGGTTATCAATGCCGTCAGGGAGATTCTCTCTTGATGTTCAAGCGATTTTTCGATCTTGTTGTTTCCTTGATCGGTCTCATGGTTTTTGCGCCTTTTTTGCTCATTATTGCTGTCGTTTTGAAAATTGATTCTCCCGGATTGGTGTTTTTCAGGCAGATTCGTGTCGGTCAATTCGGCACATCGTTCAGGATTTTCAAATTCAGGACGATGGTGAGCCAAGCAGAAAAGCTTGGCCCTCAGGTGAGTTCGGGTGACGATCCTCGCATAACAAGGGTAGGTCGTTTTTTAAGGAAATACAAACTTGACGAACTGCCGCAATTGATCAATGTAGTGAAGGGTGAGATGAGTTTTGTTGGGCCACGGCCTGAAGTTCCCCGATATGTGGAGGCTTATAAAAACGATTATCGCGAAATCCTGACAGTAAAACCGGGCATCACCGATTTTGCATCGCTGGAATTCAAGGATGAAAATGAGCTTCTGAAAAATGCCGATGACCCTGAAAAGAAATACCTGGACGAGATTCTGCCGGTCAAGATCGGGTATTACAGGAAATACTTGAAGGAACAAAGCCTGAAAACGGATCTGACACTGATCATAAAGACGCTGTGGAGTATTATTCGCTGATATGATGTTTGCGCGAATCACAGGAGAGCTTCTGAATGCTCATTACCCTGATTGGCATTATGTACTTAAAATAGTTTATTTGAGAAATATGTTGTGCTGATATTTTTGAGCCACAGAGTTCCTGCATGTCGATAATTACCGATGATCTATCTGCATTAAAATTTTTCCGATTGTTTTTCTTCTGACAGGGTCAACCCTGCTTTTTGTTTTGGCAGGTCTTGTTTTGAAAAAAAGAGCCCTTATCCTGATTTGTGCAATAGTGCTCTGGGTGCTGAGCATGCCGTTCACGGGTGATCGTCTGATGCAAACGGTATACAGAGGCTATTCCAGATTGTCCGTTGCATCGATGCCGCATATGGATGCCATTGTGCTGTTGCGCGGCATGGTTGATTTTGTGGTGCCATGCGTGAAATGATCGGTATCGCCTGCTGCCGTTTCAGGAACTGACACCATGACTTGAATCCATTATTTTCCCGCATGATGAAGAGCACGGAATCCCCGTGCTTTTTTTGTTGGTATACTTTTCTTTGCTGACGAATTATTTATAAAATAAAATGCTGTGGTCATATATTGTGGCTTCGCTGTAGTATGCGAATCGCAAAACAAAATCATTTTCAGGGGAGAAATAACATGCAGACTTTTTATGCTGACGGAGTTGCCAACATTACGCTGATTGATGGCGTTATCCGTCTTGATCTTGTCAATATCACACAGGTTGAAAAAGAAAAAGCCAATATTCGTCCAATCGCGTCGCTTGCGCTTTCACTTCCTGCGCTCATTCGTACTCACGAGCAGCTTACGCAGGCAATCAACAAAATGGTTGAAGATGGTATTCTGAAGAAAGATGATACCATCCCGTCTGTTACGGATGGCAGGGGTTGATTGATGTAGTTGTCCAACGGCAGTTTATCTCTCTTCTCTGAAGCAAGTCTGGAAGGGAACGTGGTAAAGATTCTGCAGCATCTTCTCTGACGATGCTGCAGAATAAGAGCCGGGTTTATGCCTGAGGGGTTGCTTTGCTTTTCGGCATTGAGGCTTTCAGGGTGAAGAGGTGGTAGTTCATACTGTCCTCGAGGGCATGAAGGCTTGCCTCAATGATGTTTGTGGAGACGCCGACTGTTCCCCAGGTATAGCGTCCGTTGCTTGATTCGATCAGCACCCGCACTTTGGCGCTGGTGCCGCGTTTTTCCTCCAGCACCCGGACCTTGTAGTCAACCAGCTTGATGCTCTTGATCTCAGGGTAAAAATGGATCAATGCCTTGCGGAGTGCCTTGTCGAGTGCGTTGACCGGGCCGTCACCGTCGGCGGCAATATGCTCGATCTCCTCTCCAACCTTCACCTTGAGTACCGCCTGGTCTACATTTTTCGCATTTTTGGCAGACTCGATATGCACCTTGGTTTCAAGGACTTCAAAGAACGGTTTGAAGTTGCCGAGCTCTTTATGCAGGAGGAGTTCGAATGAGGCTTCTGCTCCGTCAAACTGATAGCCTTCGTGTTCGAGCTCTTTGATATGATGGACGATATCCTTGATGAGTTCGCTTTTTTCGGGCAGGCTTATACCGAGCTCCTGTGCTTTGTATCGAATGTTGCTCTGGCCGGCAAGTTCTGAAACAAGAACTCGTTGACGGTTTCCGACCTGTTTGGGGTCGATATGCTCGTAAAGTGAGCTCTCTTTCATGACGGCACTGACATGAATGCCGCCCTTGTGGGCGAATGCTGATTTTCCGACAAAGGGTGCACGGGTATTTGACGGCATATTCAGAATCTCGTAAACGAACTTCGAGAGTGATGTCAGTTGATTGAGGTGTTCCACAAAGGAGAAGGAACGCTCCAGCTTCAGCATGATATTGGGAATAATACTGATAAGATTGGCGTTGCCGCACCGTTCGCCGATACCGTTGATGGTTCCCTGAATATGGGTTGCGCCGGCCATGACGGCAGCTATGGAGTTGGCCACGGCCAGATCGCCGTCATTGTGGCTGTGAATGCCTACGGGAACTCCGGTGACAGCCAGGACGTGTGCAACGATATCCGTTATCTCATGGGGCAGTGATCCTCCGTTGGTGTCGCACAGCACTATTCTTGATGCTCCAGCCTGAACTGCTGAAACAAGCATTTTCAGGGCAAATTCGCGGTTGTCTTTGTAGCCGTCGAAAAAGTGTTCGGCATCAAAAAAGATCTCCCGCCCCTCCTGCTTGAGGAAGCTGACTGAGCGATAGATCAGTTCGGCATTCTCTTCATCCGAAATGCCGAGACTTTTTTTGGAGTGTGCTTTCCATGTTTTTCCGAAAATAGTGATGACCGGAGTTTCGGATTGGAGCAGCCCGAGCAGGTTGGGATCGCTGTCAACGCTTTTTACAAAACGGGCAGTAGAGCCGAAGGAGGTGAGCTTTGCATGTTTGAGCTCAAGTAGTCGCGCCTTAAGGAAAAACTCTTCATCTTTTGGATTGCTGCTCGGCCATCCGCCCTCAATATAATCCATGCCGAACTCGTCAAGCTTCTGGGCAATCAGCAGCTTGTCCTGTACAGAAAGGTTGATATGCTCACCCTGCGTGCCGTCACGCAGGGTCGTGTCGTAAAGTTCTATTGCTTTTGGAGTAGCAGTCATATATCAGGGTTGAGGCATTAAATTTTCCTGTCTGGCATAAGCAAAAATTCCGCCAGCCTCAACAATGTTGAAAACATCGCCAAGTGGATTGAGCTTGTAGGTGACCTTGCTTGTCAAATTTTCGATGGTATTTGCTTCTACATCAATTTTCAGTTCGTCACCGGTTTTGATGACCTTATTGAGCTGTTCAGCAGTCTCATAAGGGATCGCAAAGCCTCCATCGACACAGTTGCGGTAAAAAATTCTTGCGTATGACTCAGCAACAATGGCTTTAACGCCGGCAACCTTGAGGGCGAAAGGCGCGTGCTCTCTTGATGATCCACAGCCGAAGTTCGGTCCGGCAATAATGATGGTGAACTTTGACTGGCAGCTGCCCTCGTCAACGAAGAGGACGTTGCCTTCAGGCAGGCCGCCCTGTTCGGGTGGAACGCCGGAAAGGGCATATTTGCCGTAGAGTATTACCTCTTCAGGATCCGAGAGGCTGTAGACCAGATGTTCGGCCGGTATGATCTGGTCGGTATCGATATTTTTGCCTAAAACGTAGGCTTTTCCCTGAATGATGGTTTCCATTGGTGTAATGCAAAAAAGTTAGTCCATTGAGCCGATCAGAGAAAATCTCTCGGATCGGTGAGTTTTCCCGTAATTGCCGAAGCGGCTGCCGTGAGCGGGGAGGCAAGGTAAACTCCTGCATGTTTGCTGCCCATTCTGCCGGGGAAATTGCGGTTTGTGGTAGAAACGACCACATCGTTATCAACCGAACGTCCGACGGTATCGGCAGGGCCTCCGAGACATGCTGCGCATGAGGGGAGGGCAATGCTGCATCCCGCATCTTCAAAGATCTGTTTCAGGGTCTGACCATCATACCTTTCACATTCAAGGTCACGGGCAACTTTAACCGTGGCCGGGACAATGTTTGTGGTAACGGCAACCTTGTGTCCTTTCAGAATTTTAGCTGCCATGACAAAATCGGTCAGTTTGCCGCCGGTACAGGAGCCAATATAGGATTTGGTGATTTTGGTGCCCTGGACGCTTCTCACTGTGGCACGGTTGTCAGGGCTGTGCGGCTGGGCTACTACAGGCTCAAGATCACGGACGTTGTAATGGTACTTGCTGTGATATTTTGCATCCGGATCGCTCTGGAAGAGTTCATAGGGCTTGTTGCTTCTTGCCTTGACATAGGTTTCGGCAATGCTGTCGGCAGCGATGATGCCGTTCATGCCTCCGGCTTCAATGGCCATGTTGGTCAAAGTCATTCTCTCTTCCATGGGAAGTGAAAAAATTGCTTCTCCATCAAACTCCATGGCCCGGTAGGTTGCGCCGTCGGTGGTGATATCGCCGAGAATCTGCAGAATGAGGTCTTTTGCTGTAAGATATTCAGGCATCGGACCGTCAAAGGTGAACTTGATCGATTCCGGGACTTTTTCCCAGAGTTTTCCGGTGCCGAGAATGAATGCTGCGTCGGTGTTACCGATTCCTGTGCCGAACATGCCGAATGCTCCTGAAGTACAGGTATGAGAGTCGGTTCCGAAGAGCACGGTGCCTGGCAGATTAAAGCCTTCTTCTGCCAAGGCGACATGACAGACACCTTTATAGCGGTCGGAGCCGACATCGTAGTAGTGTTCAAGTCCCTGCTCTTTTGCAAACTGGCGCAGCAGATCGATATTGCGATGGGCGTGCTCGTTTGCTGTAAAAATATAGTGGTCAGGCAGGACGACAACTTTTTTCGGATCCCATACTTTTGCGTCAGGTCCGAATTCCTGTTTGAAAATATCAAAGGTCGGCGGTCCGCAGACATCATGGGTAAGCAGGATATCGACATTCAGCCAGACGCTTTCGCCTGCGTCGACAAATTTTCTGTTTGCTGCCCTGGAAAGGATTTTCTGGGTTATTGTTTGTGCCATGGTTTTCTTAAACCCCGCTGTCTATGGTTTCAGTAGTCTTGTTTTGAAAATGATGCTGGCGGAGGCCAAGAGCCTGCAGATAGGCTTTGGCGCTTGCCTCTATAATATCGGTCGAAACCCCTCTTCCGTTAAAGGAAATATTTTTGTCTCTTATTCGTACCAGTGCCTCACCGAGTGCCTGGCGGCCAGCCGTGGTTGAACGGACGGAGTAGGAACTGACCATTGATTCTATGCCGAGCGCCCGTTCAATAGCCCTGAAGCAGGCATCAACCGGGCCGTCACCTATGGCGGACTCTTCAAAAATCTGGCTGTTATGCCGGATTCTCACCGTTGCTGTTGGAATTGAAGCCGTACCGCTGTTGATGTGAAGGTAATCAAGCTCATAAGCGTTCCGAGGCTTGCTCCGTTCATCTCCCATCAGTACCCGCAGGTCGTCGTCAAAGACCTCTTTCTTTTTGTCGGCGATTTCAACAAATCGCTTGTACACCGCTTCGAGTTCGGTGTCATCAAGGTTGTAGCCGAGGGCAAAAAGACGGGATTTGAGGCCGTGCTTGCCTGAATGGCGTCCGAGTACGATGCTGGTTTGCGGCACGCCCACCGATTCCGGAGTCATCACCTCATAGGTTTGCCGGTTTTTCAGCATGCCGTCCTGATGGATGCCGGATTCGTGCGAGAATGCGTTGTCGCCGACAATTGCCTTGTTGGGCTGTATGATGATGCCGGTGAAGGTAGAAACCATCCGGCTCGTATTGTAAAGCTCTTCGGTGACGATATCGGTGTAGAAGTTGTGCAGATCGCTCCGGACTTTCAGAGCCATCACAATCTCTTCAAGCGATGCATTTCCGGCCCGTTCTCCTATGCCGTTCATCGAGCATTCAACCTGACGGGCACCGTGTTCCAGTGCACTGAGTGTGTTTGCCACCGCCAGACCGAGGTCGTTATGGCAGTGCACGCTGATGATGGCATTACCAATGTTTTTCACGCGGCTGCGGAGATCAGCTATCTTCCGGCCGAATTCTGAAGGCCAGGTATAGCCGGTGGTGTCGGGAATGTTGACCGTTGTTGCTCCAGCGGCAATAACCGCTTCGATGATTTCTGCCAGGTAACCTTGATCGGTGCGTCCTGCATCTTCAGCAGAAAATTCAATATCGGCCGTGAAGGTCTTGGCAAAAGTGACGGCGTTGACCGCCATCTTGAGGACGGTTTGCCGTTTTTCCTGCAGGGTAAGGCCGTATCGGTCACTGCCGAATTTTCCGGCGATATGGATGTCAGAGGTGCCGATAAAGGTGTGGATGCGAGGTTTGCGTGCCTGCTGTACGGCATTCCATGCTGCGGCAATGTCGTTCTCCACCGCTCTGGCCAGTGCGGCTACGACTGCTTTCGACTCTGCGCTCACCCGTTGAACCGCTTCAAGCTGCAGTGGTGATGAAGCCGGAAAACCGGCCTCAATCACATCTACCCCGAGTTTTTCAAGCTGCCGGGCAATTTCCACCTTTTCCTGAACATTGAGCGAAGCTCCGGGGGACTGCTCTCCATCGCGCAGGGTTGTATCAAATACAATAATCTTTTCTTTCAACTCTCTCTCCGCCTATTTTTTATCAGGCGCCGAGATGCCTGACAATTGCTTCTGTCATCTCTGTTGTTGCAATCACTGGGTCTCCTGCATTGGCGATGTCCGCTGTCCGTAGTCCGGAGGCCAGGGTTGCCTCAATTGCCAGCTCAATCTCACGAGCGATATCCGGCAAATTGAAACTGTGTTCAAACATCATGGCTACCGATGCGATGGTGGCAATCGGGTTAGCCTTGTTCTGGCCTGCAATATCCGGTGCGCTTCCGTGAATCGGTTCGTAGAGTGCGTATTTTGTGCCGATGCTTGCCGAAGGGAGCATGCCGAGACTTCCGGTGATCATGCCGGCGATGTCGCTTAATATGTCGCCGAAGAGGTTGCTCGTCACGATAACATCAAACTGTTTCGGATTGCGGACAATCTGCATTGCGGCGTTATCCACATACATGTCGCTTAGTTCCACATCGGTAAAATCCTTGTGGACTTCATGCACCACATTTCTCCAGAACTGTGAAACTTCAAGCACGTTTGCCTTGTCGATCGAGATGACTTTCCCCTTGCGTTTCCGGGCAGCTTCAAAAGCCAGACGGGCAATTCGCTCTACTTCATAGCGCTCATAGACCATGGTGTTCCAGCCCCGGTTTTCATCGAAGCCGCGTGGCTGGCCGAAATAAATGCCGCCGGTGAGCTCCCTGAAAACAAGGAAATCAGTACCGCGAACAACGTCTGCCTTTAGTGATGATGCGTCAAGCAGTGCATCGTAGACTTTGGCCGGCCTGAGATTGGCAAAGAGTTCAAGCTCTTTGCGGATTTTAAGCAGTGCAGCTTCCGGCTTGTGTTCGTGCGGCAGGCTTTCCCATTTCGGGCCGCCAACGGCTCCAAGCAGCACGGCGTCGCAGTTGCGGCAGGCGTCAAGCGTTGCCTGGGTGAGCATTTCACCATGCAGTTCATACGAAGCTCCGCCGAAGGGGTGCTCTTCAATTACAATTTCAAAGCCATGTTTTTTTGAGAGCTGCCCAAGCACTGAAACAGCTCCTGCAACGACTTCCGGGCCTATACCATCGCCCGGTATTGAGACAATCTTGTACATTCTTCTGTTGAATGGGTTATTTTTTGATCAGCCAGCTCATCATGTCACGGAGTTTGGCACCAACCTTTTCAATGGCATGGCCGCTGTTTTCAGCTCTGAGTTTGCTCAGGTTTTTGTATCCGCCATTGCACTCGTCAATAAACTCTTTGGCAAAACGACCGTCCTGAACTTCCTCAAGGATTTTTTTCATCTCGGCCTTTACCGCAGGCGTAATGAGGCGTGGTCCGCGGGTCATGCCGCCGTATTCGGCCGTATCGCTGACGGAGTAATTCATTCGTGAAAGACCTCCTTCATAATAGAGATCTACAATGAGTTTCAGCTCATGCATGCATTCAAAGTAGGCAAGCTCTTCAGGGTAGCCGGCTTCAACAAGTGTTTCAAATCCAGCCTTGATCAGTTCGGCTGAACCGCCGCAGAGGACAGCCTGTTCACCGAAGAGATCGGTTTCCGTTTCGTTTTTGATGGTTGTCTCGATGACGCCGGCTTTGGTGCCGCCAAGAGCTTTAGCCCATGCAAGCGCCTGCTGTTTTGCCTCTCCGGTTGCGTCCTGATGAACCGCGATAAGGCAGGGGACGCCGTTGCCCTGTGTGAATGTGCGGCGCACAAGGTGGCCGGGGCTTTTCGGGGCAATCATGATAACGTTGATTGTTTCCGGTGGCACAATCTGCTTGTAATGAATATTGAAGCCGTGAGCGAAGGCAAGGGTGTTGCCAGCTACGAGGTTCGGGAGAATTTCAGCTTCATAGATTGCCTTCTGGGTCTGGTCTGGAAGCAGGACCATGACGATGTCTGCCCATTTGACTGCTTCAGCAACAGTGTCGACCTGCAGGCCGGCTTCCCTTGCTTTGGCTGATGATGTGCTGTCTGTACGAAGACCTACGCGAACATTGAGGCCGCTCTCCTTGAGGTTAAGGGCATGAGCATGGCCCTGGCTGCCGTAACCGAGTATTGCAATATTTTTTCCCTGAAGATAACCGAGATCGGCATCTTTCTCATAATAAACGTTCATTTCGCAGAATGGGTTTGATTGATAATTCATTAAAAAAAAGTTACTCTCCCCGATGTATTGCTACCGCGCCAGAACGGGCAAGCTCTTTTATGCCGTACGGCTTGAAGATATCGATAGTTGTGTTGATCTTGTCCGGAGATCCGATGACCTCAATAGTAATGGATTTTTGTTTTATATCCACGACTTTTCCTTTAAAAACATTGATAAGCTCAAAAATCTCATGCTGTACAGGCTTGCTGAGTTTCAGGGTCATCAGGAGCAGCTCCCTCTCAACATGCGGCTGACGGGTCAGATCGGTAACCTTGATGGTGTCGACCAGCCGGTTCAGCTGTTTGAGCACCTGGCTGATGATCTGGTCTTCACCCCGCGTCACAATGGTCATGCGCGAGATTTCAGTGTCTTCAGTTTCACCGATGGATATGCTTTCGAGGTTGAATCCCCGGGCGCTGAACATCGCGGCAACCCGGTTAAGGGAGCCGAACTTGTTTTCAACCAATACAGAAATAATATGTTTCATAGACAGTTTACACCATTGTTTTTGGGTTTAACCTTTCCAGGAGCATATCTGAAATTGAACCTCCGGCAGGCACCATAGGGAAGACCATATCTTTTTTGATAACCCTGAAATCAACAAGAACAGGGCCTTCATTCCATGCAAGTGCCTCCTTGATAGCCTCTCTTGCAGTTGCCGGGTTATCAGCTTTGAGCGCCTTGCATCCGAATGCTTCCGCAACCTTTACAAAGTCGGGGTTGCTGTCGCCAAGATCAGTAAAGGAATATTTTTCTTTGTGGAACAGTTCCTGCCACTGGCGGACCATGCCGAGAAAGCTGTTGTTGATCAGGAATATCTTTATGGGCACTTTACCGTGAACAGCCGTGACGAGCTCCTGAATATTCATCATAATTCCGCCGTCTCCGCAGAAGAGGACAACCGGACGATCCTTGATGCCGAAGGCTGCGCCGATAGCCGCAGGCAGGCCGTAACCCATGGTGCCGAGTCCGCCGCTTGTAATGATTGATCGCGGATTGATGAAGGTGTAAAACTGCGATGTCCACATCTGGTGCTGACCGACATCGGTGACAACAACCGCATTGCCTTTGGTCTGTTTTGAAACTTCGTCGATGACAAATTCGGTTTTCAGCGTGTTGTCATCAGAGGTATAGGTCAGTGGGCATTCCTCTCGCCATTGGTTGATCTGGGCAAGCCAGGACTCACGGTTTTCAAAGGCGTCAGGCATCTCTTCGATAAGAGAGGAGAGAAAATGCTTTGCATCCCCGACGATCGGCAGATCAACCTTGATATTTTTATCAACATTGGTGGGATCAATGTCATTATGGATCTTGTATGCCTGCGGAGCAAAAGTTTCGACTTTTCCGGTGACCCGGTCGTCAAAGCGTGCGCCGACGGCAATCAAAAGATCACAGGCATTGACCGCGCGGTTTGCCCAGTAGGTTCCATGCATGCCGAGCATTCCCAGACTGAGCGGGTGGTTGCCAGGGAAGGCTCCAAGTCCCTGTAGAGTCATGGTGACCGGTATATTCTGCTGGATGGCAAATTTCCGGAGCTCTTCGGATGCTTCTGCACTGATAACTCCGCCTCCGATATAGAGCAGGGGGCGTTTTGCCTTGGCAATTTTATGTGCTGCTTTCTGAACCTGATTGATATGGCATTTCAGGGTTGGTTTGAACCCTCGAATGTCAACAGTCTCAGGCCACTGAAAAACACAGGATGCGTTCAGGATATCTTTCGGCATATCAACAAGAACCGGACCCGGTCTGCCGTTTGTCGCAAGAAAAAATGCCTTGCGGATGGTTATGGCAAGTTCTTTGACATCCTTGACGAGAAAATTGTGCTTTGTTATGGGCCGGGTGATGCCGACAATGTCGGCTTCCTGAAAGGCATCGTTGCCGATCAGAGAGCTTGGCACCTGTCCGGTAAAGACAACCATCGGAGAGGAGTCCATGTAGGCGTTGGCGATTCCGGTGACGGTGTTTGTTGCGCCGGGACCGGAGGTGACGAGAACAACTCCCGGTTTTCCCGTGGCGCGGGCATAACCCTCGGCCATGTGGGTTGCGCCCTGTTCATGACGGACAAGGATGTGCTGGATGTCTTCTACATCATAGAGTGTTTCGTAAACTTTTAACAGGGATCCGCCCGGATACCCGAAAATATATTCAACGTTTTCACGCCGCAGACATTCGAAAAATATTTCTGAGCCATTGAGTGTTTGGCCTGATGAATGCATAGCTGGTTTATTTAGGTTCACAGGAAACTGGGCTTTTCAGGATTGCGCCGGTATTGGCCGATGTGACCATTTGTGAATACCTGGCCAGATATCCTTTTTTGATTTTCGGTTCAAATGGCTTCAGTGAGGCAAGCCGTTCATTGATAATAGTGTCACTCAGGTTGACCGAGATGCTTCTTGCCGGAATATCGATGGTGATCATGTCGCCGTTTATCAGGGCGGCAATCGGGCCTTTCTCGGCTGCTTCGGGAGAGATGTGGCCGATACAGGCTCCTCTTGATCCTCCGGAGAAGCGTCCGTCAGTAAGAAGTGCAACTGATCCACCGAGACCGCGACCCATGATGGCGCTGGTCGGGGAGAGCATTTCCGGCATGCCGGGGCCTCCCTTTGGACCTTCATAGCGTATCACAACCACATCACCGGCTTTGACATCGTCTTCCATAATACCTTTGATGGCATCATCCTGGCAGTCATAAACTTTTGCCGGACCGGTATGGATCATCATCTCCGGGGCGACTGCACCTGTTTTTACAACAGCGCCCTGGGGTGCAAGATTCCCGTAGAGAACAGCAAGTCCTCCTGTAGCGGAGTATGGTTCTTCAATACTTCTGATAACCGAGCGGTCAAGAACCTCCGCATCGGCAATATTTTCGCCAAGTGTTCTGCCTGTAACGGTCATGGCAGAGAGGTCAAGAAGGCCGTCAATCCTGCTGAGTTCATGAAGAATGGCGGATACGCCTCCTGCACGGTCTACATCCTCGATATGGACAGCCATAGTGGCAGGGCTGACCTTGCAGATATAGGGCGTTTTTGCGGAAAGGGCGTTCAATTCCGAGAAATCGAAGTCGAGTTCAGCTTCGTTTGCAATGGCGAGCGTATGCAGGATGGTATTGGTGCTGCCTCCCATTGCAAAATCAAGGGCAAAAGCGTTCAGCAGGGCATTGCGTGTGAGAATATCTCTCGGTTTGATATCGTTTTTGACCAGATCGATAATCCGGCGGGAGGCCTCTTTGACCAGTTCGTTGCGCCGGGGGTCGATTGCAAGTATCGTGCCATTGCCGGGCAGGGCAAAGCCCAGTGCTTCGCTGAGGCAGTTCATCGAGTTTGCCGTGAACATTCCGGAACATGAGCCGCATCCGGGGCAGGCATTATCTTCTATTGATTCCAGCTCATTATCGCTGATTTTTCCGGCACTGAACTCACCGACAGCCTCGAAGACTGAAATCAGGTCAACGGTTTTACCTGAAGGAGTGTGGCCGGCTTTCATAGGGCCGCCGGAGACAAAGATAACCGGAATGTTGATGCGAAGTGCAGCCATCATCATGCCGGGGGTGATCTTGTCGCAGTTCGGAATACAGACCAGGCCGTCGAGCCGGTGGGCTTCGGCAACGGTTTCGACACTGTCGGCAATCAGTTCACGGCTTGCAAGGGAGTAGCGCATGCCGATATGGCCCATCGCAATACCGTCGCATACACCGATGGTATTGAATTCGAAAGGAACTCCTCCGGCCTTTCGAACCTCTTCTTTAGCTATGCGGCCGAGTTCCTGCAGGTGGGAATGACCTGGAATCAGTTCGTTGAAGGAATTACATATTCCGATAAAGGGCTTTTTGAAGTCATTATTTGAAACAATAGAGCCTGTGGCTTTCAGAAGGCTGCGGTGCGGCGCTTTTTCAAACCCTGTTTTGATTGTATCAGATCTCATGGCAGTAAAAAATTATTAGGCAATTAAAAAGATATACCCGGGCCGCCGATCCCGAAGCCACTGTGAAGATACGATTGAAAAGTAGAAAATGGACTTGGGAACGGTTCTGTAGTTCAGAGCACGGTAATGCTCACCAGTACTGCAGTCACAGTGACTGCGATTCCGATCCAGGAGTTGAGGGAGTTCGGCACATGCGTTGCCATATCGAAGGAAAATAACGACCGATACTGTGCCGGCTTTCCAGAGCAGCAGATGGACAAGTTGGTCTGTGAATTCAATGCAGACATTTATGGAAAAGGTTTTTCGGTATTAAACGAAAATTTGAGACAAAATACATTTAAACTTTTAGTAAAACAAACATTAAAAATGTTATAATCCGATGGATATTTGCTGTTAATTCCGTACAGTTATCGTTATATTTTCAGCGCAATCAGATTTCAGATTAACCATAGAGCTTATGCTGAATATCCAAGCCCCATTGCCTCAGGATTTACCTGCTTTTTTCCTGACACTCTCTCTTGTATCGCTTTTTGTTCTTCTTGCGGAACTGCTGACAAGAAAATTTCGTGTCAGCGCTCTTGTTGTCAGGAAAATCGTTCATCTCTCCATGGGAGTGGTGATTTTTTTTGTGCCTGCTTATTTTCAGTCTAATTTTTATCCTGCGCTTGCTGCACTCCTCTTGCTGCTTTTTAATGGTTTGAACATTCAATTGAAGTGGTTTGGTTCTCTGCTTGCCCTTCCTGAGGAGAAGAATGCCAAGTCTCCTGCAGTAAAAAGTTTTGGCTCGCTTCTTTTCCCTCTTGTCTTTCTGTTTCAGCTTCTTTTTCTCTGGGAGTCCCATAAGTGGATATTGCAGACCTCCATGCTTGTTATGGGTGTGAGTGACTCGCTTGCAGCATTGGTTGGCAGTTCTGTGGGCAAAAAACATATTGAGCATCTGACGAAAAATCCCAAGACTGTTGAGGGATCACTAACCATGTTTTTAAGCAGTTGTCTGCTGCTCAGTGCGAGCCTTATGGTTTTCAGTAAAGATTTCAGCGGCGGACTGGCAGGCAAGTCGGTGTTGATTCTTCTTGCCCTTGCGCTTCTTCTTGCCCTTGTTGCAACTGCTGTTGAGGCGTTGCTGTCTCACGGGCTCGATAATTTTTTTATTCCCGTTTCGATAGCCTATGTGCTCTATGTTCTGGAGATGAATCACACCATCGTTCTTGAGCGCTTTCTTCTTGGCGGACTGTTTGCCTTTTTTCTTGCCGTTTTTTCGATCAAGGTCAAGTTTCTCAACAACAGCGGGGCAACGGCGACGTTTTTGCTTGGAACAACAATTTTTGGTATCGGTGGAATAGAGTGGACTATACCTCTGCTTACCTTTTATCTCTTGTCGTCGGTATTGTCGAAACTGGGCAAAAAGCGGAAGGCTAAATTTGACCTGGTTTTTGAAAAGGGATCACAGCGGGATGCAGGTCAGGTTTATGCCAACGGGGGGATCGCCTGGATTTTGATGATTGTTTTTTCTTTGAATAATGATCCGGCAATCTTTTTTGCCTACCTCGGAACGCTTGCCGCAGTGCAGGCTGATACCTGGGCAACTGAGATCGGTACCATGTGGCCAAATCCAAAAGCCTGGTTAGTGACTACTTTCAAGGAGGTGCCTGTCGGAACTTCCGGAGGTGTATCTGTGCCTGGTACTTCAGGGGCATTTCTTGGCTCGCTTTTTATCTGTGCCAGTGCAATGCTCATCAATGTCAAATGGTTGACTGATTTTGGAATACTCCAATCCTTTCTTCTGATTGGTTTTTCCGGACTGCTTGCCAGTCTGGTTGACAGCTTTTTCGGGGCGACTGTACAGGCCCAGTATTTTGATCCGATCCGTGAAAAGGTAACGGAGAGGACCCATAGTATTGCTCCTGATGGATTGCTGGTTGAAAACAGGCTTCTTAAGGGAACTCCGCTTGTCAATAATGATCTGGTCAACACGCTCTGTGCTCTTTCCGGTTCAGCGCTGGCTTACATGGTGATCCAGAACGTCCATCTGTTTTAATGAATCTTAATTGTTTTTTTGCATATGCTTGATTCCAGACTCGGGATTTTTGGCCTGTTATCGGATGCAGGACCTGTTGTGTTGATGGTGCTTTCAGTACTGCTTGCGTTCTCTGTCATTTCATGGGCAATAATTGCCTATAAATTTGGTTATGTCCGGAAATCATCGCGCGAGTCCAAAGCATTTATGGACTACTTTTTCCAGGTGTACAATGTTGACAAGGCCTTTTCTGAAAGCGAAAATTACAGAAACGGTTCTCTGCCCAGAGTTTTTCGTTCGGGTTACATCGAGTATCGGGCTCTTGGTGATAAAAGTGATATCCGGCAGGCAAAAGCAAAAATTGCCAGAGCTATCAAGAGGGAGGTTAATGCAGAAAACAAGAGGCTGTCAGTTCTTGTGCCATTTCTTGCAACAGTCGGTAATACGGCCCCATTTATCGGACTGTTCGGGACGGTTTGGGGTATTATGAATTCATTCCATAATATCGGTCTTACCCAGTCCGCCTCTCTTGCCGCAGTCGCTCCCGGTATTTCTGAAGCTCTTGTCGCTACTGCAGCCGGTCTTGCCGCCGCTATTCCTGCGGTGATCGGCTATAACTATTTTACACAGCAGATCGGCAGCATTGAGCGGGATCTCGAAGAGTTTTCTCCGGAATTTGTTGCAGCATTCATTAACGAACCTTAGGCCTTAAAATACCTATATGATTACATCAGGAAAAGGCAGGTTGATGAGTGACATTAACGTAACACCGTTTGTTGATGTCATGCTTGTGCTGCTGATAATTTTTATGGTAACAGCTCCAATGATGACGCATGGAGTGAAGGTCGAAACGCCGCAGACGACTCACGAGAAGATGGATGTGGATGACAAGTCTCTTGTGATCAGTATTGATGCTTCAAGGCGTGTTTTCATCAATCAATATCAGTTGAATGCCTCGGAAGTTCGCGAAAAGCTTCCGACTATTCTTGATGTAAAGCAGACAGGTGAAGTCTTTCTTAAAGCTGATAAATCATTGCCTTATGGCTTGGTCATGGATGTAATGGCCCAAATAAGGGATGCTGGTATTGAAAAAATTGGTATGGTGACTGAACCGGCGGCCGTTACCAGGGAAGACAGGAAATAAGTGGGGCGTATGAAAAAAGGTCAGAAGCTTGTTTATACCGAAAAAAAGTTTTCGTTCTGGCTTGCCGCAGCTGCCGCAATGCATGTTGTTGTGCTTTTTTTGGTACTCTATTTCCAGATATGGGATTCCGGCCGGCATATTAAACCCAAGATTGTGAGTGTCAGCCTTGTTTCCTTGCCCGGCTCAGGAGGAGCAGCAATGCAGGCAGGTTCACCAGGTATAGCCTCTCCTGCTCCTGTTGTCAACAAGGCTGATGAAGAACCCAAGCCGGAAACATTGCCTCCGGTTGTCCAGAAGAAAGCTCCAGTGGAAACTCCGAAGCAGGTTGCTGTGGAACCCCCCAAAAAAATTCCGGCAGAACCAGTCAAGCCAAAGATTGTTGAGAAACCGCAAAATATCAACACAGCGCTTGAGCGTCTCAAACAAAACGTTGACAAGAAAACGGCGGCAATGCCGCAGCCATCCACTGGTGTCCTGAACAAGGCGCTTGCCAGCCTTCAGCAGAAAGTCCAGTCTGCTGGAAAGCAGGCTGGAACAGGGAACGGTGGTAGCGGAGGGTTGAGCTCTTCAGGAGGCAGAGGTGGCGGGGGATACGGGTATGGCGGAGGCGGAAACGCAGATCCCTACAAGGCTCAAATTGCTTCAATTATTCAGCAGAACTGGGCATTTTCAAAGCAGCTGCTCAAGAATAGTTATGGTATGAACGTTTATGTTCGTATTAATATTATTTCTGATGGGACGATTCGCCAGATTGTTTTTGACAAGAGAGCACCAAGTGAATATCTGAACAATTCTGTGAAAAAGGCGCTTGAGAAATCATCACCACTTCCTTTTCCTCCGAAAGGGGAGGCTTTACGGGATATATGGATTGGATTTGTGTTTACTCCGGAAGGCATTGAGTAGATCGGCATGCTGTGTTTTCGTGTTTTAATTTCTGAGGGTAAATCCCCCAAGATTTTATAAAAAACAGGATTGATGTAAAAATAAGCCAATAACCCGGATATTTCCTGTGGGAATGCTTTGTTGAAAATAAGGGTTGTAATCCTCTGCAGGAACAAGACGTTTTGTTTATATTTGCCTTGGATATGTATATTTAGGAAGTTGATATGCTACTGGCATTATGAAAGGACTGTTACTTTATTGCTTGAACGTTAAAATTATTTGCCAGTTTCAGATTACTTGTAACAATTAAAGCTTTGTTGGTCATGATGCATTTTTACAGACATGTTCTTCCCGGCATTTTTGTCGTACTTTTTAGTCTGGTATTTTTCCCTTTTCATCTCACTGCGGCTGAGAGTGGTGAGTATATCGCTATACGTAAGGCGGGGTCTGGGAACATTGCTCTGGTGCTTAACAAGCTGGATGCAAACGGGAGAAAAGAGACAGGATTTGCTCAGGGTCTGGATACAATTATTCATGATGGTCTTGATTTTACCAAGCTGTTCTCCATGATCTCCCCACCGCTTAATGTGAGAGATAACAGTAACAGAAAGAATGTCGTGATCAATTTCGGTGCACTGAATTCTGTAGGCGCAGAGGTCTATGCCGGTGGTGTTGTTACAATTAAATCAGGTCTGGTTACTCTTGATATGGAGGTATACGAAACTGCAGGTGCCAAATTACTGCTCAGGAAAACCTATACCGGCAAGGAGGGAGGGCTTCGTTCAATCGGCCATGCGTTCTGCGCAGATCTTGTTGAACTTCTTACCGGCAAAAAATCGGTATTTGGCAGCAAAGTGGTTTTTGTTTCTAATAAATCGGGTTCCAAAGAGATTTATCAGTGTGACTTTGATGGATATGGGCTTGAGCAAGTCACTAATTCAAGGTCTATTTCCATGAATCCGGCGCTTTCTCCGGATGGAAAGCATCTTGCCTATATTGATTTTACAACCGGGAGGCCGACTCTTTATATCAGGAGTCTTGCTGACAGAAAAGTCGCATCTGTAGGCAAAAGCTCCGTGAGTATCGATCCGGAATGGAGAAACAGCAGTGAGGTTGCAGCAACGCTCTCACTTAATGGAGATCCGGAAATCTATCTTATAAAAACTGACGGAACAATCTCTCGAAGACTTACGAACAGTAAGGGTATCGATATTTCCCCATCGTTTTCTCCCGATGGCAGCAAGATGGTTTTTGTCTCTTCGAGAAACGGTCTGCCACAGATCTTTATCCAGGATATGCAATCCGGGCAGACAAAAAGGCTGACCTTCAGCGGGCGTTACAATACCCAGCCATCCTGGTCTCCTGCAGGCGATAAAATTGTTTACACTACATGGGAAAATAGTGGTGAAATCAATATATTTACAATAAACGCTGATGGATCAGGTTTAGCGCAACTGACGCGAAAAAGCGGTGAAAACAAATCCCCTTCCTGGTCTCCCGATGGTGGAATGATTGTGTTTACTTCTAACCGCAAGGGAAAGGAGAAAATGTATGTCATGAATTCGAATGGGGATAACCAGAGGAATTTATTGCAGGGTGATGGTGAGCAGACGCAGCCGTCCTGGTCTTTGTTCAGGTAGTAGTATTTTTTTATTTTGGAAAAAACAATGAAAAAGGGGGAAAAATGAAAACCATGAAGCCGTTATTGAGAAGTCTGATTATTCCAAGCATGCTCTTTCTTGGAGCCTGTTGCTGTGGCAAAGAAACTGTGGTAGCACCGCCTCCACCACCGCCACCTCCGGTTGTACTGCCTGGTCTCGGTGATGTCTTCTATGATTTTGATAAGTCAGACCTCCGTGCGGAAGCCATCGAACAGCTGAAGACTAATGCCAATTGGATACAGGCAAATACAGCAAGCAATGTTCTCATTGAAGGCCATTGTGATGAGAGGGGAACAAGCGAATACAATCTTGCTCTCGGTGATCGCCGTGCCAACAGTGCAAAGGATTACATTGTCAATCTTGGTGTTGCTCCAGCTCGACTGAAGACAGTCAGTTATGGTGAGGAAAAACCATTTGCTGCCGGCAGCACAGAAGAGGCTTGGGCTCAGAACAGAAGGGCTCACTTTGTTGCTCAATAAAAAAGTGGTTTATTGAAAATTACAAGGGGTAGGCCGTGTGATGGTAACCCCTTTTTTTGTTAATGCTTAAATGAGAGGATTCCATGAACAGGAAAATTAACAGTATCTTTGTATTAGCTTTAATGGTGACTGCTGGATGCTCATCAAAAAGCGCTGTGACGACTGACGACACATCAGCTCCCGCTTCTTCGACATTATCATCTACTACTTCGTCAACACCAACTGGTTACGGGTTTGATCAATGGCAGACTGGACCACTTGGCGATGTTTTTTTCGATTATGACAGTGCAACCTTGAGCGAAGATGCCCAGACCCGGTTGAATCAAAACGGGCTATGGTTGGAAAAAAATGCAGCTAAAGGGGTTCTTATTGAAGGTCATTGTGATGAGAGGGGAACTTCTGAATATAATCTTGCACTCGGTGATCGCAGAGCCACAAGTGCAAAGGAGTATCTGGTCAGATTTGGTGTTGCTCCAGCCCGACTTGAAACTGTCAGTTACGGTGAAGAACGTCCCTTTGATTCTGGTCATAATGAAGATGCATGGGGAAAAAACCGCCGGGCTCATTTTATCATAAAATGATGGTTGTTTCGTTTTTTAAAAGCGATGACAGTAATTGGGAAAGGTGAAACGGCTTATGATGAAGAAACCCTTGCTTGCTATGCATAAAAAAATCAAACCATTTCTTTTTTTTCCAGTTCTCCTTATATCTGCCTGTGCATCAAAACAGGATCTTCTTGTTGTTGAAGATAATGTGAGAAAGTTGAAAACGGAGTCTGAAACCATTAAATCTCAGTCTGCTGTTTCCTACTCAGATGTTCAGCAGATTCGTGATGAGGTTTCCCGGCTACAGGGTAATGTGGAAGAGCTTTCACATAATAACCGTCAGGCTTTCGGACGCCTTGGTATGGAAGATTCCCTTCTCGTGCACAAGGTTGATGAGTTGGAATTGAGGCTTAACAAAATTGAGCAGTATCTTGCTCTCCCCAAACAGGAGAATCTCTCTTCAGCAGCACCATTACCGAAAAATGATCCGGTGCAGGGAGGAGTTAAAAAGCCCGGAACTCAGACTGATACGGCATTGCTGAGCGACGGTCTGGAGAAGCTCAATAAGAAAAATTATGCTGCGGCAAGAGAGAGTTTCAGTTTACTGCTGCAGACTACGCCAAAATCCTCTCATGTTGATGAAGCACAGTTTTACATCGCGGAAAGCTATTTTGGGGAGAAATGGTATGAAAAAGCCATACTTGAGTATCAGGTAGTTATTGCCAAACATACTAAAAGCACCAAGCGGCCTGCAGCCTTGTACAAGCAGGCACTCTCTTTCGAGTTGATCGGTGATAAGATTAATGCTAAAGCCAGATACAAGGATTTAGTCACTGTTTATCCTGCGTCATCTCAAGCTGCTCTTGCGCGTAAAAAACTGCCATAACTATCTTTGAAAATCATGAATAACAAAACCCCGGTTATGTGCCGGGGTTTATGTTATAGAGTATGCAATTCAATCCAAAGGGAGAGTGTATGTGGTGCTTACTTGAAAAATTCATTCAGTGTGTAGGTGCGCCGGGCAATTTCAACACAAAGTTGTTGTTGAAGTGAACTATAAAAGACAGGTATGTCCCTCATTGTCCATTTTATGCCACGGTTATCAAAATCAATGACATAGCGATTTTCGTTGTCAAGGATTATCTTGTTGATGTCAATACCAATATCTGGTTGTGTTGAAAGAACAAAGAGCTCAATTTCACCGGAAATGACTTTATTGACTATCTCCTTTGTAGGTGATAGCTTTCTGCGTCCCGAACTTGGGCTTATCTGCACTTGAAGTTTGCCATAGGCATCCCTTTTTGCAGAGGTGATAAAATATTTTTCTGCCTTATGAACCGCATTGCCTGACCATGGCCCTGCTGTACTAACCCTTACCTGATTTTCTCCGGTGTCCGGACGGCTGAGCTGAGGTTGCATTGTTTGCACGGGTTAAAATTTTCAAATATAACACACTCTGGTATTCTGCATCCAACAGGTTTTAAATTAGTAAAACCCTGTTAAATAAACAAAGGGATTCATGATGTATCCCTTTGTTACACGATCTCATTTTCTTTTTTCTGGATATTTATTATTGCTGAAAATGGCTGCAGCCTTGTCGTATGATATGGTGTTGGGCACGGTATAATGTTTTTATTTTACTCTTGCATGTCATTTCCCTCATAATCTGCCCAATTGTTTGGTGTTTCGTACCAGCGGATCTGTTTAAGCGTCACCCCTTCAGGCAAATGGGGGCGGATCTGGTTGAACGCCCATAAGGCAAGAAATTCTGCGGTGGGGGGGGCATCAGTAACCAGCACCCGTGAATTACGCTTCAGGATAAAGTCAAGATCTTCATGGTCCTCTTTCCAGACGGCAAAACCGTGGTCAAGTTTGTCGTGAATGTGTTCCTGCATTATTTCCTTTAAAAACTTGAAATCCATCACCATGCCTTCTTCGCCATCACCTTTGCGATCAATCGTCCTGCCTTCAACTGTGGCAACTACCACTCCCCGGTGGCCATGCAACTGGTTGCAGAATGAAAAGCTGTTCGGAAGCGTATGGCCGTAATCGATCTCAATTTTACGTGAAATGCGCATCATCGTCTGAATATTCTCTTTACTGGTTTCTCCGTTGAACAGCAAAGTGTACGCAAAAAAATACTGTTTCGCCAATCTGCGGATTTTTTGCGCCTGATTGCGTATAGCAAACGTAATCAGGATGTCGCAAAGTGGTTGACCGACAACAATGTTCCAAAAGCAACGCAGAGAAAAACTTTCAAATTGAGAATGACGACAAGAGCTTTGATCACCGCTGCGGTTTCATTCTGACACACGATCACCAGATGAAAAAATTGCTGTTCCTGCTATTACTCATGTTCGGTGAAGATTGGATGCAATGGATGGAATCATCTTTTTGGTTTTAACAAAAAAAGGCCAGAAGCTGAAAAGCCTCTGACCTTACTGTCAGCACAGTTTAATGTTTCAGAAGTTGTACCTGATACCTGCCAGGATGTTATGACTTTCCCATTCTACGTCATTTCCATTCGCTGGAGATTCGAGACCTTCCGGCCGAAGATACCTGTAACCAACATCAAACGTCATATTGTTATCAATCTTGAAGCCCAAACCAGCTCCGACCTGCCATGCAAAGGATGTACTGGTATCTGAAGCCCAGGAAACATCTGCATTGAGAATACCTGCACCGGCCATTAAGTATGGGGTAATTTCGGAGTTCGTCTCCATATCATAATACCCGTTTGCCATGACGGTGAGGAATGAACCATCATCAAGAGAATATTTCCAGTCGTGCTGCTGATAACCCACAGCGGCCTCAATCCTTGTTGACCCGGAATCGTAACCGATGGCGCCATTCAATGCAAGTCCAGCCTCTAACTCATCAATACCCCAACCCTGCTCTACCCAATCTCCGGCTATACCAACACCAGCAGAACCGCTTACATAGGGCTGTGCAACTGCAGGAGTTGAACCAAGGCCTAAAAAAACCAAGGCCATCATAACTGTCTTTTTCATTTTCATAGGGTTTTAGTTTGTACAAAAAACCTCACTGACATCAATATAACAACGGTTACAAAAGGATAGTTCCAGAATGCTCTCCGTGGAACGACTCTTGATCTTGTTTTAAAACCGCTTTACTGCCTGAACAAAAATCATGGGGGTATCGGAAGGAGTGCTCTCTCCATGGATTTTCCAGGCAGCAGTTGTTTGCAGACTGTAGTTGTTTACATTGAGCCATTTCATACCGAAGCCTGCGCCACTGACATTGCAGGTGTTCGTATTGACATCGGTGACGGGGTTTGAATGAAGAAGAGCGTAACCATGGTCAAAAAAAGCGCTGACTTCCAGTGTGCCGGGGAGTTCTCCAAGAGATCCAAACAGGTATCGCAGTTCAACTGTTGTGATAATACCCTTATCGGCATAAGATTCACCGCGTTGCCATGCACGCACTGAAGAGGGTCCACCCAAGGGTATCTTTTCCGAGCTTGTCAGGTTTTTACTGGCCCACTGCCCGTAGGCTCCTGTGTAAAGAGATAATCCGTTATAGATGGTTTGGCTTCGGGCGAGAGCCATGGTTAGTTTCGAATAGCTTCCTTTGGTCTGCAATCCGGTTGACGACTGGTCAATAATAATCGTTTCGGAATTATCGATATCCAGCCGCCCTCCAACAAAACCAATCGAAAATGTTGTTGTGCCGCCCCCAAGAGCATGATCTTTCTTTATGCCGGAAATTCCTGCCTGCAGGGATGTGGTATGACGTCTATTGATGAATGAAGCGCTCGGAACGCGGTCGTCGAGTAAACTTCCTTCTCCGGCAAGAGTTGCATTTACGATAAGGGCTCTGTGGCGTATGATTGGATGCGTTACGGCAAGAGTCAGGTTATGTCCGTCACCGTAAGCGTTCAGTGATTCAAATAATCCTCCCAGTCGATAGTTTACATAGTTATAGTTCAAAGCTATTTTTGTTCCATAGGGTGTCACTGGTATCGAATATCCGGTCTGAATATTCTGCAGATCACCGGTTGTTGATGTCTGCAGGCGCACTGAGAACTGATCTCCGAGATGAAATGGAGAATAAAGCTCCATGGTGCTGCCAGCGTGATTTTTTCCGGTCGCTGGATTCCCATAGTTGTCAATATCGAATGAAAAACTGTATGGCCTGCCTTCGGTGACTTCAAGGGTTGCTTGTGTCGTACCGGGTCGGGAGCCTGGTTCAAGCAGAATGCGGGAAGAGATGTTTGGCAGTTCATTGGTTTTCATGACCATGGAGGTAAGGGAACCCTCGTTGAGAGGTTGTTCGATTGCTACCTGACTTGCATAGGCTTCAAGAAGAGATTTCCGGGTTCTTGTATGAATTGGTCTTGTTTCAACATGTATACTTTCCAGTACGCCTTCACTGATTTCAATGGTAAGGGGCATTCCTGGTTGTACAGTTTGAGGGGGGAAAAAGAGTGATGCCAGGAAATACCCTTTTTTTCTGTAGGCTTTGGTAATTGCAGTAGAAGAATCATTCAGTCTTGCAAATGTCATCTCTTTGCCAATGCATTCTGACATAAGCTTTGAAAGTTCATCACTGGAAAAGACTGTGTTGCCGACAAAGGTGAACCCGGCAACCTTGACCAGAACTCCGTCCGGGTTCTGTTTTTTTTGCATCACCGGATTCTGAAAATCCGGTGGTTCCTTCACTGGTGCCAGGGATGGAGGGGGAGTACTCTCTTTGAGAAACTGTCCGGCATCAGGACGATCAGCAGCCATAGTGGAGCTTGTCGTAATGACTGAAACGAATACGAATATTTTTAATGGTGTTGATGACATTCTTGACTCCTTCAATCAACGTAGAACTGTTATGGGATAGAGACGATCCAGGTTACACAGGCAACTCTTGTTTGCATGCTGGTTACCCTATTTTTATCAACACGACTGATCGTGCATTGCCACCAAATTGATCTTTGGCGATAAGTTCAATCCGGTATTCACCTTTCGCCTCTTTTGGTGCTTTTCCACAAATGACTTTACGCTTCGGATCAAACGACATCCAGGCTGGCATTGACGAGCCATTGACCGAGTGTATTTCCAGAGAGATAACTGCATCGGGATTGCTGTGGCTGAAGATGCAGCCAGGAAGAGGAAAAATGAAAAATGCCTCAGCAACTTCCGGCAGTTCTATTGTGTCGCACGCAATAAAGCTGCCGTGTTCTGATGTTTTTTTTGAAGCATGAACTGGTTGCTTGATGGTATAGCTCTTGCTGGCAGCATCCATAATCTTGTTAAAACAATTGAGAAGGGTTTGTCCTGAAAACACTTTTCGTATGCTTTGCCCGGCATCGGCTTGCCAGTTCAGTATCTGCTCACTCAGGTTTGGAACACTGGTATAAATAAAGCCATTGCCGGATTCTCTTACGTTAAAAGGCGGGTAGGTGCTGTAACTGGCATCATAGTGACGAAAGTCGGGTGTCAGGTACCCATTGATTGATGCATCGGGATTAACTGAATAGACGATCCATCGGGCTGATCCGGTAGTGGAGAGTAATACATTGGCGCTATTGTCAAAATCTTTTCCGGCCAGAATAATAGTGTTGCCACTGGCAGCACTGCTGGCAAGTGTACCTGCAGCCAGTGTAATACCTGAACTGCCAGTCAGCCCGTTGTTTACAGCGCTGATAGTGCCAGCGTTGATGTTGCGTAGGGCAATGTCAGCGCTCTCCTTGTTGGTATTGCCGGCTCCGTTGCGCAGTTCGATGGTTACGGTTCCCGAGCCAGCGTCGATAGTTGTGCCTGCAGCCATGGTGATTGCTGCATTGCCTGCAGAACGCCACCTGTCAACGACTCCGTTTATTTGTGTATCATTGGAAATAAGTGTAATGTCGCCATTGTCGGTTATGATATTGGCATTGATAACAATGTTTTTTCCGGCATACAGTTCAAGCTTGCCACCATCTCCAAGGGGGTTATCAGTAACGATGGATGCATTGACTGTAATATCATTGTTGGCCTTCAGCACGACGTGCTCACCTGCATTGAGCAGTGTGGTTATCTGGTCTGGAGTGAAGGTGTTGTCGGTCTCGGGATTATATATGTACTCCTGCTGTATCGATTCCGTCATGCTGTTTGGTGTAAGAATATTTACTGAGCCTTTTTTGTTTAATGAGTTATAAGAGCTGACAACAAAACTGCCGTTCATGATGCCTGTCGTGAGCGGTGTAATTCCTCCGATGCCCAGTTGATTCTCTTTGCTTGAGCCGGTCAAACTGTTAACGGAGTTTATTACTCCAGTTGTTCTGCTTAGTCCACTTCTCCAGGTTACTGCGCCTGCGTTGGTGAGAGATCCATTGTTCCATAACGGAGATGAGACAACATAATTTCCATTCGGCAGGGCTGTGATGCTGCCAACCTGATCACCTGTTTTTGACCCGACCAGACTGTTGGCTATACTGATTGCCCCGACTGTTGCGCCGAGTCCATCTCCCCAGGTTACCGCACCGGCATTGGCGGTGCTTCCCATGTCCCATCCTGTAGATGCAACAACATAATTGCCGTTGTTCAAAGCAGTTATTTTATTAGATCCCGAAGTATCAGATCCTGCGTAGTCATTTTTGGAAGATCCGACAAGGCTATTGGTGGCGCTGATTATTCCGACAGTTCCGCCGACTCCGTTCCCCCAGGTTACTGCACCTGCATCTGTGGCTGAACCATTATCCCAATATGGTGACCCTACAACAAAGTTGCCATTTGTGAGTGGTGTTATGTTATAGCGACGACCGTCATTAGCTGTGGAGCCGATCAGGCTGTTGGAAGTGCTGATTACTCCGACAGTGCCTTCCAACCCGTTCCCCCATGTCACTGCACCCGTGTCGCTCATCTGTTCATTATCCCAATGTGGCCAACCTACAACATAATTACCATTGGCAAGTGCGGTCACTGTTGAGGTAATGCCATCATCGTTCATAGAGCCAACAAGGCTGTTTTTCGTCGTTATTGTTCCTACAGGAGTCCCGCTTGCTCCATTACCCCATGTCACTGCACCCGCGTCTTTGGCTGAAAGATTGTCCCAGGCCGGGGATATGACAACATAATTTCCATTTGTCAGGGCTGTAACATACGATGATGCAAAATCATTACCAGTAGAACCAGTCAAGCTGTTTGTTGTTCTGATTATCCCGACTGTACCGTTGACGCCATCCCCCCATGTAACCGCTCCCGCATCGATTACAGTAAAATTATCCCATGCCGGAGAAATAACGACATAATTGCCGTTGGCAAGTGCTGTTACCTTGCTTCCAACCTTATCCTCTTTTTTTGAACCAACCAGGCTTTTTGCAGCATTTATTGTTCCGACAGCACCGTTGAGCCCATTTAAAAGGGTTACCACACCGGCATTAGTGATTTTACCGTTATCCCAATTTGGCGCACTGACAACATAATTACCATTGGTCAGAGCAGTGACGCTGCCAACCTGATCTCCAGTTTTAGAACCCACCAGACTATTACTGGCAGATATCATTCCGACGGTGTGACCGTCTCCGCTTCCCCAGGTCACAGCACCTGCATTGGTAATTTTTTCCTTGTCCCACAAGGGAGATGAGACAACATAATTGCCGTTGTTCAGTGCAGTCACACTCCCGACATGATCGTTATTTTTAGAACCCACCAGACTATTGATTGTACTGATTGCTCCTGCTGTGCCGCCGAGGCCATTTCCCCATGTTACGGCTCCGGCATCAGAGGATGAATCATTATCCCAGTCTGGTGAACTGACCACATAGTTGCCGTTCGTAAGAGTGATGACTTGGGAGGAGGAACCATCATTTGTTGTTGAACCGACCAGGCTGTTTGTATAGGAGATGCTCCCGCTGATGCCCTTGGTTCCATCTATCCATGTTACTGCACCGGCACCATCCTTTCCTGAGTTTGACCATTCATGTGTCAACGTGACTGCATTGGTATTGCCGATCAGAGTGGTAACATATTCACCTGCCTGGTCATTGGCAGAAGAACCGCAAAGCATTGACAGCAAGGTACCATTGGGCTTAAAAAGCCTTACAGCTCCGGCATCAGTTGCGACGAAATCGTCTAAAGGACTGGCCACGATAATATTGCCGTTGCTCAGTTCAATGATGTTTCCGTAGCTATGCTGGTCACCAGGTGCAGGATTTGCATCTGGCAACGAAATGAGAAAGAAAAGAGGAGGTGAAGTAGATGTATTGGCATCAATGGTGATATTTCTCGGGTCAAGCAATAGACTGCCGTTTTTGCCATTGGGTGAGCTCGTTTCAACCTGCCCTGAGAAGGTGAGGTTTTCATGGCTGGATAGTTCGACCTGCCCACCGTTGCCGTTGTTCATTCCCCCTTTTGCCTCAGCGATACCGGCAAATGTAGTGGAGTGCTCTGACCAGAATACCACTGTGCCCCCGTTTCCGTTGTCAAGTGCATTTGCGCTCACCCTGCTGCTGCTCGTTGCAATGGTGGTTTCAGCATTGACGATATCGCTATCCTTGCCCTGCCAGCCACCCCCAACAAGAATGCTTCCCCCTCCTCTCTGCCCATCAGTGGTTACATGAGTTCCGGCGAGAAGGGTTACCGGCGCAGTGATGGCGATCTCTCCGCCCGATCCGTCACATCCATTTGCACTGAGTGTTCCGGAAAGGTAAAGGCCCTTTCCTGCATTGATGTGGATATGGCCACCATCAGCACCATCGGCCGTCATCATGCTTGCAGCGGTTTGCTCAATGCTGCCCGTTACGTCAATTTGTATAGTCCCCCCTCTTTTGATTTCGGAAGCATTCCATGCCCCAGCATCGACAAGGTTGTTTCCTATGACGTCGATGTCGTATGCATGGAAAGTACCGGTATTGATGATTGTACCGCCTTCGATTTTTATGGTGCCGTCGCATTCCGTCATGCTCACTGCACGTATCTTGCCGCTGTTATTAACGACCGATGCAAGCAGAGCATCGGCTGCCGAGGTGCTCATGATCACCGTGCCGCCATCAGCTTCGATCACTCCACTGTTCATTATCTGCGCATTATATGCAGCCTGCTCCACTTTGATCGCGACCAGACCGGAAGGGTCAATGTTGAGGGCAATTTGTTCTCCAGCGGCCATTCCTGTTGTTCCCCCGGTGGTTACAATTTTGCCGGTGTTCGTTGTGCTGTTACCGAGCAGAGCTATAAATCCACCGCTCAATGAGCCCTGGTTCACTATAGAACCTTTCGCGTTGTTCCGGAAGAAGGTATATTTTTCCGAGAGGAAGTCGTTGTCTCTTATCGACATGCTTGATGCTACCAACCCTCCAACGTTTACAGTGGCACTTGGTGCAAACAGTATGCCGTTCGGATTTAACAGAAAGAGACGACCATTGGCCGTTAGTGCTCCGAATATTTCAGAAGGATCATTACCCAAAACCCTGTTGAGCATGATGGAGCGGGTTGACGGCTGGATTATTTTGACTGATTCATCCTTGCCGATTCCAAAGGAACTCCAGTTGATGATGGCATGGTTGCTTGTCTGTTCGACGTGTATTTCATTTGCCGAAGGTGTGTTGATGGCGGCCTTCCCAGCTTCCACCTGTCCGTTGACAGGCAGCGCAAAAGCCCTGAATCCGGCAAATAACATGAGTGTAACAACAGCTGTGGCGATCAAGGGATCTCTGGTATTGCTGCCAAAAAACCGACAGACATTATTCATCGAAATGATCGTGTGGTTACGGTATTATTAAAGTGATTTTTATACTATAATTACAAAATATTTACGTAAAAATAAAAAAAAACACGTGGAATATTTTTCGTTTCATTGTTGAAATCTGTCTTAGAGGCAAACGTTATCTTCTCATTTTAACAGGTTTCTGTTTACGGTTTTGATACATAATGAGTTTAATTTTTTATTAATGCTGTAGCTTTTGGCTTGTCTGGCGCTTATGTTACAGCAGCGGATAAAGTTATCCGGAATATCCATTTACTGAGTACTGGATCCGTATGGAAAAAGACATCAAGCAAATCTGGTCAACGATTGTCACAGAAGCTGCCAATGAGTGCAATTGTGACCCACAAATCAGGATTTATTTAGAGCAGCATATTTTGCGCTTTGGTGATTTCGGTGCGTCATTGGCAATGCTTTTGTCGGTGAAGCTCGCTTCGAAGCATTTCCCGCCCTTGGTATTACAGGGGCTTTTTGAGGATTTTTACGTTCATTGTCCCGAAGCTGTTGAGTATGCAGCTTATGACCTTATCGCCACCAAGCAGCGTGATCCGGCAGCGGTGCACTATTTCGAGATCATGCTGTTTCTGAAGGGGTATCAGGCGTTGCAGAGCTATCGAATGGAGCACTGGCTCTGGAAAAACGGACGTAAAACCATGGCCTATTTTATCCAGAACCGCATGTCAGAGGTTTTTGCAGTCGATATTCATCCGGCAGCAGTAATCGGAAAGGGAATTTTTCTTGACCATGCTACCAGCCTTGTTATTGGAGAGACCGCCGTGGTTGATGATAATGTATCCATTTTGCATGAAGTCACTCTTGGCGGCACAGGAAAAGAGAGTGGCGACCGTCATCCGAAAGTGAAAAAGTGGGTGATGATCGGAGCTGGAGCCAAAATACTTGGTAACGTGGTGATCGGTGAGGGTGCAAAGATTGGAGCCGGGAGCGTCGTGCTTGATGATGTTCCGCCCCATTATACAGTTGTTGGAGTTCCAGCCCGGATTGTTGGTAAAACCGAGGTATCGGAGCCCTCTCTTGATATGAACCAGATGGTGTTCATGACCGGTAAAGAGGGTCTCACAAAGGGTTAAGCACGAAATGTCTTACGGAGGTTCTCCCGATAAAGATCAAGTCTCTGTCGGATTTCATCAAGATGATCACCACCGAGCTTTTCAAGCAGTGCATTGGCGATTACCGGTGCAAGAACAGCTTCGGTAACTACCCCTGCAGCAGGTACCGCGCAGGTGTCGCTGCGCTCAAATCGTGATGGTGTTGGCTGTAGGGTTTCAATATCAAAGGATTGCAGGGGAGTCACCAGAGAGGAGATAGGTTTCATGGCCGCCCTGAGGTGAATGGTTTGTCCGCTTGACATGCTTCCTTCAAGTCCGCCGGACCGGTTTGTTTTTCTGAAAACACCTTCTTCCCGAGAGAGGTAAAATTCATCGTGTACCTCTGAGCCTGGTTTTCCTGCGTTTTCAAAAGCGGTACCGATTTCAACTCCCTTGATAGCCTGAATGGAGATGATCGCTGCTGCGAGTGCGGCATCGAGACGTCTGTCGTGCTGAACATAGCTGCCAAAGCCCGGAGGTACTCCGGTAATAAAAATTTCAATGATTCCACCAAGGGTATCTCCACGTTCACTTGCTGCATCTATGGCCGCAAGAGCTTGTGCTTCAGTTGTTTTTTGGAGCATGCGTACCGGCGAAAGATCGGCCTGTGTTGCGACGGCTTCAGCTCCTTCTCTGAGGAGTAGTGCAAGTTGTTTATCAGGAGAAGATTCTGCAGCCGATCCGATTGCCGAGATGTAACTGCCGATTTCAATGCCAAGAGCCTTGAGAAAGACTCTTGAAAGTGTTCCAGCGGCAACTCTGGCTGCAGTTTCTCGTGCTGATGAGCGTTCAATAACAGGACGGATATCGTCAAAGCCATATTTGATGCGTCCAGCCAGGTCGGCATGGCCTGGTCTTGGAATGGTGATTTTCGCACACGTTTTATCAGGTTTCTCAAATTGGGACATGGTGGTTGTCCAGTTTTCCCAGTCCCTGTTTCTGATCACCATGGAAATTGGTGAACCGATTGTTTTCCCAAATCTGATGCCTGAGAGTATCTCTGCCTTGTCGGTCTCGATTTTCATGCGTCCACCCCGGCCATGTCCTTGCTGACGGCGGGCTAACTGTTTGTTGATCTCCTCAGGTGTGACGAAGATTCCTGCAGGCATGCCTTCCACTATTGCAGAAAGTGCCGGTCCATGTGATTCACCTGCCGTAAAGTATCGTATCATGTTTTTATACAGTAGAATACCCGGCTGCTATCTGAACTTTACAGCCGGGCTTTTTGAATTGGATAACTCTTTCAGAGAGAGGCTCAGCGAAGTATTTTCGCTGCTTCCTTTGCATAGTAGGTAAAGATAAGATCGGCACCTGCACGCTTCATGCAAAGCAGTGATTCCATCATGACTCTCTGTTCGTCGATCCATCCACGTTGGGCAGCTGCTTTGACCATGGAGTATTCACCGGAGACATGGTAGATCGCAACCGGAGTATCAAAGCGTTCTTTGGTCCGATAGACGATATCCAGATAAGCGAGACCGGGTTTAACCATAACGATATCAGCGCCTTCCATGATATCGAGTTCGATCTCTTTCATAGCTTCGTCGGTATTGCCGGGATTCATCTGATAGGTGGTCTTGTCACCGAACTGCGGTGCTGAATGCAAAGCGTCACGAAAAGGTCCGTAGAAGCTCGATGCATATTTGGCAGCGTAGGAGAGAATACCTACATCTGAGAAGTCTGTATCGTCAAGAGCCTCCCTGATAGCGCCGATACGGCCGTCCATCATGTCGCTCGGGGAGACGAAATCAGCACCGGCATTAGCATGAGAAATTGCCATTTTACAGAGCACCTCAACGGTTTCGTCGTTGAGAATAATGCCATCTCTGACCAGACCGTCATGGCCGAAGGGGGTAAACGGATCGAGTGCCACGTCAGTCATAATGCACAGGTCGGGAACCTTTGCCTTGATGGCGCGGATGGCCTCCTGGATGATACCGTATTCATTGTAGGATTCACTGCCGTCTTCAGTTTTTATTTCAGGAATACCGAAGAGGTCGATAGACTGAATTCCAAGATCCCAGAGTTGTTGGCACTCTTTTACTGCATTATCGATCGAGTAGCGAAAGCTTCCCGGCATGGAAGCAACCTCTTCAACGACGTTGGTTCCCGGGCAGACAAAGAGAGGATAGACAAGATCATTTACCGTCAGGTTTTTTTCCTGAACAAGGTTTCTGATCGCAGCACTTTTTCTAAGTCTTCTGGGTCGCTGGACAATGTTAAGTAAATTGAGCTGGCTCATGGCGGATGACAAATTAGGGTTTTAAAAAGCCAAAAATACGAAAATCCTGAAACTTCCGGAAGCATTGCCGGCAAATACGATCTGCCGTATTGATACCCGTCCGGGAAGTTTTTATTTCCTCTGCAGATGGTCCTTTTTTGGGGGGCTGAGTGTGAATTTTTTGAAAATAAATCAAAATATACGCAAAATAGCACGAGTCAGACAGTAGATGCGTCACAAAAAAGAACAAGTCAAGCGAATATTTTTTTTCTATTAAGTATATTAGAATAGAAACAATACAGTAAATTGAAGTTTAAAATATACATCCCCCTCCCCGTTAGAAAATTAAATTGTGAAAAGGCGCTGAACTACCTGAAATCGGTTTTAGCGGGTAGACGGCCATTACCATTAATAACTTTGCTGGAGTGATATTATGTTCAAACAATCAGTAAATATCTCGCTTGTCCACAAGTTGCGGACAACCGCCTATCCTTCTCCGATTGTGCGGCTTCCGATACAGAGAAATTTCAGAAGACCGAGAAAGGATCATGGCGTTCTTACCCTCAACCCCGGCAGAAAGCCTTATACGCTTCTTTTCGACGGGGACAAGCTGCCTTTTCAGGCAGGAGCTCTTCAGGTTGTCAATGTCGAATCAGTCGATGAAGTCTCCCTTTTTCTTATGCTCCTCGGCGAAGCATGTGAAATTTTTATTTCTCCGGACTTTCGCATAGCCAATCCCGGTGTGTATGCTTTACTCAAATCACTTTCCTACCCCTCCTTAAAGGGTACGCCACCATTTGATATTGAGACGGCCGCCAAACTGATGAAAAAGCTGCCTCTCGATCTGAAAAGCCTGGTCAGGAGTCCACTTGCCTTGACAATGGAAGACAGTTTACCCGGGTTGATGGATAAAAAATATGTGCATAAAAAAAATGATGCCAATGTTTTGATTTCAGAAGTCTTTACCTCCGGACGGCTGCACCATTTCAACATGCTTGAAGAAACTGAAGAGCTGAGTTTCGACCATGTATCTGACCATGTCCAGGGAATGCTTATGCTTGAAGCGCTGAGGCAGGCAGCTATTACTACTGCGCATCTTCAGGGCTTATCCTTTGATGGGGGACTTGGACTTTTAAAATACAATACGAATTTTTTTCATTACCTTGAGTCGGGTGCACCCATTATACTGAGAGCATACTGCGGTTTTAGTGCGGATGAAACAAGCGAAGACAAGGAAGCACCGGTCTATATTCAGGTCATGCAGTGGGGCAAGGTTTGCGCTGAGGCCACGCTGAATGCTTTTGCTTACATGAGCAGCAAGCGTTACCAGCAGCAGAGAGAGCGGATTGAGAAAATATCATCAAGAAGTCAAATGCAGTTTAAAGCAAAAGTCAGCAAGTTTGTTGAAGAGGATGCGACCAGATAATGAGGGTTGCAGTCATTGGTGGCGGGATATCAGGGATTGCTTCAGCATTTTTTCTGACACAACGCAATATTGAGGTAGACCTCTATGAATCCGAAGAGCGAATCGGTGGCAGGATTGGCAGCGAACAGCTTCTTGGTCGCTGGCTTGATTTTGGAGGTAAAAATATTGGTAAAAATTATCTGTTGTTCCGCGACTTTGTGCAGAAATGTGGTGTTCATGACTATGAATATTTCGGGTTCAATACGTCGCAGATGATCGATGGGCGTGTTGTAAGGATAAACAAGGAAGGGGCGAAACTCTTGAATACTATCCGGTTTATCGGATTATGCGGTTTTGACGGTATCAGGAAGCTGTATCCCCATGTCCGGGCAATTATGAAGGATCGCAGGATGGGAGTGCTCAACAGCGATTATTTCAACAGGCTTGCAGAGCAGTATGATCATCTTTCACTTGCCGGCTATTTGCAAGAGCCTTGTCTAAGTCATGTCGTAAGGCCGGTCACGGTACGTATGAACGGCGCGGAGCCTGATGAGTGTTATCTAGGAAATTTCGGTTCAAATCTGGCTCTTGTCCTTGACAGTTATGAACAGTTAAAAAGCGGAATGCATGGAATGCTTGATGCGTTTCAGGCCTTCTCCGGAACTGGTTTGCTCAGAATTATTACAGGTCACAGGGTAACTTCTGTTTCACGTGATCCGGGAACAGGCGCTATCATGGTCGGCTATCAGCAAGGGGGTGTCCAGGAATCGGCAGGTTATGACAGGGTTATATCTGCACTTCCGGCGGGCCGGCTGAGTATTCTGTTTGAAGGGCTTCTTCCTGAAGCTGCAGCTCTGCTTCGCAGAGTACGGTATTACCCGGTAGCTGTCGCTATTGTGAAATACGCCCGGGATGTTTTCCAGCAGTCGCAGCGGGCCATGGTGTTCGATCACTCTTTCCCCTTGAGCAATGCAGGGGCATACGGTATCAACGATCTGGACCTTGTTCGCTATACATTCAGCGGCAGGGTTTCGAGATCTGTTGTTTCAAAGAGCACAAAGCCTGAAGATGTCGTCGCACTTGGAGAGCAGATTGCCGGGCCTTACTTTAATATACATGACAATACAAGAGAGTCTTTCGCATACCGGTATATAGAAGAAGGTTTGTGCGCATATTCGCCGATGCATCACCGGCTGCTTCGGGATATCGATAAAAAACTTGAACCTTTTGCCGGTTTTGGTGCAACTGGTGACTACCGTCGGGGAGCATCCATCGAGGCCTGTTTCAGGGCTGCGGATGAATGTGTCGAGAAATTACTTGGGGGTGTAGATTGAAGCTGTTCTCCTATATACGGCATAGTATAAATGAAGGTACTCAGATATCTCGCTTCAATTCGCTTGCTGCTGCCTTGCTTGGAGCGCCGGCTCATTTCTTTTTTTATTTCATTTTCAAGTACGGATTTCATCTTCCTTATGAGAATGTTTTTCTTCGTATGACGGCAACACTGCTTTGTCTGTCAATGTTGTTTAAAGAAAAACTGGTCAGTACCGGCGTTCCCAATACCTTTTTTACTTACTACTGGCATTTTATTCTCATTTTTGTTCTTCCCTTTATTTTTACGGTTAATCTCATCATGAACAACTTTCATGAGCTCTGGCTGTACTGGGAAATATTCATGCTGTTTGTGCTGATATCATTTGTTCCAAACTGGCTGATTTTTTTAATTGACCTGATAATCGGTGTCGCCGGGGCGATCCTGTTTTATTTTCTCTCGGTTCCTCACGTCGAACTTCATCCGACTTTCAATCAGCCGCTCTATTTTCTGGTGCTGTTTTTTACCATCATCGCCGGGTATGGTTTCAGCTACAGCAATAAAAGAGGTTTGATGGCCCAGGAAAGAAACAATGCCCTTCAAGCTCTGGCGGGTGGTATTGCTCATGAGATGCGCAATCCTCTGGGTCAGATCCGTTATAATTTTGATGCTATCCAGCAGGAACTACCGCTCTATCATCCCGACAGGATGTTTACACAGGTTACTTCGGGAGGAATAGAAAGAATCTATCAAAGTGTTGCAAATGGTCAACTGGCGGTTAACCGGGGCATACAGGTTATTGAAATGATTCTTGAGGAGGTCAAAGAGCAATCGTCGATGAAAAAAGGGTTTGCCTTTCTTTCCGTAGCCGCTGTAACACGCAAGGCACTTGATGAATACAGTTATGAGTCGGATGAGGAGCGTGCACGAGTGCATTTTCGGGAAGGTGAAGATTTTATGTTTCTGGGTGCCGAGAACATGTATATCTTTGTGCTTTTCAACCTGGTCTTGAATGCTCTCTATTTTCTCCGCTCTTTTCCCGATGGTTGTATCGATATTCATTTGCAGCGCGGTGAAACCCAGAACAAGGTTTTTGTCAGGGATACCGGTCCAGGTGTTTCAAAGGAAAATATCGGTAAGCTTTTCGACCCGTTTTTTACCTCAGGAAGAAAAGGGGGCACAGGACTCGGCCTTGCTTTCTGCAAACGAGTTATGCGTTCATTTGGCGGTGATATCATTTGCAATTCAGTGCATGGCGAGTTTACCGAATTTGTATTGAGTTTCCCCGTGCTTGGTGAAAATGAAATTGCTGACTATGAGGCACAACTCTATATTGATAACCGGACGCTGTTTTCAGGGAAGAGGTTTCTGCTTGTCGATGATGATACTGAGAATCATGCACTGTTCCGCAGTTATCTTATGCCACTTGGAGTCGATACTGACGAAGCATCCAGTTTTGCTGAGGCAATGCAGATGATTGATTCGGGCAGGTATGATCTTCTTCTTGCAAATCTTGATCGTTCTGGTCTTGATGTCTACCAGCTTGCATACAAGATCAGGAGCAACGGTAAACATCTGCCCGTTGTTGCATATACCCAGGCCCCCTCTTATGTTCTTCGGGCTCGTGCTGAAAAGTCAGGTATACACGGGTTACTTTCAATGCCTATAGTTCTTCCGGAGCTTTTGCAGGCGCTTTCAGCATCTATTCAGAAAAACTCTACTGCTCTGCAAGGATCACTTGCCGGTAAGACGCTGCTTGTTGTTGATGATTCGGCTGTCAACCGTATGATCATAAGAACAATGCTGCAGAAGCTGCGAGTAACAGTGATGGAGGCATCAAACGGACAGGAAGCTCTTGATATTCTGGAAAACCATCATTGCAATCTGCTGCTTATGGATATTCAGATGCCGGTTCTTGACGGTATTGAAGCTGCAAAGCGCATCCGTTCTGGAAAACATGACTACAGAAACATTCCAATCATCGGTTTGAGCGGTGATTCAGATAATGAAACGGTTAAACAGGCAATGCAATGCGGGATGAATGATTATATCGTCAAACCGGTCGACAATATGTTGCTTTTCGAAAAAATCGCATCTTTGGAGAAATTAATACATAAGCATAACTGATTCAGATATCCTGCAGAGTCACTGAGCCGTTGACGTTATAGCGTGATCCGGATTTGCTTGAATTCAGTGTTACTGAATTATATAATCTGAAAAGCAGAAAAAGTAACCCGGTTCAGCATGAACCGTCAGTTACCAGTAACTGACGGTATATGAAGACGATAACTCCGATTCAATTCAAAGGGGTGGATCCTGTGCCGGAAAAATCTGCTTTACAGTAAAAAACTCATCATAATACCGGCGGCAATGGCTGACCCGATTGTTCCGGCAACATTCGGAGCCATGGCATGCACAATCAGGTGATTGGTCGGATCGGCTTTCAGCCCCTCTAACTGGGCGACACGGGCGCTTTCCGGCACAGCTGCAACACCTGCTGCACCGATCAGCGGGTTGATTTTGTTCTCCTCGGAAAGAAAAAGGTTCATGAACTTTGCAAAAAGGATTCCGCCGGCTGTTGAGAACATGAATGCAGTCGCACCAAGAATGAAAATAAGCACGGAACTGTGAGTCAGAAATGTTGTCGCTTGTGTTGAAGCTCCGATAGTAACGCCAAGAATGATGGTGACAATGTCTATCATGGCATTTTTTGCAGTATCAGCAAGCCTTTTTGTGACCATTGATTCCTTGAGCAGATTGCCAAGAAAAAGCATACCAAGAAGAGGCAGGGATCCGGGAGCGATAAATCCGGTCAGGAGCAGGCCGAATACGGGAAAAATGACTTTTTCGATTTTGGTAACTGAACGAGGCGGTTTCATTTTGATTCTACGCTCTTTTTGGGTGGTTAACAGGCGCATGATCGGTGGCTGAATAAGGGGGACAAGAGCCATATAGGTATACGCGGCAATAGCTATGGAGCCTACGAGATGCGGAGCAAGCCGGGAGGAGAGGAAGATTGCTGTCGGGCCATCAGCACCGCCGATTATGCCTATTGAAGCTGATTCGGTATTGGTGAAGCCGAGAGAGATAGCACCGAGATAGGTCATGAAAATGCCAAGCTGTGCCGCGGCTCCGAGCAGGATAAGCTTTGGATTTGAAATAAGCGGCGAAAAATCGGTCATGGCTCCGATTCCGAGAAAAATCAGGGGAGGAAAAATCCCTTTGAGTACTCCCTGGTAAAGGTAGTTCAAAACACTGCCATCCTGATAGATGCCCAGCGCCATTCCGCCATGCTCGATAAACGGGGTATTGCCGATCAGGATGCCGAAACCGATCGGAACCAGAAGAATTGGTTGATATTCAAAGCGGATGGCTATGTAGATGAAAACCATTCCGACAAGAATCATCAAAAGGTGCCCCGGAGTTGCATTTGCAAAACCGGAATACCCGTAAAGCTGCATAAGTCCGTCCATAATGGTGTTATTCAATTTCTATCAGGATATCACCCTGCATGACTGTATCGCCTACCGCTACCCTGACAGTCTTGACGGTACCGGCTTTTTCTGCAAAAATATTGTTTTCCATTTTCATGGCTTCAAGAACAAGTACTGGTTGTTCCAGTTTTATCTGCATGCCGGGTTTGACTGAGATTGCAATAATCGTGCCTGGAAGAGGGGCCTTGATCATGCTCAAGCCTGGTGTATTGAGTATTGGCGCTTTTGGCGGTGCTGGAGGGGTATATCGTACAAGTTTCGGTGTTTGCGGTGTTTTGATTTCCTGACCCAACTCAACCTGATAGGATGTACCATTTACCTCTATTTCGGCAATGTTTTCTTCGAGAGATTTAATTTCGACGTTATATTTGTTGCCGCTTATTGTGAATTTATATCGTCTCATCATTGAAAACGGTTAGTATTAATGACATTGTAAATTTTTGAATTCCAGGGTGAGTAGGTTTTTCCCACTTTCCTGATAGTCAGAATTGCATTTTCCTGATCGTGAAGCTCATCGAGATAGAGCGAGATTGCCATACTGATAGCAGCACTGACCTCTCCGGGAATCATGTTTCCTGCCAGGGCTTTTTTTACTTTGTCACCCTCATCGTCAAATGTTCTTCTGATATTCCAGGAGAGGAACTTCGGTATCACGCTGAAGAGCAGTGCGAGCAGGAAGAAAGAGAGAAAGACAATACTGTATCCTGTTACAGCCATTACCACATGTTGACTGTGAATCTCCGAGAGATTGACCGGAAAATATTGAATGATCGATGTCATATTTTTTTTCCGTTTACAATGGTATGGTCGAGTGCTTTTTGGGAGGATTGTTATCTTTTTTTGTCAAGAGCGTCTGAAGGGCGCGAATGATCCTGAAACGGGTATTGCGCGGTTCGATGATATCGTCAATATATCCGAATTTCGCCGCTTCATAGGGATTGGAGAACTTTTCACGATACTCCGCTGCATTTTCAGCTACAAACCGGGCACGTTCTTCCAGATCTTCAATGGCATTCAGATCCCTGTTGAAGAGTACCTCAATGGCGCCTATCGGGCCCATGACAGCTATTTCTGCCGTCGGCCATGCATAATTGACATCACCGCGCAGCTGCTTGGAGCTCATGACGATGTATGCTCCTCCATATGCTTTTCGCAGGATGATGGTGATTTTCGGCACGGTGGCTTCTGCATAGGCAAAAATCAGTTTTGCACCGTTAGTGATAATGCCGTCAAATTCCTGAGCACTGCCGGGAAGGAAACCGGGAACATCCACAAGGGTGACGATGGGAATGTTGAAGGCGTCGCAGAATCGTACAAATCTTGCAGCCTTGCAGGATGCGTTGATGTCAAGACAACCGGCAAGGTAGTTGGGCTGGTTGGCGACTATACCGGTAGAGATGCCGTTGAAGGTGACAAAACCGATAACAATGTTTCTGGCATATTGCCGCTGAACTTCGAGGAACTCTCCGTTATCGGCAATCGAATAGATAATATCCTTGACGTCGTAAGGAATGGATGGCTTTTCGGGTATGATGGAGTTCAGTTTGTCGTCAAGGCGATCGGCTGGATCGTCACAAACAGCAAGAGGTGGTTCTTCAAGATTGTTTTGTGGCAGGTAACTGAGCAGCTTTTTTATCAGCAGGATTCCTTCAGTTTCATCCGCGCCTACAAAATGGGTGACTCCTGATTTTGTTGCATGAACTGAAGCACCTCCAAGATCCTCGTCAGTGATGGTTTCTCCGGTAACGGTTTTTACAACTTTTGGACCAGTGACAAACATATGACTGGTTTTTTCGACCATGACTACGAAATCAGTAAGCGCAGGGGAGTAAACCGCACCGCCGGCACATGGACCGAAAATAGCCGATATCTGGGGAATGACCCCCGATGCCATGACGTTTCTCTGGAAAATACTTGCATAGCCGGAAAGACTTCTTACCCCTTCCTGGATTCTTGCCCCGCCACTGTCGTTGATTCCGATGAAGGGTGCGCCGACTTTCATGGCCTGGTCCATCACCTTGCAGATTTTAAGTGCGTTGGTTTCTGAAAGCGAACCGCCAAGAACGGTAAAATCCTGAGAGAAAATATAGACAAGACGACCATCAATGGTACCGTGACCAGTAATGACACCGTCTGAAAGATAGTTTTGCTTGTCAAGGCCAAAATCAGTTGTCCTGTGCGTGACAAACATGTCATATTCTTCAAAACTGCCTTCGTCAAGCAAGAGATTAAGGCGTTCGCGAGCTGTAAACTTGCCTTTTTTATGCTGTGAGTCAATGCGTTTTTCTCCACCTCCAAGTCGGGCTTTTTCGCGTTCGGCAATCAAGCGTTTCATTGTATTTTACGATATTGATTAACTAACTTGCCGGGCGACAGTTTCTTTTCAGGTGTTTGTCCGGGGTTAAGCATGAATGCTGTAGATGCGACCTTCCAGTACTCGGCATTAAATAATTTGATCAACAAGATATTAAAAGAATAGAGAAAACCATGACATCCGATCTTCAGCTTGCTATTGAACTGGCCGAACAGGCAGGGCAGTTAACCCTTAGTTACTTTTCCCGTAAATCATTGCAGGTGTTCACCAAAAGGGATGCAACCCCGGTTACCGAAGCCGATCGTAAAGCCGAAGAGCTGATCCGTATCGCAATTACCTCCCGTAATCCTGAAGATGGAGTGCTGGGTGAAGAATTTGAAGAGCGTCCATCTTCTAACAACCGTCGCTGGATCATTGATCCAATTGACGGCACTAAGGCATTCATTCACGGTGTGCCGCTTTACGGTGTGATGATTGCTCTTGAGATAGATGGAACTGTGAGCCTTGGTGTTGTTCATTTTCCTGCGCTCAGAGAGCTTTATTATGCCGAACGGGGAATCGGAGCATTTTTAAACGGATCACCGATAACGGTCTCATCAATCAGTGATGTCAGGGACGCAACCGTGCTCTTTACGGAAAAAGAGTATCTGCTCGACCAGTTATCTCAGCATCCTGTCGACCTGCTTCGCCATAAAGCCGCTCTTGTTCGTGGATGGGGGGACTGCTATGGTCATATGCTCGTTGCATCCGGTCGTGCAGAAGTCTCAGTCGATAAAATCATGAGCCCATGGGATTGTGCAGCACTGATTCCAATCGTGACGGAAGCCGGGGGATGCTGTTTTGATTATAAGGGAAAGACAACGATATCCGGAGAAGGGCTTGTCAGCGCAAACAGGGTGATAGGTTCAGCGCTTCTTTCTGATATTGAAAAATCTGTATAACCAATCATCATGACAACCGCACTGCTTATTGCTGTTTTTTTAATGCTTGCTGCACTGCTTGCAATGATTCTGACTGGTTGGCCGGGCATAGAGCGGAAGGAAATTGAAAAAACAGGACAAGACCTTCGCCGCGAGCTTGCCCAGCACCGGGCCGACTCTCTGCAGTTTCTGCATGCCATGCGGATGGAACTTGAAGAAACCGTAAGGGAGACACTTGAACAGAATCTGGACTCGTTCAGCGCAATGAATAATCAGACTACTTCCCGGCGCAGAAAATACACTTCCGTACAGAAAACAGTCGAAGAGCCTGAAGGAGAGGGCATAAACGGAGAGCAGACAGGCAAATATAAACCGGAAGCCGGATTTCACGAACCTGAACGGCAGTTGCTTCTTTTTTCTGAACAGACGCAGTCGGAAAAAACACAACCGGAAAGAACAGTGTCAGAAAGAGAGGAATTCATCGTGGTTCCTGTTTTCGACCAGGATGACCTGCCGGATGTGTCGGAATGCAAATTAACCTCTGAATGCGATGACGATGATATTCCGGATGCTTCTGTATGCAAATTGAGTTCTGCAATCAATGATGATATCCCGGATATTGAAGATCTGTAACCGGATGGTTATACGGTGTGGAGCCTTCGTCTACAGCAGTGCTTTTGCAATAGCTTTTGCAAAACCGGGGCCGTCAAACGATTCAGGAATGACATCGACCTTGACACCGAGTTTTGTCAGAGCGTTGGCTGTTGTTGT
>JAAXWX010000013.1 GCA_013334755.1 Chlorobiaceae bacterium | reverse complement strand
GAGTTTGCGCGAGAACACGGCATTGCAACGGTGCATCTCTTGGAAAAGCAGTTCGGCTCCTTTGATGAATTTGCTGAAGCGATGGTCGGATGCCTGAAGGAAGCTCAGATCGACAATGTTCTGCTTGCAGGCTACATGCGGAAGGTGCCTGATGCGGTCGTAAGGGCGTTTCCGGATAAGATGCTCAACATCCATCCTGCCCTGCTGCCAAAATTCGGCGGTGAGGGAATGTATGGCATCCATGTGCATACTGCGGTGCTTGAAGCTGGCGAAACGGAAAGCGGAGCGACGGTGCACTTTGTCAACGAGGAATACGACAAGGGAAAAATCCTGCTGCAGAGAAAGGTCCCGGTGTTGCCGGGCGATACCCCGGAGAGCCTTGCAGCAAGAGTGCTTGCATGCGAACATGAACTGTACCCGGATGCCCTTGAGAAGCTGCTAACCATCCAGCACTCATGACCAGCGGTACCCTCAACATCACCGAGATCTTTCACTCAATCCAGGGAGAATCCTCTTTTGCCGGCTGGCCCTGCGCCTTCATAAGGCTCGCGGGATGCGGACACGGGTGCATTGGCTGCGATACCGCCTATGCTGAAGAAGGCGGTAGTGTTCTTGAAATAGATGAGGTCATCCGGTTTGCACTTGGTTTTCAAGCCCCTGTTATTGAGATCACAGGAGGTGAACCGCTTTTGCAGCCAGCAGTGCACAGCCTCATGCGCCAGCTCTGCGATCTTGAGCAGAAGGTGCTGCTAGAAACGGGCGGTTTTCTCCCTGTTGCCGGGGTTGACAGCCGGGTGCATAAAATCATTGACCTGAAACCGCCGTCATCGGGCGTCTGCGATCAGAACAATCCTGAAAACATCGAGCTTGCGCTTGCAGCAGAACCAACCCACCGCCAGACCTTTGAGTTCAAGATGGTACTTGCGGGAAAGGATGACTATGACTGGGCAACATCGCTGCTCGATGAATACCGTCTGACTGATTCCTTCACCGTGATGATGGGAGTCGTTTACGGTACACTCGATCCCGCTGAACTGGCGGCATGGATGCTCCGCGACCGCCTCAGGGCAAGATTGCAGCTCCAGCTGCACAAATACATCTGGGATCCTGCGAGAAGAGGCGTATAAGCAAGAATCGTTTGGCTTTAGCCCGTTTCCTCCTTACTTTTCCCTTGTCGATTATTCGTTACCCATTATCCTTTGACCATTTGACTTCACTCTCCGTCATCGTTCCGCTCTTCAATGAACGGGAATCGCTTCCTGACCTTATCGGGCAACTCTATCTGGCCATGGGTGAAAACGAGCTTCGGCAGCTCTTTCCGGAACCGTTCAGTTTTGAAATCATCCTGGTTGATGACGGCTCCACCGACGATTCGTGCGCGCTGATCGGCAGGATGGTTCCTTCAAAACAGGAACTTCGCCTGATCTCGTTTCAGAGGAACTTCGGTAAAACCGCAGCGTTGTCGGCAGGCTTCATGGCTGCAGCAGGAGATTATGTCTGCACAATTGATGCCGATCTGCAGGATGACCCCTTCGCGATCAAGGAGATGATCAAAAAACTGCAGGAAGGGTATGATCTGGTCAGCGGATGGAAACAGCAGCGCAAGGATCCGCTCACCAAAATTCTCCCGTCAAAGCTTTTCAATGCAGTTACACGACTCTTTACAGGGATCACCATTCATGATTTCAACTGCGGACTGAAGGTCTACCGCAAAGAGGTAACCCGGCGACTGGAGCTGCACGGAGATATGCACCGTTATATTCCCGTACTGGCTGAATGGATGGGATTCAGAATAACTGAACTGCCGGTAAACCACAGGGCCCGGCAATTCGGCAGCACAAAATACGGTTCATCGCGATTTTTATCAGGGCTCTTTGATTTTCTCTCGGTACTCTTTATTACCCGGTACCTTCGCCGTCCCATGCATTTTTTCGGTATGGCCGGCCTTTCCAGTTTTCTGCTGGGCTTCGTCATCAGCCTTTACGTCACCCTTGATAAAGTCCTGCTTCATAAACCGGTCAGCAACCGCCCCATTCTGTTTCTCGGCATCCTGCTGCTGATTCTCGGCGTTCAGCTTTTTTCAACCGGGCTACTTGGTGAAATGCTTTCAACATCGTCAGCAAAAGGCTCTACATTTACTGTCCGTGAAACCCTGAATCTCACGGATGGACAGGCAAAAAAATTCGGCAGTGCCGATTAATTTTCCTTCATTTTTTATTTTTTCTCTATGAAACGGGTTGGTGCACACGTCAGTACAGCCGGAGGAGTTGAAAATGCCCCGCTCCAGGCTACCAGCATCGGAGCTAAAGCATTTGCGCTGTTTACCAAAAACCAGCGCCAGTGGAAAGCCCCGAAACTGACTACCTCCTCAATTGACGCGTTCCGCAGAAACTGCAGTGACGGCGGCTTTAAACCCGAACACATCCTGCCGCACGACAGTTACCTTATCAACCTCGGCAGTCCCGATCCAGACAAACTCCAGCGTGCGCGTGAAGCGTTTATCGAGGAGATGCAGCGTGTTGAAGATCTCGGACTGCTGTTGCTGAATTTTCATCCGGGAAGCCATTTGAAGGAAATTGATGAAGAGCGATGCCTGCAGCTTATCGCTGAATCCATCAATATGGCGCTTGATGCAACAAAGAGCGTAACAGCCGTTATTGAAAACACTGCCGGACAGGGAACCAACCTGGGAAACCGGTTCGAACAGTTGGCCTCTTTGGTTGATCAGGTCGATGATAAATCAAGGGTCGCGGTCTGCCTCGACACCTGCCATCTCTTTGCAAGCGGTTATGACCTGCAGACTACTGAAGCAATCGAATCCACCTTTCAGGAGTTCGACCGGATCGTTGGACTCCGTTACCTGCGCGGAATGCATCTCAATGATGCCCTCCAGCCGCTTGGCAGCAGGATCGACCGCCATGCAGGTATCGGTAAAGGAACGATAGGCATGAATGTCTTCTCATACATCATGAACCATCAGGAGTTCGATGAGATTCCGCTGATCCTTGAAACGCCGGACTCCGCTGCATGGAGCTCAGAGATCAGTCTCCTCTACTCGCTTGAGCGGTAACCGGGGCTACCGCTTCGAAACCTTCCTTAGATACTTGCTCACCGACAGTGCACTGCCAAAAACACCAAGGAGAAGACCAAGCACTACCGTTGAGGGGTAAACGAGAAGGGCTGAGGGTTGCACTACATCGAAAAGAACCGGCTCATAGCGAAAAAGCAGTTGATCAAAGAGCAGATAAACCGCCCCTGCAGCAAGTATCCCGGAAAGCAAACCCTGAATTGCCCCTTCAATAATAAAGGGGGCACCAATGAACCAGCCTGTAGCTCCAACAAGACGCATGGTTCTGATCTTTTCCTGCCTTGAATACATGGCCAGCCTGATGGTATAACCGATCAGGACGATTGTCGCCAGCGAAATCAACACCCCTATGCCTCCGGTTATCAACGTAAACAACCTGGCATTCTCCTCAATCTGGGAGAGAAATGCCTGATTATAGCGGATGTCAACGTCTGGCGATATGTTACGGATTTTCGGGATAATCCGCTCAATACTGTCGGGCCGGGCATACGCGGAAAAAAACTTCAGCCGGACTGATCTTGGAAGCGGGTTTGAACCGAGAATTTTGTTGATATCCTCTCCAAAGTCATGTGCAAAAGTTCGAGCAGCTTCATCCTTCGAAACATAATGAGCCTCCCGAACTCCCTTGAGTATTTTTATCTGTCGAGCAGCTTCCTTCGCCTGAGATTCGTTCATTGATTCGCCAAGAAAAACCTCAAGTTCAACCCTGCTCTGAATTTCCTGAATAACATCAAGAAAACTCAAGGAAACGGTACTGAAAAGGCCAAGCAATACAAGCGCGAAAAAACTGATCGTAACCGTAATAGCTGCTGGCAGTTTTGCCCTTCCAATATTTGAAAACCCTTCCCTGACGACAAACAAAAGTGACATAACAGCATATTTAACGTTGACAACCGGTTCTTTTTAAAGAATCAACAAAACAAGTTGGAAAAACAAGTTTTTTTTCTTTTAATTAGAACTTCAAAAGGGGCTATAGCTCAGTTGGTAGAGCATTTGCATGGCATGCAAAGGGTCAGGAGTTCGAGTCTCCTTAGCTCCACATAAAAAACAAAAAAGCGCAGTCAGCAAACTGTGCTTTTTTGTTTCGGACCACTCCACTTCTGCAATTTCTGCTCCTCAGGATTTTTTCTTTCCTACCCCGGCAATCAGGAAAACAAGACCGACAATCAGTGATGCTGCAAGTCCGGCGGCAATGTTGAACACTCCTGCAAGAAGAACAACCGACAGGGTTAAATCAACAACAAAACCAAAAATACGGGAACTTCCTATAAGGGTAGCAGCCGTCAAGCCGGTAAAGAAAAAACTGGTTGCAAGACTTCCTGCAAAAGAAATAAAAATTTTTTCTCCCTTGCCTTCCGATATCTCCTCCCACCGCTGTATCTGTTTTTGACCTCCCGGTTCGAGCATTTTTTTTACCATCATGGCCACAAGAGCGAAAACGATCAGTACCACGACATGCATGCCATACACTTTCAGCAGCTCACTCCCTGAGGGGTTGACATAAGCCTCTCCAAGCCTTGCAGATGCAAGCTGCAGCATGAAAACCGATGTCCAGTAAAAAACAGTACCCCAGAGAAGGGTTACACCAACCCAGATTGCTATGCCTGGCGGAGTCGGAGTTTTTTTTGTCGTTGATACCATATGTGAGCCTTATTAAAATGATTGATTTAAAGTTGATTCTTACGCTGCGTTGAGGGAATATAACCCACTTCATGAAAAGACAATTCCCCTGCTCACCTATTCCTCTGTAAAAAAACTGACCGCGAAAATCCAGCCAGCCTTAAAAATCCTCATGACCATCAAATAGTTGATCGATTTGAGAACAATCATCAGGAACAACTGCAACGATTATTTTCAATTTACCGTTTGAATGGTTATGTTCATTCGCTTAGAGGTAGCTGACAAGTTTACTAAACTTTAACATACCATTATTTATGTGTGGAGTTTTCGGTGTTTTTAATTCAAAAACTCCCGCGGAAGATACCTTCTATGGACTGTACTCACTTCAGCACAGGGGACAGGAAGCCGCAGGTATAGTCGTAGCAGAATACAACAAGGTCAAAAAGAAGACCCTCTTCAAACAGCATAAAGGCATGGGCCTTGTTGCAGAAGTTTTCAGGGATGAATCCATTTTTGAAAACCTCGGTGGTTACGCTGCTATAGGTCACAACCGTTATTCGACGACAGGTTCTTCCTCATCTGCAAGCAATATTCAGCCATTTTCCCTGACCTATCGCTCAGGAAGCCTTGCGATAGCCCATAACGGAAACCTTACCAATTCGCGTGCATTACGGCGTGAACTGACAGAACTGGGAGTTATTTTCCAGGCTTCTTCGGATACCGAAATCATACCGCACCTGGCGGCACGAAGCCGGAAAAAAGAGCCCATCAACCAGCTCTATGAAGCATTGTTACAGGTGCAGGGTGCCTACTCCATGGTAATTCTGGCAAACAACCAGCTTATTGCCGCAAGGGATCCCTACGGGTTCAGACCGCTTGCTCTCGGCAAAAAGGTAGATCCTCTTACCGGAGAGCTTTCCTATATCGTAGCCAGTGAAACCTGTGCCTTTGATATCATACAGGCAGAATATATACGGGATATCGAGCCCGGCGAAATCCTCCTGATCGACCACCTGGCAGTAGCTAACGAAAAACCGACCTCACTCTTTCTGCCACCATCAAAGCGCAAGGCACGCTGTATTTTTGAATATGTCTATTTTGCCCGACCTGACAGTTTTATTTTCAAGCATTCCGTTGACAAAGTCAGAAGAAATCTTGGCAAAAACCTTGCAAGAGAGTCATCAATTGAGCATCAGGAAGGGGAAAAAGAGCTTACCGTCGTCAGTGTTCCAGACTCATCCAATACTGCTGCATTGGGCTTTGTTCGGGAAAGCATTAAAATGCAGCGGCCGGCAAGGTTCGAACACGGCCTTATCCGCAACCACTACGTAGGAAGAACCTTTATTCAGCCAGGCGTCCACAGCCGCGACATCAAGGTGCGTTCAAAATACAACATCGTTCGCGGCGTGCTGCAGGACAGGCCTATCATTCTGGTCGATGACTCTATCGTCCGGGGGACAACTGCAAAAATGCTGATCAAACTGATACGGGAGGCTGACCCGAAGGCTATCCACCTGCATATCAGCTCACCGCCTATCACAAACCCCTGCTTTTATGGCATGGATTTTCCGACCAAGCGGCAGCTCCTCACCCATATGTTTGACAATCTTGACAATGATGAAGAGGAGATAGAAAAAATAAGGGAGTATATCGGCGTCGATTCATTGAAATACCTCTCCATGCAAGGTCTGATGAACAGCGTACCAGCGTTCGAGGATGAAACCTGCAGCTACTGTACAGCGTGTTTCAGTGGTGACTATCCGATTGAGGTAAACGACGCAACTACCGATAAAGAGGAAAACGACTGATAAGTGAAGAGAGGTGCCATTACGCGCACCTCTTTCGATCCAATCCAAAAACTGGTCTGGAAGAATTACAATCTATAAATAAAGACCTTATCCTACTTTTTATTCTGCTTGAATTCAATTCTCACTGACGTATGGGGAACAGCCTCAAGTCTCTTTTTCGGAATGGGTTTACCTGATTTGATACAGATGCCGTAAGTCTTGTTTCTGATCCTGTCGAGCGCCTGATCAATATAGTTGATATATTTTTCGTCCCGGGCAATAAACATGAAGCGCTGCTCACGATCCATGGTATCAGTCCCGTGATCAGCCATATGCATGGAGTAATTTGAATTAATTGAATCCTCCACGTTCTCGTCAGAAAGCGAAGAGCGCAAAATATCCAGGTCACGAAGTACCTCTTCACGTCTTTTAAGCAACAGCAACCTGAAATGTTCGAGTTCTTCGTCGGATAAATACGTTTTAGTCAGGACAGGCTCTTCCATAACCTCATTGTCCTTTTTGGAAGCACTATCGTTTTTTTTGGCCATAATATTCCCTTGTTTTATTCTAACAGAAAGCCGTAAAAACAGAGAGTTAAATAATACTATTAACTCTCATATTTTTCAAGCGATAACCTGCAAATTTCACCATTGACCATCTCCTCTTTCACCATTGATGCCGATGAAGGGTCAAGCATTGCTACGGCAAGGGTGGTGGCAAGCGTTTCCGCCTTGATATAGGCTTCATTACTCTTCACCGCCTCCTGCAATTTTTCTGAACCCTGAAGAGAAAGTGATATCCGGTCAGTAATGTCGAGACCACGCTCCTTGCGAAGCGCCTGGATACGGCTTACAAGTTCACGCGAAAGACCCTGCATTTCAAGCTCTTCAGTCATCTCTGTATCAAGTGCGACCATGATACCGTTCGCTTCATCAGATGCTACAAGCCACCCCTCAATATCTTCGTGCAAGACCTCCACATCCTCACGCAGGAGTTCAAAAACCTTCCCATCAAGTTCAAGCGAGAGTTGACCCTCTTTTTCAAGAAGCGCGATCTGTTTATGACTCATGATCCTGATGGCTTCCGCCAGTGCTTTCATCTCCTTGCCGAAACGAGGACCAAGGGTTTTGAAGTTTGGTTTTACCTTCTTGCTGATGACTGAACCCTCTTCTTCGATGTACTCTATCTTCTGAACATTGATCTCTTCCATGATGATATCACCAACCAGACGATACTCTTCCCTCGCTGAAGCATCACTCACAGCCAGCAGAATGCGCTTGAGCGGCTGACGAACCTTGATCGAGGCTTTTTCGCGCATTGTACGCACAAGCGAAGTAATGATCTGTGCCTTTTTCATGCGTTGCTCAAGCGGTCGGTCAATAGCAGAAATATCAAGCACCGGGAAATCTGCAAGGTGAACAGACTCGAAGGATTCGAGCCGACTGATTCCGTTCAGATTCAAATATATCCGTTCAGCAAGAAACGGTGTAAAAGGCGCAAGCAATTTTGCCAGTATCTCAAGAGCAGTATAAAGTGTCTGATAGGCGCCAATTTTATCCGGCCCCATGTCACTTTTCCAGAACCGTTTTCGTGAGCGACGGATATACCAGTTTGAAAGATCATCGACGATGAAATCATTGATCAGTCTTACTGCCCCGGTGAGATCATACTGTTCCATCCGCAAATGAACACCGTCAACGAGAGTGTTCAGACATGACAACACCCAGCGGTCAAGTTCGGAACGCTCCTGCACAGCAATTACCGGCTCGGCGAACGTAAAGTGGTCAACATTTGCGTAAAGTACAAAAAAATTATAGCTATTGATGAATGCCCTGAAAAACTTTCGCTGCTCTTCCTCGATCTCATCAGTATTAAATGATTTCGGCCTCCATGGAGGGCTGGTCACCATCAGGTACCAGCGGAGCGCGTCGGCGCCGTATCGCTCCATGGTTGCAAAGGGATCAACCACATTGCCCTTTGACTTCGACATTTTCTGACCATTTTTATCAAGAATATGGCCGTTTACAATAAGGTTCTTATATGCCGGCTTATCGAAAATAAGTGTGGCAATCGCGTGCAGGGTATAGAACCAGCCCCTGGTCTGATCGACCCCTTCAGCAATAAAATCGGCAGGAAAGGAGGCATCGAATTCTTCGCGATTCTCAAATGGATAGTGCAGCTGGGCAAACGGCATGGAGCCACTGTCGAACCATACATCAACAAGTTCAGGTGTACGATTAAAACGCACGCCCTCTCTGATAAAGTAAATCCTGTCCACAAAAGGCTTGTGCAGATCAAGCATCACCTCTCCCCGGTCGAGCGCATCTCCAAGCCGGCACTGTTGACCATCAATATCAATGAATCCCTCGCGCAGTTCCGCAACGGAGCCGACAGCAAACATTTTGCCAGAGGCTGCATCATCACCGATAACAAAATCCTCCGAAACCCAAAGTGGTAGCGGAGAACCCCAGAAGCGTTCACGTGAAAGCGCCCAGTCCTTATTGTCCTCAAGCCAGTTGCCGAAACGTCCTGTACCGATCTCGGGAGGACACCAGTTTATGGTTTTGTTGAGCTCCACCATGCGGTCGGCTATCGCTGTCGTCCTGATATACCATGATTCACGTGCATAATAGATCACCGGCACATCATAACGCCATGAATAGGGATAGGTATGGGTGATCATCTCCTTGCGGTACAATTTCCCCGAATCCTTGAGCTTACGGATAACGAGCGGATCGGTATCCTTGAAAAACATGCCATCATAATCGCTTACCTCAGCTGTGAAGCAGCCATTCCTGGCAACCGGCTGAAGCATCGGCAGATCATATTTCTTGGCAATCTCATAGTCATCAGCGCCGAAAGCAGGGGCGATATGCACAATACCGGTACCATCCTCAGTTGAGACAAACGAGCCTGAGGTAACGTACCAGCACTTTTTTTCAGGATGCATATAGGTGAACAGTGGCTCATAGTCGAGCCCCTCCAGATCACGCCCTTTCAGTTCAGCAATAACAGTCCAGAGCGATTCGCCGGCATCATTCTTTTCAAGCAGCACCTGCATGCGCGACTTGGCAAGAATCATCACCTCTCCCGTCTCTTTATGGGAAACCTTGACGTAGTCAATATCGGAGCCAACACAAAGGGCAACATTTGATATCAGCGTCCATGGGGTTGTCGTCCAGACCAGCAGGGATTCATCTGAGTTCTTGATTCTGAATTTCACATAAATACTCGGGTCTTTCACCTCTTTATAGCCCAATGCAAGCTCATGCGAACTCAACACGGTTTCGGACTTGGGGTCCTGCGGTACAATTTTATAGTCCTTGTAGATGAGGCCTTTATCGAAGATGGTTTTTAGCGCCCACCAGACCGATTCGATATAGTCATTGGTACAGGTAATATAGGGATGATCCATATCGACCCAGTATCCCATCCGCTCGGTAAGCTTTCCCCACCCTTCGCGATTGTCGTCAATATGATGGTACACCAGTGCCCTTGCCTCAGCATTAAACTCGCCATCGCCATACTCAACAACCTGGGCCTTGTTTTTCAGACCAAGCTTTTTCTCTACTGAAATCTCTACCGGCAATCCATGAGTATCCCACCCGGCCTTGCGTGGTACCCGGTAACCCTGCATGGTCTTGTAACGGCAGACAACATCTTTTATGGTACGGCTGAAGACATGGTGAACTCCAGGCTTGCCGTTTACTGTTGGAGGTCCTTCATAAAAAGAGTACACCCGCTCAGCAGGTTTTTCTTCAAGGCTCTTGTGAAAAATCCCGTGTTCATTCCAGTATGCCAGAACTTCCGCCTCTACAGCACTGTAGGGCACATTTGAGGGATACTCGACAAATTTAGCGTCCATAATTCTTCAAATCATTCAATCAAAAACAGGTATAAAGCCTGCAATAATAAAAAAAAGTTACCACACAGAAGAATGGTATCGTATAAAAACAGCACAGGCAAGCTTTTCATTAACAGAAAAGCTTGCCTGAATTCATGTATGAACAACGCCTGGCTGCCGAATGTACCGCAACACTTTCGAAGTTTACTTCTTGCTGCCGAGTGTTGAATTTACACCTTCAAGGATCTGTTTTGCAACCACAACAAGAGAATCAAGGGCCTGGACGACAATCTTGCTTACCGGCTCAATCGTACTGTCAATAAGGTTACCTACACTGACAAGGATAGTGGAGAGATCACCTTTGACAATATCACCCTGTCTCTGCCCGGAATTTTTCGTTTCTTCAGCCATATTACACTGATATTTAGGTTTGCCGCCGACTAAACAATAACTTGAAAATGTAATATTTTTAATCGTTCTATCAAAGAAAATCAGAAGATGGAGAGCAAATCGTCCATGCTGATTTTCATGGCATTCATACTCTTGAGAGTTTTATTCTAGTGTCGTCCGTACCGGTCTTCGACCCGAATGATATCGTCCTCTCCAAGATAGCTGCCTGACTGCACCTCTATCAGTTCAAGCGGAGTTTTTTCGGTGTTCTCAAGGCGATGGAATTCTCCGACAGGAATATAGGTTGATTGATCTTCACTGAGTGTAATTATTTTATCCCCTACCGTAACACGGGCTGTTCCCTTGACGACGACCCAGTGTTCGGCACGATAAAGATGTTTTTGCAGTGATAATGCTGCTCCCGGATTCACCGTAATCCGCTTGACCTTGAAGCGATCTGAAAAATCAACAGTTTCATACGTCCCCCAGGGTCGGCAGACGCGCCGATGAATCTCAGCCTCATCCCGCTGACTCTTTTTAAGCTCTTCGACAAGCACCTTGACATCCTGAACACGAGCCCTTGAAGCAACAAGCACGGCATCGGCTGTTTCAACAATAATATGGTCATCAAGGCCCACTGCAGTAACAAGACGACTTGTGGCGTGGATGTAGCTGTTCTTCACATCATGAACAAGCACATCACCTCTTTTTACATTTCCTGCATCATCATGTTCCTGAACATCCCAGAGTGCAGACCATGCACCCACATCATTCCACCCGGCGTTAAGAGGAACAAGTGCCGCATTTGTTGTTTTTTCCATCACGGCATAATCGATAGAGTCAGAAGGGGATGCGCAAAATGCTTCGGTGTCGAGACGCAAAAAGTCAAGATCTTCAACAGCTTTCTGCAAAGCCTCCCTGCATGCGGCAACGATAGCAGGGGCAGAGGCTTCAAGTTCGTGAAGATAGGTGTCTGCCTTGAAAAAAAAGATTCCGCTATTCCAGAAATACTCCCCCGAAGCAAGGTAGCGTTCCGCCGTTTCCCTGTCGGGCTTCTCCACAAATTCAGCTACCGGATAGACACCCTTGTCATTCCCCCTGTCCGCTGATATCCTGATATAACCGTAACCTGTTTCAGGAGAAGCGGGTATAATGCCGAAAGTGACCATTTTTCCCTCTTCGGCGGCAGACTTTCCTACAGCGACAGCAAGACCAAATGCCCTCGTGTCAAGAATAACATGATCAGCCGGTAATAGCAGCATCGTGGCGCCGGGATGCTTTTCAGCAATCAGCAATGCCGCTATTGCGGCTGCAGGCGCAGTATTGCGTCCTTTCGGTTCAAGAATGATCTCTCCGATATCGGCATTAATCTCATGAAGCTGCTCGGCAACCAGAAACCGGTGACTCTCATTACAGATACAATACACAGGGCCTATATCATCAATCAATGCAAGCCGAAGCACCGTATCTTGCAGCATGGTTTTCTCTCCGGTCAGCGAAAGGAGCTGTTTGGGGTACAATGCACGGGAAAGAGGCCATAACCTCGTACCCGAACCGCCGCTGAGAATCACAGGAATAATCATGAACGAATGAGGGTTTTATTTTGATGATGAATACTTCTCGTACATTTTCCACGTTGATGAAACAAGGGTATCGACATCGCTATATTTCGGCACCCACCCAAGAAGTTCATGTGCCTTTCCTGATGATGCAACAAGCTCAGAAGGATCACCAGCACGCCTGCCTGCAAATTCTGAAGGAACGGCTTTACCGGTAATTGCTCGGGTACGCTCAACCATTTCGAGCACACTCACACCGGTCTGACTTCCGAGGTTCACCGTTAGACTTTTGTCATGTTTCATAATGTATTCAAAGGCGCTGACATGCGCTTCCGCCAGATCGCTGACATGAACATAATCGCGGATACAGCTTCCATCCCGAGTCGGGTAATCATGACCATAAATGGAAAGTTTCTGACGGATACCTGCGGCTGTTTCCATGACGATCGGCAGAAGATTCTCCGGATTCATCTCAAGACCCTTGATTCGCCCCTGAACATCGTAGCCTGCAGCATTGAAATACCGGATCGCAGCAAAACGCATCCCTTTGAGCCGGTCATACCAGCCAAGCAAACGCTCGATTTCCAGTTTGGTGAATCCGTAAAAATTTTCCGGTTCCTTCGGATGCTCCTCATCAATCGGGAGATATTGAGGACTTCCATAAACTGCCGCCGAAGAGGAAAAAATAAACGGTGACAGTTTTGCCTCTGCTGCCTGGTTTAGGATGTTGATCGTACCGGTTATATTCGCTTCAGCGTACTCTTCCGGCTTCAGCATCGACTGACCGGCAGCTTTCAGTGCTGCAAGATGTACGCATCCGTCATAACCTCCAGCCATAACACTCCGTAACTGTTCAGGACGCATGATATCACCATGCACAAACCTGGCATCCTCAAAAAGGTTTTCCCTCAGTCCGGTCTGCAGATTATCAAACACCGTTACCTCATATCCGCGATCAAGAAAAGCCCTTGCAACATGACTGCCGATATAGCCGGCACCTCCAATAACCAGAATTCGCATAAAAAACCTTTTCTAATATTGTTTGACCAATTATCCTGTGTTCATTCACCTGCCACTGTACATCTCATCGTAATAACGCTGATATCCGCCCGAAGTAACATTGTCGAGCCAATCCTGATTTGAAAGATACCAGTCAACAGTCAGTTCGAGCCCTTTTTCAAAAGAAATTGAAGGAACCCAGCCGAGTTCATGCTGCAGCTTCGAGGAATCGATGGCATAGCGCAGGTCATGGCCTGCCCGGTCGGTAACGTAGGTGACAAGTTTTTCTGATTCTCCTGATGTGCGTCCAAGCTTTTTATCCATAATCCGACAGAGCAGTCTGATCAGATCGATGTTAGTCCATTCGTTATGTCCGCCGATGTTATATGTTTCACCGGTTTTCCCCTGATGATAGATCACATCGATCGCATGAGCATGATCGACAACCCAGAGCCAGTCGCGAATGTTCTCACCTTTTCCGTAAACCGGAAGAGGCTTCCTGTTGAGAATATTGTTAATAAAAAGAGGAATGAGTTTTTCAGGAAACTGGAATGAACCGTAATTGTTTGAGCAGTTGCTGATCACTACCGGTATGCCGAAGGTATCATGATAAGCCCTTACAAAATGGTCAGATGAAGCTTTTGAGGCAGAATAGGGACTATGGGGATCATATGGAGTGTTTTCAGTAAAGAGTCCCTCTCTTCCGAGAGAGCCGTATACCTCATCAGTTGAAATATGGTAAAACCTTTTCCCCTCAAAATCTGAGTGCCAGGAGGCCTTGGCAGCGTTGAGCAGGTTAACAGTGCCAAGCACATTGGTAACAACAAATTCCGTCGGATTGGAAATCGAGCGATCAACATGCGATTCAGCAGCAAGATGGATCACTCCGTCAAAATGGTGCTCTTCAAACAACCGCTGCAGAAAATCACCATCGGTTATATCCCCTTTAACAAACCGGTAATTCGGCAGTGTGTCGACATCACTGAGATTGGCAAGGTTTCCGGCATAGGTCAGATTGTCAAGATTGGTTACCGTATAAGAAGAATGATTCTTCAGGAAATGTCGGACAACATGTGACCCGATAAAACCGGCTCCCCCGGTGATCAAGATATGCATGGAACGATTTTTTTATGTTACGAAAATAACGTCACCAATAATTATTCCATCACCCCGTTGTATCCCGCCTTATGGTTTCAAGCATCTCGGCAAGTGATGCCTGCCAGTGGGGTATTTCCAGACCCCAGTCTCGCTTGATTAACCCGTTGTTGAGCACGCTGTACTGCGGCCTCGGACCCAAGACTGGAAATGCGGAACTCTCAATCGGCATCACCCTGCATGGTGACTTTGAAAGCGACATTATGGCCACAGCAAAATCATACCAGGAACAAACTCCTTCATTCGTATAATGATAGGTTGCCGCATATGTTTTTTTTAGATCCACCTGTCCAAGCATGGTCAGTACCGCTGCAGCAAGATCCCCCGCATAAGTCGGAGTTCCCACCCTGTCTGACACCACGTTCAACGACTCGCGTTCTCCGCCAAGATGCAGCATAGTCTTCATAAAATTCTGACCAAAAAACGAATACAACCAGCCTGTACGGATAATTATATATGAGGCTCCTGAACTCCTTATGAGCTCCTCTCCTTCAAACTTTGACTGTGCATATACTCCTTTTGGTCGCATTTCATCGGTTTCCCTGTAAGGCTTCTCGGCCAGACCGTCAAACACATAATAGGTAGAAATATGAATAAGTAACACATTTTGCCCCTTTGCACACCTGGCAACTACAGCTGCTCCGTCACGATTAACCCTGTATGATAAAAAAGAATCCTCCTCAGCCTTGTCCACAGATGTGAATGCTGCACAATTTATCACAACGTCACATTTACATTCCCTCATTCTTTCAGCAACCGTTTCCTCAACACTGATATCGAGATCATGATGATTAAAAAAGTAGAAACTCCATTGTGGATATCTTGCTGCCACCAGACGAAATTCGGAACCAAGCTGTCCGTCGCTACCTGTCACCATGATATTCATGAAAAAGCTGAGATTTTACGTTTATTTTTTTATCGAGTTTTGGAAAAAAATACAATGTAATACCACATTCTGAACTCGTTCTGTGAGGAAGCATGATCAACCAATCATTCCTTCATTCCGCATCATTTCAATCGCAATGACCAGCGAAAAGTGCCAGTGAGGAATTTCGAGTCCCCAATCTTTTTTGATTGCATTGTTGTTTAAAACGCTGTACCATGGTCTCGGTCCTTCTACAGGAAATTCTGAACTCTCGATAGGAAAAACCCTGCATGACAGCTTGGCTTGTTGCATAATGGCTAAGGCGAAATCATACCAGGAACAAACGCCTTCGTTTGAATAATGATAAGTTGCTGCATATTTTTTTTTAAAATCCGCCTTTGCAAGGATAGTCATGACTGCTTCAGCAAGATCCTCTGCATATGTAGGCGTCCCGACTCGATCGGATACCACGTTTATCGACTCCCGCTCATGACCCAGTTGCAACATGGTCTTCATAAAATTCTTCCCGAACCGAGAATACAACCAAGCTGCACGAATGATTATATATGAAAGCCCTGTTGTACACCTTATCAGTTCCTCACCTTCAAGCTTCGCCTTAGCGTTGACCCCATGGGGTATTGCTTCAAAGGTTTCCTGATAGGGAATAGGCGATGCCCCGTTAAATACGTTATAAGTAGAAAAATGAACCAATAATACATTTTGTTCATTTGCACACCTGGCAAGTACAGCTGCTCCGTCACGATTAACCCTGTATGATAAAAAAGAATCCTCCTCAGCCCTGTCCACAGATGTGAATGCTGCACAATTAATTACAACGTCACATTTACATTCCCTCATTCTTGCAGCTACCATATCCTCATCACTGATGTCAAGATCACGATGGCTAAAAAAGAAAAAACTCCAATGAGGATGCCGTGAAGCTATTGCTCGAAATGTTGAACCGAGTTGTCCCTCACTTCCGGTTACGATAATATTCATAAATAGTATCAGTTAGAACCTTTGCAGCAAAATCGGTATAAAGCGCAAAACTTGAAGCATTTCAACAACTATGCTTCAACATTCTCTCCAATCCGTCATACCAGTGCGGTATATCAAGTTCCCAATCCTTCTTTATTTTGGCCTTATGCAAAACGCTGAAATGTGGACGTCGGGCAATAGTCGGGTACTCATTGCTGGTTATCGGCAATACCCTGCATTGCAAGTCTCTCGCTTTCATAATAGTCCAGGCAAAATCATACCAGGAACATACCCCTTCGTTTGAATAATGATAGGTCTCAGCATAATGATAATGCCGTTCATGCTTTTCAAGAATCGACACAATAGCCGAAGCAAGATCTGAAGCATAGGTCGGCGTGCCTACCTGGTCAAACACAACATTCAGCATCTGGTGATCAGCACCAAGACGAAGCATGGACTTCACGAAATTATTTCCGAATCCTGAATAAAGCCATGAGGTTCGGATAATTAGATGAGAGGGGCTAATTTGTCGAATTTGCTCCTCCCCTTCCCATTTTGAAAGACCATAAACACATATCGGGCTGGCAGTATCTGTTTCCCTGTAGGGAACACAGGACTCCCCGTTAAAAACATAATCAGTGGATATATGCACCAGCAGGGCTTGACGATCTTTTGCACATGCTGCAAGAACAGCAACACCATCCCGGTTGACCATAAAAGCTGCTTCCGCATCCGATTCAGCCCTGTCCACTGCAGTATATGCTGCACAATTCACAATAACCTCGATACCATGTTCCTGACATACTCGGTCAACCTGTTCGCAACGAGTAATATCAAGTTCAGGCAAATCATAGAAAAAAAAATGCAGTCCCCCGCAATGGGGCGATATTGTCCGAAGTTCAGAACCCAATTGGCCACTGCTGCCGGTAACAAGAATATTCATAGAAAGACTACCAAAAAATCAATTGGGGAAACTAAAAGATAAAACACCAGGATGTTTGTATTCATCCTTCATAAAGCATCCGGTTTCGCTGTTATATTTTACTCTTGTATATCAAGCTGAATCCCTTCGATATCCCTGAAATACGGCTGTTTTGCATCTTTTTCCGACACCCGGATATCATCTTTCGGCAGCAGCCAGTCAATACCTATTTGAGGGTCACTCCACTTAACACCGGCCTCATATTCAGATGAATAATAGTTATCACACTTATAACTGAACAAAGCTGACTCACTCAAAACAGCAAAACCATGGGCAAAACCGGGAGGCACCCACATCATTCTCTTGTTTTGATCACTGAGTATTTCAGCAACATGATGTCCGAATGTCAAAGAGTCCTTACGGATATCCAGCGCTACATCAAGCACTGTTCCCTGTATAACCCGTACCAGCTTTCCCTGCATATAGGGTGGTTTTTGATAATGAAGCCCACGCAAAACACCATATCGTGAAAATGACTCATTATCCTGCAAAAAGGTCACCTGACCCGCATGTTTTTGAAAAACATCCTGGCGGAATGATTCAAAAAAATAGCCTCGTTCGTCACCGAATACGCGAGGCTCAAAAATCAATACGTCAGGAAGTGCGGTATCAATAACATTCATAAGAGAGATAGAAATATCAATAATAATAACGAAATCACCCGTCAAGCATTGGAAATCAAAAAGAGAAAACTGCCCAGGTAACTTTATCCGTTAAAATAACAAATGAACGGATATGAACGACATCGACTACGTATTATCCCGTCATTTTCCCGTTCGTCGTTCTATTGCAAGCTGCAGGAGATTTTCCTCAAATTTGTAATTCATTTCACCAATGAATCCATGTTGTAGTGTCAAATCAGAAGCATCAACCAAAATATAAGTGTAATTGTTTTGTAAAAAAACAGTATTTCTGTGTATCATCTTACATGTTTATTATTCATCAAGTGATTATATTAACAAATGTAAGATGCCTTAAGTACCATAAACGCAATCTACACACAGGATTTCTGAAATACGCGCACTATTTCATTGCAATGCATGGTATAAAACCGGAAACCATGACAGATTATTTCCAGTATCCAATAGATGCCAGCGCCCTATTACGTAAAAAAAAGGCAATCCGTCGTGACCTGCTAAACCGCTCAGACTTCATAGAGAGACGAATCGCTATTCTCGGAGGTTCTACAACAGCGGAAATCAGGGATATGCTTGAGCTGTTTCTACTTCATGACGGCATAAAACCGGTATTTTATGAATCGGACTACAATCGATACTTCGAAGATATCATGTTTCCGGATAACGGGCTAAAGGATTTCCAACCGCACATCATCTTTATCCACACTACCTCTGTAAATATTACCCGGTTTCCCGCCTTACATGAAAACAGTGAAGATGTTGACAGATTGCTTTCCAGTGAAACCGGGCGTTTCTTCAGTCTCTGGGACCGTATTGCAACGGACTATTCCTGCCCTGTAATCCAGAACAACTTTGAACTGCCTCATTACCGTTTGCTTGGTAACCTTGATGCTTACGATATTCATGGAAGGTCAAGATTTATCGGGTATCTCAATCTCCGTTTCAGTGAAGAAGCCAGACGGCGAAAAAATCTTTTTCTTAACGATATCAATTATCTCTCAGCATGGTTTGGCCTCGAACACTGGCACGACAGGCTTTTCTGGTACTCTTTTAAATATGCACTTTCCTACGATGCCATTCCATTTCTTGCAAACAGTGTAGCAACGATCATAAAAGCAATCTATGGAAGAACTAAAAAGTGTCTCGCACTTGATCTTGACAATACGATCTGGGGCGGAGTAATCGGCGATGAAGGGCTTCAGGAAATAAGGATCGGCAAGGAGACCCCGGAATCTGAGGCTTATAGCGAATTTCAGGAGTATATCAAGGGGTTAAAAGAACGAGGCATCATTCTCGCAATCTGTTCCAAAAATGATGAGGAAAATGCGCGGGAGGGCTTTATGCATCAAGACAATATTCTTTCTCTCGAAGATTTTGCGGTGTTCAGGGCAAACTGGAAACCGAAACATGAAAATATCCGGGATATCGCAAATGCTCTTAACATCAGCATGGAGAGCGTGGTATTTGCCGACGACAATCCTGTTGAACGCGAAATTGTCAGAGTCCAGGAGCCAGATGTAATCGTTCCTGAACTTGGAAGCAATGTTGTGAAGTATATTGATATTTTAGACAAAACAGGACTGTTCGAAACCATAACCCTCTCAGTAGACGATCTTCAGAGGAGCTTGTTCTATACCGGTAATAACGAACGAAAAAAACAGCAGGAATGTTTTGAAAACTATGGCGATTTTTTGCGTTCTCTTGAAATGGTTGCTGAAATCCGCCCGTTCAGCCCAGTCTATCTCGACCGGATTGCTCAGCTTACCAATAAAACCAATCAGTTCAATCTGACAACGCGTCGATACACGCTCACTGAAATACAATCAATTACTGACAATGATCATTATATAACGCTTTATGGGCGGCTGAGTGATAAATTCGGGGATAACGGGCTTGTATCGGTTATGGTGGGAGAAAAAAAAAGAAATGAACTGCATATCAACTTATGGCTCATGAGCTGCAGGGTTCTTAAACGAGGTATGGAATCAGCAATGCTCGACCGTTTCGTTGCAGAAGCAATGACCTGCGGAATTTCACATATTGTAGGCTATTACTTCCCCACAGCAAAAAACGGTATGGTAAGCGGTTTATTTGAAGAGTTCGGATTTCAGAAAGTCAACAGTAATAAAAAAGATGCAAGCATCTGGAGGCTCGACATTACAGATGGCTACAGCCTAAAAAACAATTTTATACAAGTAAATTCATGATTAAGGAGAAAATAAAAAACAGGATAACCGAAGTTTTCAAAGATGTGCTCGATGATGATTCCATTGAACTTTTCCGTGAAACTACAGCTGAAAATATTGAAGCGTGGGACTCACTTTCTCACATCAGTATTATTGTCGCAATTGAGAAAGAATTCAATATCAAATTTGATCTCAAGGACATCATGCAACTTCAAAATATTGGCGAATTTATCGATCTCATTGAACAGAAAATATTCTGAACGGATTAATTGATACTGTTCAAACAGCTTTTTTATGAATACATAAAGACCTTTTTCATACTGAACGCTTAATATGCTGAATACATGGTATTCAATTCGCTTTCATATTTCATCTTTCTTCCGGTTGTTTTTCTTCTTTTTTATTTTACAACTGACCGTTTTAGATGGGTAGTGCTGCTGTTAAGCAGCTACATTTTCTATGGGTTTTTACTTAAGCCATCTCTGCTTGTCATTCTGACATTTGTTATTCTTTTTTCTTATTATTCAGGCATTGTCCTCAACAGATACACTCATGAGAAAACAAGAAAAAAAATACTGTTTGTCAGTATCCTGACAAACCTCGCCATTCTCGTTTACTTCAAGTACCTTATTTTCATTGTAGAAAATCTGAATTTTCTGTTCAACGTTCTATTCTCCGGTATGGAACTGCAAGAACCATCACCGCTTGTGCCCATTGCTCTCTCTTTTTTTATATTTCAGGCTTTATCCTATCTGGTGGATATCTATTTCATGAAGACAAAACCAGAACAGCATATAGGCTATTTCGCACTCTACATTAGTTTTTTCCCGAAACTTCTCCAGGGCCCTATCGAGCGGGCGGAAAACCTGCTCCCTCAAATCAGAAAACCCTATGAGTTCAAATACGATGATGTCCGCAGAGGCCTGCTGCTGTTCTGTTGGGGGCTTTTTCTCAAAGTGGTTGTTGCCGACAGGCTTGCGCTCTTTGTCGATCCGGTCTATAACGATGTATATTCCTATACTGGTCTGCCGCTCATCATAGCCACCTACGCATATGCATTCCAGATCTACTTCGACTTTGCGGGATACACAAATATGGCTCTCGGCACCTCCTGGCTTTTCGGCATCAATCTGACACAAAATTTCAACAGTCCTTATCTGGCAACCTCCTGCGCTGATTTCTGGAGGCGCTGGCACATCTCTTTTTCCCGCTGGATTCTCGACTATATTTTTCAACCGCTTCAGATGAAGTGGAGGAGTCTGGGGACAAACGGAACAGCTCTTGCTCTATTTTGCACCTTTCTCCTTTCAGGCATATGGCACGGGGCAAGCTGGACATTTATCATCTGGGGAGTGCTGCACGGCATATATCTTGCAGTTTCGATCTTCTACAAACCCTATAAGAAAAAACTCTATAAAAAGCTTGGTGTTGAAAAGAGTAAATGGATTACCGCATGGCAGATATTTATCACATTTAATCTTGTCAGTTTCACGTACATTTTCTTCCGGGCTGCAAATACAGAAGATGCATGGTATATCGTCACACACATACATGACATCTATGGCAACTATAATCTGCTGCAAAGCATTGGCATACACAGCTTTATTAAAAATAATATTCTTATGGGTCTTTACCGGGAAGACTTTTTTGCTCTCTTTTTTACGTTTCTGTTAATATTCCTGATTTACAGAAACAGGAATACATCATTAGTTGAAAAGCCTTTATGGTTCAGATGGGCTTGTTATTATGGATTATTTTTCATAATTGTCGCACTGAAAGTTACCGCCAAGCAACAATTCATATATTTCCAGTTTTAATATGAAAAAACTCTTTAATAAAACACTTTTTTTCTCATTAACAATAATTCCGTTATGTATAATTTTGGAAATTATGTTACAAAACATGCCCAATGATTATAAGATCAAAGCCAATACATATATCAAAAATGCTCGAAATTACGAAATTTTATGTTTAGGGGAATCACATGCATTCTCAGGAATCAATCCAGCCTATTTTGACCTTAAAGGCTTTAATGGAAGTCACTTTTCACAAACATTGAATTATGACTTTGAGATCCTCAATAAATATGAAAATAATCTTAACAAATTAAAGTATGTACTGATCCCTATTTCGTATGCCTCATTTACAAACAGACTGGAAAATCAATGGGAAACAAAAAACTACTCGCTGTATTATGATATATATAAAATCAATGACATTCGCTACTACACAGAGCTGTTCAGCTTGCCGTTCAATGTAAACTTTGAAAGATTACTATCCTATTATCAAAGAAATGAATTACCGATAACCACAGACAGCTTGGGTTATAGCACTATCTACATCTCAAATCCAGGTGTCGATTTTCTGGAAACAGCAAAAAAATCTGTATCTGTCCAAACAGCACATAATTATAATAACTGGAGTAAGAACAACTATTCTCTGCAAAAAATTATTACTCTCTGTAAAAATAAAAACATATCTGTAATCTTATTCACACCACCAGGACACCAATATTATCGAGATAATCTCGATAGTGTACAAATAACCAGAACCATATCGAATGCCAGAAAATTTCAAGAAAAAAATAAAAATGTATATTACATCAATCTCCTCTCCGACTCTTCTTTTTCAGATAATGATTTTTTCGATGCGGACCATTTCAACTCGAATGGAGCAAAAAAATTAACAAAAACTATAAACAACATCATTACACACATTGAAACATATCATTCCTATCCATAACAAACTTTTATGGTCATCTACAGGCCGTTCAATCAAGTATCAAAAAAACCACAAACCGGACTAAAATAAATTGTTTGTTCACGATTTCTGTAGCAAGCGCATTTTTGTTTTTAATTAACAGGAAAGACTTCCCTCCACATCAGTTACGCGGCATGTGTTGTAGATTGATCTAACGTCTGGTACAATCAAATAACGTCTGAATAAAGGTCACGGTACATCCTGAGTGTTACAAGCAGTGCAGAACCTATCATCATTGATTTTTTTAAAAAGTCACTGATCGGAAAAAGGACTTTCCTTCTCAATTATTACTTTATATCTTTACATTTATGTTTATTAGGTATACACATGATTACAACCACCCCCGCCATTAAAAAAAGGAGAACACGTGGATCCTATCATCAGTAACATCGCCAGGCATATCCTTTTCCGGCTTGTTGAAGCAAGTGATGCTGAATTCATCCTCTCCCTTCGTCTTGACCCTGAAAAAAGCAGATTTTTATCCACAACCAAAGATGATATAGAGGCCCAGAGAACATGGATTCAAGAGTACAAAGAGAGGGAGAAGAAAAATCAGGAGTATTATTTTATCATTGAAAACAATACCTCGGAAAAGCTTGGGGTCATCCGGCTTTATGATTTCCGAAACGACTCCTTCTGCTGGGGCAGCTGGTTACTGAAACATGACGCCCCACCCTATGCGGCAATTGAATCAGTACTTTCAATTTACGAAATAGGATTATACCGGTTAGGATTCAACCAGTCACATACTGATGTCAGAAAGGGCAATCAGGCAGTATTAAATTTTCTTCTGAGTTTCGGGGCGGTCATCACTGATGAGGACGAGCTCAACTACTATTTCCGAATGAGCAGGGATGCATACGAAAAAGCGAAACTTAAATACAGGCGTTTTCTTTCATCAGACCTGTAATCGTCGTGTTATGGATACTGAAAAAAGGACCCGATTGACTATAATGCTTTCCAGGAATTAAACATATCAGTCACAGGTTAAAACCCGTGGCTTTCGATATTTTATGCTCGAACTGTTGTAACATTAAAAAAATATTTCATGTGCGGCATTGCAGGATGGTTTAACGCTCCCCAGGACAAGCATAAACTTGAGACCATGCTTCGGAGCATCAGACATCGTGGCCCGGAAGGAAGCGGTATATATCAAAGCGATCTTGTCAGCTTCGGAAATACTCGCCTTGCTTTTGTTGACCTTGAAGCAGGCCAGCAGCCATTGTCAAATGAAACTGGAACAATCTGGCTTACCTGTAATGGCGAAATTTTCAACCATACAGAACTACGCCGCCAGTTGACTCCCCGCCATACGTTTAAAACACTATGTGATGTAGAAGTCATTCTGCACCTCTACGAAGAACATGGAGTGGAAGGATTCAAGCAACTGAACGGTCAATACTCATTCGCACTCTGGGACAGCATAAACCGGAAATTCATTCTCTGCAGAGACAGGCTGGGCATATGCCCTTTTTTCTATACCTTCATTGGAGAAACACTTTATTTCGCTTCTGAAATCAAAGCCCTGCTCACCATCCCTGAAATACCCAGGGAACCGGATCTTTCAGTCATGCAGGACATCTGGACATTCTGGACACCACTTCCAGGAAAAACAGCCTTTAAAAACATTTTTGAAGTACTTCCTGCATATCATTACACTCTTGAATTCGGCAAGCGTGATATTAAAAAAGAACGCTACTGGCAGCTTGACTTCACTGAGGGAAAATGGTCGGAAGAAACCGCAAAAGAAGCATTTTCATCTATCTTTGACGATGCAGTGAAAATTCGCCTGAAGGCCGACGTTCCTATTGCATCCTACCTCAGTGGGGGAGTTGATTCCTCGGTGATCGGCGCCTTCGCCAACCATTACGCTTCCGAGCTGCACACCTTTTCCATTACATTCCAGCATCCCGACTATGATGAAAGCGAGTACCAGCTCCAGGTTGCACGACATCTCGGCACCATCCATCATATAACCCGCTGTACAGCAGACGATCTTGCCTCAGCTTTACCGAAAATGGTCTGGCATACTGAAGTTCCGCAACTGCGCGCGGGCCCGATTTCCATGCTTCCTCTTTCGGAAAACGTCAACAGGCACGGCCTCAAGGCAGTCCTTACTGGTGAAGGCGCCGATGAATTTTTTATGGGCTACGATATTTTCAAGGAAACTGCAGTCCGACAGTTTATGGCACGCAATCCCGGATCGGCAATGAGACGATCGCTGGTTCGCCGGCTTTACCCCTACCTTCCCGAGAGAGATAAATTGCGCGGTCTGGAATTGGCAATGCAGGAAGGTCTGGAACATACCGATGATGTGCTTTTCAGTCATATGTTCCGATGGAACAGCACTGCACGACTGCAGGGCTATTTCCATCCTGAAGTCCGGGCAGGACTCGCTGCGAGGCCAATTGAAGAACGCCTGTCCGGGATCCTTCCGCCAGGATTCCGGAACTGGAGTTCACCTCAACAAGCACAGACACTGGAGATCATGACCTTCATGACCCCCTACCTGCTCTCTTCACAGGGAGACAGGGTCGCCATGGCCAACGGAATTGAAGGGCGCTTTCCCTTTTTAGACCATCGACTGATTGAGTTTGCCAACTCGCTTCCCCAGACACTCAAACTGCGAAGCCTGAAACAGGACAAATATGTTTTACGCCGGGTAGCGGAAACCATGCTGCCGGATGAGATTGCCAAACGCACAAAATTTCCTTATCGGGCACCGATACAGGATATCTTTAAAAGCAAATCATTTGATAATATCAGTGATTTACTTTCGGAGAAGCAACTGAACAAGACAGGGCTTTTTTCAACTCAAGCAGCTCAGAAACTCCTGAATAAAGCGAGGGCGGGCCAAATGGCAAGCGAAATGGAGCAGATGGCCTTGATGGGAATTGTAACAACCCAACTCTGGCATCACACCTTTATACAGAACAATCATCTTTAATGCTTAAACACATGATTTATGTTTACTGATTTCAATCCCTCGGAAGAGGCATCCCGCCTGGTGTCGTGGCTGAAGGAATCCTGCATCACAAAACTGAAACGTGACGGCGGTGTTATAGGAGTAAGTGGCGGATTAGATTCAGCTACCGTTCTTCAGCTTGCGGTCAATGCTCTGGGCGCTGAACGGGTTATTGTCGCCATGCTTCCCGACCGGGATTCGAGTCCCGACAGTGCCAAACTCGCTGAAGATATGGCCAGTCGTCTTGGCGTCAGGACTGTCACGAGAGATATCACTCCCGCACTCGGAGGATTCGGCTGCTATGATGCCCGCGACAATGCAGTCAAGCAGGCTGTACCTGATTTTGATCCCGTTCATGACAAATTCAAAATCGTACTTCCCCAGAACCTTCTCGAAGAGGCGTCTCTGAATGTTTTCAGTGCTGTGGTCATCAAGCCGGACGGAAAGGAAATCCGCCGCCGTCTAAGCCCTTCCCAGGTCAACGAGATCGTAGCGGCATCGAACCTGAAACAGCGGGCAAGAATGATGACGCTATACCATGAGGCTGAAAGACGCAACTATGCCGTGATAGGAACAGGAAATAAAAATGAACACGATCTGGGCTTTTTTGTAAAATATGGCGACGGAGGTGTCGATATCCAGCCGATACGCCACTTGTTTAAAACACAGGTCTATGCCCTTGCAAAGTGCATAGGGGTGCCCGATGATATCATCCAGAGACCACCGACAACTGATACGTACCCGGCCGATACTACTCAGGAGGAGTTCTTTTACCGGCTTCCCTTCGAATTGCTTGATGGTATCTGGGATGCATTTGAAAAAAAACAATCTTCCGAAAAGATAGCTTCATCATTCAACCTGACTGTTGAACAGGTAAACAATGTTATTGCAGATATACAGAACAAACAACGGACAACCGAATATCTGCGTCTTTCACCATTAGTGCCTTGATAAAAACCTCAAATCCTATAACATTTCGGAGATATAACATATGCCATCTCTAACCAGACCTGAAATCCGCGAGCAATTAGTAAGCTATCTCTGCGAGTCATTTCCCTTGTTTAACCCTGCCGCCCCGGATGATACCCCAATGGCTGAACATGGCGTCGATTCGCTGGGCACTACAAATATAGTGGTTTATCTTGAACAGCATTTCCAGATCGAGATTAATGATACTGAAATAACCAGGGCCAATCTGGGCTCGGTTCAGTCACTCGTCAATTTTATTGACAAAAGGAAGAATGCCTGATACCGCCGTCATATATACTCGTTCATGGCTCCCCTGCTGTATAGGCTTCAGGTGCCCTGAACGAGATATTTGTGCAACTTTTTCAAAGTCATGAACAAGATGAAGAATCTGTTCCTATATCTGCTTGAAAATGCAGAACGTGACCATGTGGCATTTATTGAGGAAAATACAAGCACAACCTACGGTGAATTGCTCCTGATGGCTGAAGAGGTTGCAAGAACTCTGAAACAATCGGAGATAAAGTTTCAGGAAAGAATCGGAATCCTTGCGGATAACTCGGCATTCTGGGCTGCAAGCTATCTGGGTATTATAAAAGCAGGGGCGGTTGCTGTACCACTGCCATCACGACTGACGAGTGACGACCTCGAAAAATACACCCGTATTGTCCAGTGCCGCGCATTTTGCATTGATGACCATGCAGCAGCCAAATACCCCCGGATATGCTCGGCCAGCAACAGCATCATCGTTCTCAAAAGCACGATAATGGCGCACAAAGAGCAGATAGTTGACATGTATACGAAAAGTGAAACCGTTACCGTCAACCCGGAAAAAGATCTTGCCGCATTGATGTTCACTTCGGGCTCAACAGGTGAACCTAACGCTGTCAAGGTTACGCATAAAAACATTATGGCAAACACTAATGCCATAAATGACTATCTCCAGTTATCCCCTGAAGACAGAATGATGACCATTCTGCCCTTCCATTACTGTTTCGGCACCTCTCTACTCCATACCCATCTGAGGGCCGGAGGATCATTAGTCATCAACAACTACTTCCAATACACTGAAGATACGCTGAACAGCATGGAAGCTTCAGGATGCACCGGCTTCGCAGGTGTTCCAAGTACATTTCAGAGTCTGTTGAACAACCAGAGTTTCAGGAAACGCCATTTCCCTGCTTTACGCTATATTCAGCAGGCCGGTGGAAAACTCTCTGAAAAATATATAACCGAACTGCGCAATGTCCTCCCCCCGCAAGTACAATTATTTATAGGCTATGGGCAAACCGAAGCTACCGCACGTCTCTCTTGCCTGCTGCCCGAAAAGCTTGCAGAAAAAACGGGTTCTATCGGAAGGGGAATTTCGGGAGTTAAGCTGCAGGTTGTCGGCAAGTTCGGAACTCCTGTAAAACAGGGAGAAGTCGGGGAAATCGTAGCGGAAGGCGACAATATCACCGCAGGGTATCTATTTCCCGATCCGGCAAAAAATCCTTTCCGGAATGGAAAACTGTACACCGGCGATCTGGCATATGTCGATGAAGAGGGATATATCTATATTGTAGGAAGAGAAAAAGACTTTATCAAACCCAGCGGCTATAAGGTCATGACGGCAACAATTGAAAATGTCATTCTTGAAATGACCGAAATTACAGAAGTCGCCGTTGTCGGTATACCTGATGACCAGCTTGGAGAAGCCGCAAAAGCATATGTTGTTGTGAACAAGGGCATGGAACGTTCTCTTGAACAGATCATTGAACACTGCAAATCCAGGCTGCCAGCCTATGCTCTTCCAAGAAAAATAGAGTTCATGACAGCTCTGCCTAAAAACACAGCAGGAAAAATTCAGAAAAATTTGCTGACAACAAAGTGACCCCACCGTTACCGCTCACATACATTCAAGCAAACTGTATATCCCTATCATCTCTGCACAAGCAGTTGCGTAAGATATTGCCCATACTGGCTTTTCATGAGTGGATACGCAAGCTTCGATAAGGCTTCGTCACTGATCCACCCTGAACGCCAGGCAATCTCTTCAGGGCAGGCGATTTTCAAGCCCTGTCGTTTTTCTACGGTTTGAATAAAGTTCCCTGCTTCCTGGAATGACTCGTGGGTTCCGGTGTCGAGCCAGGCAAAACCCCTGCCCAGCATTGAACACTTCAGCATCCCCCGCAGCAGATACTCTTCGTTTACCGATGTGATTTCCAGCTCCCCGCGATGCGAGGGCTTCACTTTTTTGGCAATCTCAACAACATCATTGGTGTAAAAATAGAGTCCTACAACAGCATGGTTTGATTTCGGATTCTTCGGCTTCTCTTCGATGGATAGCACATTGCCTTCACGGTCAAATTCCGCCACGCCATAACGTTCCGGATCGCTGACATAATATCCGAAAATATTGGCCTTGCGCTCTTGTTTTACCGTTTGGACTGCATCTTCAAGCATCGAACTGAATGCATAACCGAAAAAAATGTTGTCACCCAAAATAAGCGTTACATCATCGGTGCCGATAAAAGACTCACCAAGAATGAAAGCCTGGGCAAGACCGTCAGGAGAGGGCTGTACGGTATAGGTAAGGGAAATACCCCAGTCACTCCCGTCTCCGAGCAGTTTCATGAACATCGGCTGGTCTTCAGGTGTCGTGATAATGAGTATATCCCTTATTCCCGATAGCATCAAGGTGGTCAGGGGATAGTATATCATAGGCTTGTCATAGACCGGCAAAAGCTGCTTTGAAATACCTTTGGTAACAGGATAAAGTCTGGTACCCGAACCACCCGCAAGAATTATTCCTTTCATTACTATTGTTGTTTTGATTCAGGACTTTGCATCATTAACCATGAATAATATCCTGTAATGTCTGGGCAATATACTCAACCTCCGGCTTCGTCATCCTGGAATACATCGGAAGGGTAATGAGGCGTGACGCAGCACTTTCGGTAACAGGAAGAGAGTCTGAAAATTCCCTGAATATTGAAAAGAGATGTACCGGAGGATAATGCATGCTCGTCTGAATACCGGCTTTGTGAAGGGCATCACGTACTTCATCCCTTGAACGCCTGCATGACGACTCAAGAAGAACTGCAAAAATATAGTTCGAAACAAAACCGTTATGCCCTTTAAAGGGCACTACAACCCGGGATACTTCAGCAAAGGCATCTTCGTACCATTGTCGTACTTCAGCTCTTTTCAGCAGATCGTTTTTGAGCTTCTTCAACTGCACAATGCCTATCGAAGCTCTGATATCATCCATTCTGTAGTTGTAGCCCGACTCAACAACATCATACCCTGTACTGTGACCTTTTGAGCGCTCGTATGACAGAGTCGTCATACCATGCGAACGTAAAAGCTTTGCATGGTCATACAATGCTTCATTATTCGTCACCAGCATCCCTCCCTCTCCAGTACTGATATTCTTATTCGAGAAAAAGCTGAAACATCCTGCGTCACCTATCGTCCCGAGCTTCTGCCCACGGTACTCCGACAAAGGCCCGTGACAGGCATCCTCAATCACCTTGAGATCGTGCGCCTTCGCTATCCGCATAATCTCATCCATAGCACAGGGAAACCCTGCGTAATGCATAACCACTATGGCCTTTGTCCGGGAAGTTATTTTCCTCTCAATATCCAGTGGGTCCATCGTGAGATCGGCATCCCCCCGGATATCGGCAAAAACTGGAATGGCGTCAACGTAGCGGACAGCATTTACCGTGGCCACAAAGGTAAGAGAGGGACAGATAACTTCATCCCCGGGGCCTATACCGAGGATCTTCATGGCAAGATGAAGCGATACCGTACAATTGGCAAGCGCAAGTGAGTAACCGACACCGAGCAGACCGGAAAAATCCGTTTCAAATGCTGCTGTTTTCGGTCCGGTGGAAATCCATTTCGAGCGAAGTGTTTCCAGTACGGCAGTTTCTTCCTCAATGCCGAAGTTCAGATCAAATAATGGAATATTGTACATGATGGCCTGGGTTCAGCTGTTGCGGTACTCTTTTGTGTCCGGATCCGGAATAAAACCGTCAGTTACCACCTGAATAATCTGTCGGATGCCGTCAGGCACTGTTTTGGTAATGGTGAAGCCCAGACGCTCTTTTATTTTTTCAAAGGAGACACGATAATCACGCGGGTCCTCGTTTTTTGTGACATATCGAATCCTGCTTCCCGGCAGTTGTTTGACAATTTCATCGACAATCATCTGCTTCTGATAATTTTCCTTTGTGTCCCCTACATTGAACACATCAAAGGCCACCTTTTCTTCTTCCGCCTCAAGTACAGCGATTACAGAACGGCAAAGATCAACTACATGGCAATAAGGCCTCCAGAACTGCTCTCCAAATACGACAAGCTCTCTTCCCAGTGCCAGTTCCTTGGTAAATTCGTTGACCGTCAAATCGAATCTTGGACGGGGAGAAAGTCCATACACCGTTGAAAAACGCAGCGAAGTCGGTTTACAGGCGTTGGTGTGCGACTGACTGAGCAAATACTGTTCAACCGCCACCTTGGTTTCAGCATACAATGAAACCGGGGCAAGGGTTGAATCCTCATTAACAAAGGAATCCGGGTTCTCCATTTTGCCGTAATTGCTGCATGTCGAAGCAAAAACAAACCGCTTGACTCCAAGCTCGTTCGCAAGATCGTACATGCGTTTACTGCCTTCAAGATTGATCGAACGGGCAAGCTCAGGCTCTTTGGCGCAAGCCGGATCGCCGACAATGGCTGCAAGATGGACAACATAATCAACACCCTGTAGTGCCTTTCGAATATCTCCCTCACTGCGGACGTCACCTTTCAAAAACAGAAAATCATCATTATTCATCAAATCGATGATCGGAACGCCTCCGAACGTGAGATTATCGAGAACCTTCACCCTGAAGCCTCTCTCAAGCAGTAGCCTGACCAGTATTGAACCAATATAGCCTGCTCCGCCGCTTACAAGGACTGTCTCCCTCATAATGTAATTTTTTAGGTTAGTGAATATACTGTTCTACAATGTAACCGGCTATTGCCAAAGAGGCCGTCGCGCCTGGAGATGGTGCATTAAGAACATGAATTTGATTTCCTTGTCTGACGATGTTGAAATCCATAACAAGCTTACCGTCACTTGCCACCGACTGGGCTCTGACTCCCGCAGTTCCCTTGACAAGCTGCTTACGAGTAATATCCGGAATCAGTTTTTTTGCTTTAGCAAGAAAAGCATTTTTGAATAACGAACTCGATAGTTCTCCTGCAGTGAACTTTAAATTATTTGATACAAAACGAAGAAGCCCCGGATAGGTAAGTGAATCAACGGTATCACGTAATGAAAACTCCAGTCCGCTGTAGCCTTCGCGCTTGAACGCAAGTACGGCATTAGGCCCCACCTCCCTTCCTCCATGCACAAGACGAGTAAAGTGGACTCCAAGAAACGGGAAGGCTGGATCAGGAACCGGATAGACAAGATGATTCACCAGTCCCTCCGCTTCAGGTTTCAGCATCTGATACTCTCCCCTGAAAGGAATGATTTTCAATGGAGAAAACTCTCCGGTACACGATCGGTAAAGTCTGTCTGCATGAAGACCTGCGCAACACACCAGTAAATCAACGACCATATCCTTTTGAGGGGTTTCAATCACCACCCTGCCGGAAAGATGCTCTTCCTTGACCCCTTTTACCATGCTGTTGTAGAAAAGCAATCCACCCTTCTGCTGAATCAGCGATGCAAGGGAATCCATCACAGCAGGATAATCAACAATCCCTTCCTCAGGAACAAGCAGTGAAGCACAAGCCTTGACAAATGGCTCCCGGTGCTTCAATTCCGCCGAATCCAGAAATCTGAGCCCTTTAAGGCCGTTGGCCGATCCCCGACTGGCAAGGTTTTCAAGAAACCGCTTTTCTCTCTCATCCGATGCAATAACCACTTTACCACAAAGCTCATAGGAAATCCGGTTCCGGCCACAGAAATCAACCATTGACCGTATCCCTTCAACTGCCAGTCTTGCTTTGAGAGAACCGGGCTGATAATACAACCCGCAATGCAGTACGCCGCTGTTATGACTGCTCTGGTGTTTTCCGGGACCGTTCTCCTTTTCAAAAAGAACTATTTGTGCAGAAGGATACTGCTCCTGGACTTTGTAAGCAACAGCAAGCCCTAAAATACCCGCACCGATAATTCCTATTCTCTTTTTCAAAAACTCGACGGTTATAATGGAATATTGAAGTGATTATTATACTCTTTCTGCGCAGTGTAGTAGTCGTCAATTCTTCCGATATCGAGCCAGTAGTCGAGTAACTCGTATTTAGAAATCGGCTGACCTTCATCAAGCATTCGCTTGATGAGCATATCCATGCCGAAAAATTCATTTTCGGGGAAATAACGGAAAATATCCGGCTTCATGACATAGATACCGGCAAGAATATTCATGACGATATCCGGCTTCTCCTCTATACCGGTAACCAGATCACCCTGAAAAAAGATATTGCCGAAATCAAAAGGAGTAATCTCTTTTTTGATGGACAATGTCAGCAACGAGTCCTGGGCTAATGCAAAGTCATAAAGCTTGCCAAAATCGACAAGACTCAGTATATCGCCATTCATGACAACAAATGGAGCATCAAGTCTTTCCTTGAGTAAAAAAAGCGGACCTGCCGTTCCAAGCGGCTTATCCTCCCTGCTGACAGTCAGCTTGACGCCGAATTCCATACCGTCGCCAAAAAAACGTTCGATATAGTCAGACATGTAATTTGTGGCAAGAAATATCTCACTGAACCCGAATCCTTTGAGTCGCTCTATTTGAATCTCAAGCAGTGATTTTTCACCAATAGGAAGGAGTGGTTTAGGAATAACCTGTGTAAAAGGCTTAAGGCGGACACCCAGGCCGCCTGCAAGAATGACTGCTTTCATGGTGTATCAGATTTTTCGGCTTATCGAAAAGCCTGTGAAAGTTAGATGTAATCACCTGAAGGCAAGTAGAATAAATAGAGATATTCCTTGGCTGTTTTGCCGACAGGAACAACAAACATATGCAATAATATACGTTATTTTCTCCGCAATCTTACCATTACCAGCTCTTTGGTTATCCATAAAAACGGCATAAAAACACGCGAAATATTCCGCGGTTGCTGGGCGAGCCGGTAAACCCATTCGAGACCATTTTTCTGCATCCACGAGGGAGCTCGTTTGACAGTACCGGCTAAATACTCAAATGCCAATCCAACTCCTCCGCAAATTGTCGATTTAAGTTTTGGTTGGAGCAGAGCCATCAACCGCTCCTGCTTGGGAGCACCAAGACCGCACCAGAAAAAAGTCGGTTTCAACCTGTTAAGTTCATCGGCCAGCTTATCGATATCAAATGCTTCCAATGGTTGAAATGGAGGCGATACTGCTCCAAGAATAACAATCCCGGGATATTGTTTTCCGAGATTTTCCTTAATTTTTTCAATTGTTTCAGGTGTACTACCGAAAAAAAAATGCGAATACCCATGCCGGACCGATTCGGATAGTACCATATCCATAAAATCCTTTCCTGAAACTTTTTCAACATGTTCATATCCTGACTTGCGGGCAAACCAGACCAACGGCATCCCGTCAGGAAAGGTCAGCAATGATGCGCATTGAATAGCACAGTATTCAACGTTGTGATTAGCGAGATATGCCGTGCGGGCATCCATAAAACAAATGTAACCATAACATTCCCTGCTTCCTATGCCATGTATAAAAGAAATGGCATCCGCAGTGTTCATCGTACTTATGAATACTCGGCCAAGTCGGAATCGGTCGTACATGTAATCATTGGGCATTACATGATCGGAATATTTTACATGCAAAATCACGGGAACGTATTGTAAAACCGGTTTTACTGAAAGAACGAGCTGTTTCTCTTGCTCTGATGAAGCAGTGAAGTCGCAATACGCAGGTACTCCCTGTACCAGACCTCGCTGCTGTACTCATTCATAAGTATCTCACGGCCGTTTTGACCGGCAATCCTTAACAGTTCGGGTTTATCATATAGTTTGTTTATTATTTTCGCCAGATCAGCTGCATCCCCCGGGCTGAAAAGCCAGCCATTTATTCCGTCACGGATAATTTCAGGATACCCTGCAAGATTCGGCGCAATAACCGGCATCATATGCTGCATCGCCTCAAGAAATACCATTGGAAATCCTTCATATGAGCGACTGGTGAAGATCAGGGCTACAGCATTCCGGAAAGCCTGAATTTTTTCATCTTCCCCGATAACACCAAGCCAACTGACATTGGCAGGCAAGGATTCCGTATCAATAAAAGAGGTGTCTGAAGAACCGGCAAGAGTAAAGCTGACACCAGGGCATTGCTGCGCAGCCTCAAGAATGATATCCACCCCTTTCTGGCGATTGAGACGGCCAATAAAGAAAACCCCCCTCCTCTTATCAAAAGAACTTATATCTTGTGACACTGCTGATTCCTGTTCGGCAAAATTCGGCAGTACATGGCACTTGTCTGCAGGAAATCCGTTTTCAACCAGTTTACGTTTCTGAAATTCCGTCAAACAAAGAAAAGCATCGACGTTCTCTGTATAATATCCAAATAACCTCGCCCATGCATTTCGAAGCGCATAACCAAGACTTTTAGGCAGCGACTCCTCGCAATTATGAGTGAAACAGTTCCATTCCTTCCCGCTCGCACACCTCTCACATATACCTTCTTTATTGTAAAAAAGGCCATTCGGACAAACAAGACGGTAATTATGCACCGTCATGACAACCGGCACTCCGGCTTTCCGGACAGCAGGAAGAAGTGAAGGAGAAAGCAAAGGATAGAGATTGTGTATATGTACAATATCAGGAGAGAACTCTTTCAGAATCCTGTTTATGTCACGAATGGATGCGGGATTATAAAGAGCTGTAAAAAAAGCCTTTATCTTTCCAAAAGGCATGGAATCAAGTTCAGTACTGCTTCTTGTACAACGAAAAACCTGATGACCATTGCTTTTCAGAAGCGCCTCATGTACATCAAGTACCGTGGTCTCACCTGAATGACTGCCATAATGGTTGTGTAACTGCAGAATTCTCATATCAGGTTGGTCTATATCGCCCATTCCAGAAATTAATGATAAACTGGCCCGGCAGACTTCCCTGACGTTTCTTTTCTGAATACGCATAGGAAACTGCATCCCACATCCCGTGACAAAACCTATCCAATCCCCACTCTGCAATAATATCTGTTGAGGCTTGTCCCATTTCGATCCTTCTCACAGAAGAAAGGGATACAAATTTCAGCAGTATGTTATCAATTGCCGTTGGATTGTCAGGATCAAACACATAACCGTTAACACCATCACGAACCAGTGTATCGGAACAACCGCATTTTCTGCTCACCAGAACAGGCAATCCAGAAGCCATTGCCTCATTAACGACCAGCCCCCAGGTTTCTCCATAAAGACTGGGCAAAATCAATGCAGATGCCTGCCGGTAATACTCCAACAAATCTGCCTGTTTCCTGAAAGGAATAAAATGAACCCGAATGCCATTTAATTCTCCTGCAGCAACAACCAATTGTTCATGTTCCTCCCCGCCACCGATAAAAACAAGTGACCATTTATCCAATACAGGCTGCTCCGCTATCCTTTTAAAAGCATTGAGCAGAGATATCCAGTTCTTTTTCCCAACCTGTCGGCCAACAGCAAGGAAAAAAGGTTTATCGAGAAAAGGCTCATGGATAGATTTATTTTCAACTTCGGCTGCCTGAGCAAAAAAATCATTATCGACAGCATTGACACCAAAAAAAAGCTGCTCCGGATGAAACCCGAAATAACGGTATGTCGAATCATGAGAAGAAGCCGGAATAACCATCGCATCAACAAGGCTGTAAACCTGTTTCTTGATCCAGTCAACGTAAAACGGTCGGGGAACATCATCAAGCCTTGCATCATCGAAGACGACAACCGGTCTTTTCTTCCGTGCGCACCATCTCGTCGATGCCGCACCGGAAGGAAAAGCAATAGGACCTGCTATAACGACATCTGGATTAATCTCGTCCAGCTTGTCAATAACCTTTCCAACCGCATCACCTGCATCAATATCTTCCATTCCCATGCTTTGGTAAAGCTGTATCCACTGCATGGTCGCATCAATTCCGGAGTCGCAGTCGAAACTATACGGAGAACCCTTCCCTGATATTTCAACCACAAAAAACTCAATTCCCTTCGCGGCAAGAAAATCGTTAAGTCTTTTCAGCCTTGAAGGCCAATATAACCTGAAATCCGTGTGAACTATGGCAATTTTTCTGATCATGAAACCCTAACGCCCGAATCTCTGAAATATTTTTCTTGTAACTGCTTCCGGCATGGCACACAAGAGCAGGTATATATAAAGCTTGCCATTTGAAGGCTGATAATACAATCCCTTGATACTTTCGACAAAAGCATTGCCTCGCAACCCCAGGCGCAGGTATATGGAAGAGCGCATTTTATGCCACATTGAAATGTAACGCTCAATGTTCCGGATCTCTCTTCCCGGCAATTTCCTCAATATAGCAAGACCTTTACCTACAGGATCATCATGTTCGGGCAACCTGTTGGGTTTATCATGATAGGTATGAGCTTTCTCCTGCCAGAAAACAGCCTGTGGTCGAGTGCTGTAGACCGGCGGTTTGCGTGCGGCAAGACGCGCCCATGTCAGAAGATCCTCACCGGACTTGAGATTCAGCGGAAAACCGCCAATATCATGTAACGCGTTTTTTCTGATACATATGGCAGAAGACCACAACGGAGGATCGGAGCATGATCCAACATCAAAATAATTTTCAAGGACACCACTCTCACCTGTAAACGGCATTCTGTTCAATACAATCTGCCTGGTATTGCCCAGATAATCCCCGGCAAAATAAGCGGTAGCATAGACCTCATATCCCGGAAACCCGTCATGCAATGCCTTGATTGTCATTAAAAAATCAGGCAGCCATTCATCATCACCGTCAAGAAAAGCCACCCAATCATTTCGAGCTTCGGTTGCACCCTTATTCCTTGCGGAGGAAACACCGGCATTACTCTGGCTGATCAACCTCAAGGACGGCATGTCCTGAGACATCACAATGTCAGCAGAACCGTCGGTAGAGCCATCATCAACAACAATAATTTCAGATGGCTGATACGTCTGACTCCTGATCGAATCAAGGGTTCTGACAATGGTATCTTTTTTATTGTACAGAGGAATAACAACTGAAATATCCATAGGTCATGACTATGATTTCTTTTCAGTTTCAGCAAAAACCATTCCGAGCATTGCAAAAAAAATGTCAGGAAAAAATATGGTGTACTTGAGAATATTATCCGAATACATAAACATTATAAACGTAATAAACAGAATCAGCACGGAGGAAGAAACCAAAAACCTGTATTGATCTTTCAGTTGTCTGAAAGTCCTGTATTTACGGTACGTCACCAGAAATGATCCTGCAAATCCAAATAAAAGCAGTACCAACCCGACATAGCCGTAATTATACCTTACAGAAAGATAGTCATTATGCACCTCATTAAGATCAACAAATGACTGCATCACATAATAATCAGCCCTTGGACCATTACCCCAGACCGGAGAATCCCTGAGTCCCTTTTCAAAATATTGATAAAAAGCGCCTCTTCCACTTGTATTCATGCGGGTGTCAGCACTGTAGTAATTTATCGAAATATCTGAAAGGCGGCCTCTCCCTTCGAAAAAAGTTTTCTCCTGAAACGCTGCAGAATTAAAAACCACAATAAAAACAAGTGCGCTTATCAACCCGGCAAAGAGTTTGGAAACGATCTTGACATTGGCAAAATGCAACAGCAGAATCACAACAAAAACAAGCATTGCCATTCGCGTCATATTCAGAAAAGGCACCAGGAAAAATACACCGAATAGAAAAAGATACTTGATTTTATTGGTCACGAAATACACCCCGAGAACAAGTGCCGCTGGTATTGCAAGAAAAATGACTGATGTCGCCCAATGAGCTTGGGGGAAATCCGGAACTGTGTGGCCGGCAATAATCATGAGGAAAATACCGAAAGATACGATCATCAGCCTTTTGAACAGCCAATGATATTCCTCTTTTCCATAAGTAAATCCGGAAGCCACAACACCTACAAAAATCGGCAAAACATACTGCAGTGAGAGCTGCAGTCCAAGAAAAGACATGTGGAATAGCAGGTAACCGAAAATGTATAATAACCAGGGTAACCAGAAAATAATCGGAAAATTATTCCGGGGATTATTGATATAGTAAAACAATGACACCGAAAGCATAAGCATCCAGGACCAACCTGTCATATTAAAACCGGCGAAACTATCAGGTACAAAAGGCAACAGCACTGGCACATATGGTAATAAAAGCGTAAAAAATAGCCAGTTATAAAAACTGTATACATCATGCTTCTTCATCAATGCAAACTTTTGTAAAAATTAATAATCCTGTTATTATACAGCCCTATATCAAATTCTTCTGCCCGTTTTTTAGCCATAACGGAAAGTCGCGCGCATATTTCGGGACTCTCTAAAAGTCCTTCCATTGCATGAGACAGCTTTTCAACACTGCCGTTTTCGAAAAGAATACCTGATTCTCCATGCCGGATTATTTCTTTTAAACCTCCCACATCCGATGCAATAACAGGTTTCGATGCAGCCATGGCTTCAAGCGCGCTTAAACCAAAACCTTCAAAACGGGAAGGCACAACAACCGTATCAATCACAGAAAAAAATCTCATTGCATCTTGCCAGGATTGGATACCTGCAAACTCAATATCATCCCACCATCGCTCCCTGCCATATCTCTCTTTTAGCAGTGGCATGTCAGGACCGTCACCAACAACCAGTAATTTCACCCTCCCATGTTTATTAAACACCCGTCCAAAAGCCTCAAAGAGAATGTCAACACCTTTTTCATGTCTGACTCTTCCTACATAGCCAAAAACAAAAAAACGCATCAATTCATTTGCTGCAGCTTCTGTTTTTGCAGGCGACCGGGACGACAAGCTGCTGACCAGGGAAATATCTACAGCATTATGCAATGTAAAATGATGGGGATATCTGACCTGCCTTCCCTGAGCGCAGCCTCCGCTCCTGCCGAACCAGGATTTCTCAGCTGCCACTGATACCGAAATAAAATGATCACACAGCAGTGCTGCTGAACGAAGCAGTATCTTTGCATGTATCCCGTGACCAGCTGTATAAGGCTGATGAACCGTCGCGACGATCCGCCTGATACCCGCAAGCCGGGCAGCAAGTACAGGAAGTGCACCCGGAGCCATATACTGGACATGCACAATATCAGGCAGTCGTTGAGAAAAATATGCGCGAAGCATTCTGGTAATGCTTACTGCGCCTCGTTCCCTGTTGATGTCCATCAGGGTAACCATGCTGCCCGACTGCTCGAATTCCAGAACGACAGTATCGTCATGCTCAAAATAACATACTACTTCGACATCATACGAGGCTTCCACAAGCGCACGGACGAGGCACAGTGTCTGCATCTCGGTACCTCCTCGAAGCAAACAGGGTATGGATATGATAACCTTCACGCCTTTAATTTCTCAAATGCACTGTATACCGAAGTGCGAAATCTGCTTTCCAGACGCTGCGATCTTTTCAAATAACAATATAACTTGATATCCTTTTCAGTCCATTCGCCTTTGTATCCATGTGCCCCTCTCAGATAATCAAATATCTGGACTCCATTATTGAAACTGTCCTGAATGAGATAGGAAAGATGCACCTTTCCTGGAGAATATTTGGCGTACTGTTCAAGATAAGGCGAAGTAGACATATAATAATAGAAGCGCTTCTTGAACAGAAAACCCAGATTCCAGTCAATAACTTGCTTATCAACAAGGAGTTCAGAAAAGTGTACCACCCCTGCAGGTATACCTTCAGAAAGAATTGCTGCATGCAATCCGGGCAGCTTGTAGGCTTTTGGCCATCTTTTACAATGAGCATCTAAAAATCCAGGCAAAGCCTGCAAAGCCCCCGCTGATTCATCCGGCTTATAATGCCTGTAAATCAACTCCCCGTATTCAGATAAACGACGTTTTTTCTTTTCCACATCGTGCCGAAGGCTTTTTTTCAAAGACGCAAAAAAAACGCTGTAGCTCTCAAAGGGAGTAAGATCAGAATAGGGACAAACATCCTTCTCGCTTTGCCAAGTATTATCTTTGCCCGGAAAACGAATTCCTGTGAAACTTATCTCATCACATACTGTTTTCTTGCTTCCGAAAATCTGATCTTCGATCAACATCCAGAATGAATTCATAAGTTCATTATTTAGCGGCGCAGTCACGACCGGATCATGATAATCATAATCAGAAAAACCCGCAGACACAATAACCCGGAGAAAAGCATTTTTCCAGTTACGACGCCATAAAATAAGAGGAAGAAAAAACGTTGTATCATCACATTGGGCAACGCAATACAAAGGAGAAATATGCTGTGATAACCGAAAGGCATCTGTCCATGCCTTCAGAATAAGAGGATGAAAAAACACATGCGCATCAGGAGACTTTTCCACCCATTGATGCCAAAGTGCAAGAAATTCAGCATCATCAACTTCATCCCATGATTGATAGACTCGCAATTTCCATAAATATTTCATAAAATTCAGGCGGAGATAATTGCAAATATTTCTGGAAACAAAAAATTCTCCAGACAAAAGGAAATCGCAGCATAGAGAGGCGATTTATGAACGAAATTTTTTATCTCTTTAATAGTATTTGTGATAAATAATTTCATTCTGGTCTGAACCCCTTCCTTGGCATGTTGATAACGATACAGAAAAGCCTTGGAATCAGCCCACTCTCCCTTATACTCTTCAGAACCTCGCATAAAGTCAAAAACTTGCAACCCGCTTTCAAAACTATCCTCAATAAGAGAGGATAAATGCACTTTCCCGGGAGAATACTTTGCATACTCCTCTTTATATGCTGGCATATAAGAATAAGCATTCGACCGACACCGAAATCCAAGTTCCCAGCTGATGGGAACATCATCAAGTCGCATTTCTGAAAAATGCACAAATCCAGCTGAAATACCATTTAAAAGCAATGTCTTATGAAAATCTGGTACTTTGAATGCATTAGGCCATTTTCTGGCATGAACTTCAAGAAAAACTCCAAGAACCTTCAACGCATCCTCAAGTTCATTCCTGTTATAAACATGAATACTCAGTGATCCCCTCTCTTCGAGCATCCGTGTTCTGCGGCGAATATCTTTTCTTAGATTTTTTCCAAGCCGTGTAAAATACTCTTCAAAATTATTGAAAGCCTTTAAATCGATAAAGGAACAAGCTTCTTCTTTTATCCACGATTTTTGCGTGCCGAGAAAGTGAATCCCTGTTATATCAATTTTATCAACCGGATATTGTTCATGACCAAGAACATTATTAAAAATGAGATCCCAAAATGAATCCATCAATGATTTAGTTGAAATTCCAGCAACAACGGGATCATGATAGTCATAATCCGAATAACCGGCAGGCACAATAAGCCAGAGTTTAGCATTTTTCCAGTTTCGATGCCACAGGACAAGAGGTAAAAAAATCACCGTATTACCCGACTCAGCAACGCAATAAAGAGGCGTAATATCCTGAAATCTCCTGTAACAATCTGTCCAGGTTTTTATGATCACCGGATGTGAAAATACATTGGCAGACTGGTCTGCATTAAACCATTTCTGCCACTGTGCCAAAAAGGCCGGATCGTCAACTTCATCCCATGCAGTATATATTTTAAGTTTCCACGAATAGTTCATACTGATCTGTTTGGGGAATTGACAATATCATTAATAATCATATTATCTGAGCCTTGTAACAAATTCGTAAGGATAGTGGAATGCCGCTATCATTTCCTTGGGCAATAAACCACTCCAGGGCTTTCCATTTGAGGCTAATGATTTCAGATACAAATCCATCAAAAACTTTTTTTCATCCATGACGTTGTGAACCGGGATACAGCTCGTATGGATCCGGTCAATACGCCCCATTAATTTCAAGGGCATCGAGTACCACAACCAGACCCAGTAACCATAGAACTCACATGCCGGAACTATGTTGCCAATTGCCTTTTCAGCAAGTTCGAAAGCAGCAACATGATCATACGGCCATGTATCCAGAGGATGCGTAACAAAAACCGCGTCAGGCATCAATGAACTGAAAATCTGCCGCATACGTTCGGCAGCTTCATCAAAACCCCGGGTATTTTTTCGAGGTATACCTCCATCGGGCAGATGCATCCGAAAAATCCGTTCTCCGGATATGCCCAGCCTCACGAGCACTGCATTGCTGAGTCCGATGCGCTTGGAAGCAACAACTTCCGGGTCAATATCCGGCAGACTCGCCTCACCATCGGTAAGATATATAATATACACGTTGACCTCTTCCCGGAGGCACTGAGTAATGAACCCGCCAAGACCCAGTACTTCATCATCAGGATGAGGAGCAACAACAATGATATTCCTGTAGCGCGACAATGTCATGCCTTTTGCCCTGATGAGGAATATCCTGAGCAGATTGCGTTTTATGAGCAGATACAGCGGCTTGATTTTTTTTTTAAGGGATAGCATCATTTACATGTTGCGAAGATAAAAATCAATATAAGCTCCAGCTGTCCGTTCCCAGGTAAAAGAGGATGCATGAGCAAGGGAGCGATCGACAAGATCATCATAACCGCTGAAACCCCGGTCAAAAGTAATCATAAGATCCGCCATTGTATTGACATCATCTGGTTCAACATAAACCGCCGCCTCACCTCCCACTTCTGAAAGCGAGCTGTTTCTGCAGGTCACTACTGGCGTTCCACAAGCCATGGATTCCAGTACCGGAAGACCAAACCCTTCGTATTTTGACGGAAACCAGCTCAAGGTTGAAGCAGAGTAAAGCTGCCGAAGCACGGTATCATTGACATGAGCCAGAAAACGAATCCTTCCGGCATTGATCTCCTGAGCAAACTCCAACAGATATTCAGCTGGAGGCGCCCCCCATACCAGAACAAGATTGTGCTCTATATTACTTTGCAATGCAAGACGGTATGCCTGCAAAACGGCAAGGGTATTTTTCCGCCCGATATCACAAGAAACCGAAACATAAAACGGTCTTTCTGTACCTAATACCACGCCAACCCCTTTAATGGACGCCGCTTTTTCAGTGGAATAAAAAATATTTCTGTTGACACCCCATGGAGCAACAGAAATTTTCTCAGGTGCAACCCCCATGTAATGAACGATATCATCCTTTGAATTGCTGGAACAGGTAATAATTCCCCTGCATGAACGGGCAAGTTCCGGATAATGTTTTCGTGCAAAATCATGCCCGAGAAACTGTTCCGGATAACTGAAAAACAGCGCATCATGAATGGTTACAACAACTTTAGACGGATCATGAACCGGGCTGTAATTATGAGGAATATGGAGAAGATCATGTGGGCATGCTATATCAAGCAGTGGAAACTGCTTGATAGCCCAGTCAGAAATGGCGCCTGAAGGCAAAGGAAGATTTTGGTGTTTAAAAGAAAGAGGGTCGTCGGGAAGCGTACCGCGTATAGTCTGTGTATGCATCGTTATATCAAAAGGGAGCTCGTCTAAGCTTTGCAGGGCAAGCAACAAATCCAGCGTAGTTCTTCCAATACCTGGCAAGTGGGTCATTCCGCGGCGATAAACAACTGAATTACAATCGACAAGAAGATGTTTTTTCATGGCCGGCTAGTGCTGCTATGTGTTAAAGTGTATTTTTCATATACCTTATTATCGCCCTCTCCCGACTGATTGCATTTTTAAAATAAACCTTTTTTGACCGGTCAGAAATCAGATATTTGAATATTGCCGACACGATTACAATACGGGACATCACAATTGATTTTCTTATCCCGACTGTGCATTTCTGCAATTCGGTATATCTCCTCATGGCCCCTGTCTCATCTTTTAAAAATGCTGCATGCTCATCTCCTGATGACTTGCCGCCAAGATGAATGATGGTGGCCTCCTGCACCAGCCATGTTTCATAACCGGATTTACTAAGCCGACTGCAAAACTCAGGCTCTTCACCATAAAACTCCAAAGCTTCGTTCAATCCTCCAAGCGCCCTGTATACATCACTCCTGATCAGCATACAACACCCGGATATCCACCCAACCCTGTGGTTTTCTTCATACAATCCTGGGATACCTGCAGGAAGAAGCAACCGGGCAACTGTTTTCGGCAAAAGCCGGCTCAGGTGCAGAACCATCGAAAGCCTTTCTGCAATTGAAGGCAATGCGTATCCGCAGCTTTGAAGAGTTCTGTCATCATTCAAAACGACAGGACCGACGCAGGCAATCCTTGATGAAGCTTTGTCGAGAAACAACACAAGCTTTTCTATGTTTCCCTTCTCCAAAAGGGTGTCACTATTTAATAAAAGAAGACATTGACCCCTGGCAATAGCGACGCCCTGATTATTTGCCTTTGCGAATAAACTGTTCTGCTTGTTTTCGATTACAATAATTCCGGAAAAATCCTCTTTTATCATTCCGACACTGCCATCACGCGAATCATTGTCAACAACAATGATCTCATAACTGCATGCGATCTGAGCTTTCTCAATCGAAACAAGACAATCCTTGAGAATATCCCTGGTATTGAAGGAAACAATAATAATGGAGAGCTTGATAGAGTCAGTCATAAGCATGAGCCGGCTATAAGGCTGATTGATGATAAAGATCACACAACAAGGATACATGCTCCTCAAGAGATACAACCGAAACCGGAGCTGCCTGTGACAGCCGCCGAAGATCAACGTCCTCATTTACAAACTTCCTCATAGCTCCGGCAAGCGCTTCGACGTCATTGGGCGTGACAAGAAAACCATTGACACCATCCCTTATCTGCATTTCAGCTCCACCGCAACGGGTCGCTATAACCGGTTTTCCCATGGCAAGTGCCTCGGCAATATTAAGGCCAAATACCTCCAGACAGATAGTTGAATGCACCATAACATCAAACTCTGCAATCAAAGCGCTGATCATGGTGTTGTCGATCTTGCCGTGCCAGACAATCCGGGGATTATTACCATATCTGCTTTTCAGCTTCTGTAGATAGCGCTGTTCAGCTTTATTGCCAATACCTCCGATAATGTGAAGCTCAGCCAATCCGTCAATCCCGGAAAAAGCATCAAGCAGGACGTGCAGCCCTTTATAATAACAAATCCTGCCTACGTAAAAAAAACGCATCTTGACTGTGGATGGAGATCTTTGCAAGACCTGTCTATTTAATATGGGTACCGAAGGAAGCGTAATTCCGTGCGGCACAATCCTTACCATTTTTTCCGCAGCCCCATTAAGAATCATACTTTCAGCCATCGCATGAGAGGGCGCAATTAGAAGTCCGGCATAACGTATAATAGTACTCCATTCATCGTATTTTTCCTGAATATGGAGAGGAGTTAAAGCAACAGGAGTAAGGTAGGGAATAAATCCTCTATCTCTGAGCTTCCTTCCGGCAAAAAGCAGTGCTTGCCGGGGAAGCAGACTGAGCAGATACCATGAAGCGATACCGCCTCGAATGGTTTTAAGCACACAGGGCAGACAGTCACGATAGTTGGCTCTGACCCGGCAGATTTTGTCTCTATGGTTCAGAAGTGTTCCTGCAGGACAGAGAATTCCACCGTGATGCGCTGTAATAATACAGGGAATACCTGACGCATTGCATGCCCAGGCAAATGCAGCTTTGTCACCATGAACATGAGCAATATCCGGACTGATTTTTCG
>JAAXWX010000012.1 GCA_013334755.1 Chlorobiaceae bacterium | reverse complement strand
AAAAACAGCAGGAACGTTATCCCTGTCAGTTTCAATCCACGCGCCCGCGGGGGGCGCGACTCAACGCAGGGCCGGTGTTCGAGGGTGAGCTTCGGTTTCAATCCACGCGCCCGCGGGGGGCGCGACAGAAAAAAAGATTTTAGGCGACGGCATTACAGTCGTTTCAATCCACGCGCCCGCGGGGGGCGCGACTGTCTAACTGTAAAATCAGGCATTTCGTGGTTTTAGAGTCGCCTAAACGCGAACCACTTCGTATGCCAAATAACATTTTACGAAAACCTGATATAAAAAACTATAAACACAAAAATATCAAGAAGATATGGATATCGCGAACATACCGGGATTTGAAGTACAGCTTGACGTTCGCGCTATAAAATCAGCGGTCCTTCAAGATCTCGTGGTTCTTTGGCTCCTTCGTGTTCAATTCGATCCTGCCAGCTTGATCCAAGGAAATAAAAACGTAAACTGTCATGTTTATGATCCATTTCATGCACCAGCTTTCCTCGTAATTTTGTCCATTGTGCAGGATCCACATTACACTCAAACACAGAAAACTGGACTCGTTGCCCATAGTTCTGGCAGGTTTTGGCTATGCGACGCAATCTCCTTTTTCCGGCAGGAGTTTCGGTGTTAACATCATAAGTGACCAGAACAAGCATTATCGTTATCTCCAGACAAATGGCGGGTACATGTCGATATCGCCCCGGATATGGCGGGCAAGCAGCATGGCCTGCATATGCCACAGTAGACCGATGGCCATTTTTTCTTTTACAAACGGATGCTCTATTTCTTCCTGCTTTCGATTCTGATAAGCGGTTAGAAGCGTTTTACGAGCATCATCCTTCAGGAGCACTGCGCCTGTTTCTGAAATGGTAAAATCTTTCGATTGAATCTGGCCTCGATTGATCAGCGATAGTGCTAATCTGTCCGCAATATACGAACGGAATTCTTCGATCATGTCAAGGGCAAGACTTGGGCGTCCCGGTCGGTCTTTATGTAAAAACCCTGCGGCAGGATCAAGACCGCATGATTCAAGTGCAGAGCGGATATCGTGTGTCAGCAGTGTATAGAGAAAGGAGAGCAGACAGTTTATCCGGTCAAGCGGCGGGCGGCGGTTGCGACCGGTAAAGCGGAACAATGGATCAGTTGAGGTAATGCATTCATCGAAGACATCGAAATAAATTTTAGCAGCTTCTCCCTCAATTCCCCTGATACGTTCCTGATCGGTTTCATCCTGCAAGCGCTTTATGCAGCCGGCAAGGATATGCTGGGCATTTTTCAGCTTGACAGAGTTCACTTTTTCAGGATGATCCCTTACTGTTCGGGCAAGTGTGATGCGGGCATTACCGATTTTTCCGATAACAAATGATCGTGCAAGGCGAGCGGTCTGGAGGTTATTGTCAGCCATACGGTACTGCGCCCTCCGCAACAGAATGTTACCCCGTGTTGCCCCCTGAACCTGACAAAGATATTTTCCGTACTGGCTTAAAAACGTTACCGTCACACCGCTTTCAGCACAATGTCCAAGCAAAAACGGGCTGCAGGTAACCGATCCAAAACAGATAATGCCGTCAAGCATGTGAAGCGGGATGCGTGTTTTTACCTCTTTCTCTATTTTGATAACGGCACACTCACCCTCTTTTGAGAGATAGGCACCCTGAGTAGTGACAAAAAGGGTATTGAGATATTTTTTCACATCTCCTCCTTCGAGAGTGTCTGAAGCAATTTTTGAAGGTATACGTTTGCCGATCTGCCCTGAACAATCAATTCTGGCAGGCACTCCTCCTTCAAAGAGCAGAGCTTGCATTTCGGCCCTGGCTCAGGTGGAGGTGTTACTCCATTGCGAAAAAGATCATGTACCCCTTCTGCTGCAAGAACAGTTTTTTCTCGTAAAGCATCATCGAAATCAACATCAAGCCGATGCTTTGTTTGCCCGTAAAACAAGGCTCCTGCCGGAATTTGAATCCCCAGCATCTCCTCAAGGCACATAGCCTGGGCACAAAGCTGGATTTTGTCGGCATCATGTTTTTTCGGTTTGCCCCGTTTATACTCAACCGGAAACGGTTCTTCATGACTATTCTGCTTGTGCCACTCAACCACATCAGCCACACCGGAAACACCAAGCAAAGCGCTGCGCAATGCAGTGCTCCTCGTTACCCGAACACCGGTTCGGTAAGATGTTTCACCATTATCTACCCGATCATGCATCTCCCGCCCCTCGGCAGTGTAAACGTTCTCACTCCATATCTGCTCCAGATGGATCAGCGCACACTGCCGGGGGCAATAGACATAATGCTGCAATGCCGACAGCATCACGAAATCGGATTCCGGGTACAGGGCTTGTGTGATATTTTTGTCAGCCAATTTTTCTAATCAAATTCACTTCACCAAGATCATTGTCATTCACATTTACGACATAGTCTTCAAATGAACGAGCAGGGCCAGACAGAGCATTTTTCCGTTCCACACTAATTCGATCAAACAAGGAGTAGGCTGGAGCATTGCCAAGTGCTGTGCTGTGCTCAAAGACATACAACCCCCTTGTTGCCATCATTCCCCTTGCTGCCGAACGGTCATGTTCGAACATGTTCAGCAGTGAGTCCCAGAAGAGGTTGAGATCCTCTTCTGAAAAACCAGTCTGATTTGCGAGATGAGCTGAAACAAAGCCATGTGCCCGATAAAGGCCATAAGGCACAGTGTATTTTCGGCCCATTGTCCGGTTATCGCCACTTTGTTTTTCAGCTTCTGCTTCCGTTGCAACGGCCATTCTGGTAATGCTGTGTTCCAAGGCAACAATCGGTTCAATAGAACGAGCAAACGTTAATTGCACAGGACCACGAACCTGGCCTGCGTTTGCACCCGTTGACATGACAGCACCAAATGTCCTAATGTCATAATACTGTTTACACATTTGCGTACGGCCTTTATCGACTTCACTACCTTGAGCGGTACCATCCTTATTTCTTTTTTTTCCATCTTTTGGATCTGATGGCTCCTTGGACAGATCAATATGCAGGTCGTCGTATGCTTGATCTATCAAGACGTTAAGAACACCTTTTTCTTTAATAAATATGTCTTGCCCAGAAAGCTGAACATAATTCCGGACTTTTCGTTTCAAGCAAACATCGGTTACCAGCCCCATACCTGTTTCTGCATCCATGCGCGGAAGATTTCCTGCGTCAGGGTCGCCATTGGGGTTCCCATCTTTTACATCAAACAACAAGACAAAGTCGTACCGTTTTTCAAGATTAATCATGATGTTCACCCCTCTTTTTTGTTTTCATTGTTTGAAGAACTCGAAAATAATGCCTGCCTCTGGTGGTAATAGCCAATGGCAAAACGGGACTGATCTTCCATAGACAGATGAGGTGGCATTTCAGAACCAATGCCGTCAAAAATTTCAGTCAGCATTCGCTCAAAGTTGATTTTTCTGCCAACATTTTCAAGCTTGGCAAGATGATGGTTTTTAAGCTTCAGTAACTGGGGAAAAACTGTTACCGGTGATGAAGATGCCGCACCATAGAACCGGTCACGAATCGTTGCATTTAAACCGGGATTTGCCTCTTCCTGAATTTTTTCAAGTACAGCAAAAAGACGTCCAAGGCGATAACCCGGATTATTATTGGCAGTATCAAGAGCCACAGTGATCTCCTTTTCTTTGGTTGAGTGAATTCGGTAATATCGATTGAGATAAGCCTTCAGGATACCTGCCTGTATTCTGGTAACATCCCTCGTAGCCCGGACTCGACGAATGGTTTGCTGAAGCATTGTTGCCGGATAGAGCGAACCTGTCAGAACTGCCTGAACAATTTGACCAGAAAGATTCGGCGGAACATTGTCAACCTTGTTTTCCAAAGCCATAGCTGAAAGAATCCAGAACAAAGCGTAACGCCCATTATCCTTTGGCGAACGAATTATGTTAAGGTCATCAAAATGCTGCCGGATTTTTTCGGCAAAGTCTTGAACTACCCCCTCATGCCAGAATCTAACGGAAAGACGTGCAGCATTAGGAGCAAGCCCAAGAACATAAAATCTTGTTAGAGAATCACTGCCAGTGTGTCCTGTAAACACCCCATCGTAAAGTGCTTTGACAGCCCGAACGTCAGTATCAGGATCATCCTTTGGCGGAAAAGCAAAAAAAGAGGGGAAAATATCTTCAAAAACTGTTGGCTTTTTTGCCCAAAAGACGGTCGTTGCATCGCCAGCCTGAACTTTGTTTTTAGAGTCCTTGCCAAGCAGCAGATTCAACACTGTTGTATAAGCAAAAGCAGCAGGCTCACCCATCGGCGCATTGAAATTCTGGCTTTTCCCATAAGACTCAAAAGCTTTCAAATTAAACGATACCAAAGCAGCTCCTGACGATTGAGCACCACGGACTCCCTTTATGGAAACATTAAGACGTGCAATTGGTTCTCGGTTCCCTGACACAAGGCAAATTTCACCTTCATCAGATTCTTGATTCTTAAGGATATAGGGTTTCATAGTCTCACACAGGTTTGTATTCTGTGATCCCAAAACCCTGAAGGTGACATTGGCATTATTTTCAAGTAATTCTTTCAAAAGCTCATTTTCTGACTCTTTGGAGTTAATCTGTTCCATGGGGTTGTGCTGAAGGAACTCAATCAATGGGGCAACAAATGACGCTGATGTCTCGTCTGAAAATGTTTCGTGTAATCTGTTAAGAAATGCATTCTTTCGAGCATCAATGTCCTTACGGTCACGGGGATTGGCACCCAGTGCATATTCAACATTGTCCCACAGTAGGTTTGCTTTAATTCCAACTGTTTTTTTCTCGGCAGCAGGCACTAAAAAGGGTTTTGCCCTTTTTTTCTTTCCATCACCTTCACGAGTATCTTCAAGAGCAACGAAATTGCCCTCTTTGTCTATGACAATCACAAAAGGAATCTCTTTCCACTCAAATCCTTCTGGGGCAATGTTACTGTCCGGAGCAGCCGCCTTGCGTTGGTAATAGTCGTATAACGCTTGTAGAATCATCTTTTTACCTCCTCACTTTCCCAATCAGGGATTTCAATAACTCCATTTTTTAACTGGGACCTGAAAAAAGCTGGTGCTGGATTGTCAGGTTCTTTTGCAAAGTCGAGATCGTAAAGCATGAAGCCAAGATCACGGGTCTCATCAACGGGGGCTGGCTCATTTTTCATGTCATCAATCAGCCGAAAATCACAACTGAATTCACGGCAACCGAGATAGGGTTGATTGAAACATTGCCCCTTGCGGACCCGGCGTTCAAACATGGCGTTGTATTTGCCTGGATTCTCATCTTTTTGCCAATCGTCCTTTTCATTTTTGTCAAGCAAAGTCTCCTTTAACGGGCCAGTAACTTTTGGCCTTGCTGGAGGAGGAATAAATTCAAGCTCTGCATGAAGTCGATATGCCACATCTTTCAGAAAAAGTCCCGCTCGTTGTTGACGATTATCTTCTATAAAAACGCCACTACTTCGTTCGCTGGCTGTAGTTCCAACTTCGTTACGCCGAACTGAAACCCATTTTATTGGTTTTAAAACCTCAATTTTCCGGATATGCCATTGGATGGCTGGTTTCCAGAAAATTGCTTCAAAGATAGCCCGTGCTGCTGATGGAGTAATTACATCATAGCTGACGCGCTCGACCTTCATCTCCGGTCTTGTGAAACAGGCATAATCGCCCTTGACTTCAAGACAGAATGTTTTATTGGAATATTCCATATCATGTTTTTTTTATCCTGTTACCAGTACATGTTTGGTGTGGCCTTGACATCAAGACCGAATATCGGGTCATATAAATTCTTGTCAGTCTGCACCCAGATACCATTCACATCTTCAATCATCCCATTTTTTCGCATTTCCTGCAGGTCACGGTCATAGACATTGACAGAAAAACGTTGCAATTGTCTCATGAGTCTTCTGCTTGGGCCGACAAAACGTAATTGATCGATCAATTTTTTGTTATCAATGGCGTCGGATTGATATCGGACAACAAGACCATGCTGCTGTGCATCATCAATGAGCTTGAAGCGAAGCGCAGTTGTACGGAATTGAATCTTAAACTGCCTGGCATCAGGCCCGGCAAGGAGATCCATGATCTGCTTTTTGTCAAAATCATTCAGTCTGTTGAAATAAAGATGGAAGTATTGTCTGAAGGCTTCAGGCATCAATGATGCGGCAAGTTCGGGATAAACGCGGAACATTTCCTGTCCGGCCTGCTCTGCTTTCAGCATCATTCCTGTCGGCGGCGGCTTTGGGGGATTAAAAACAAAAACCTTGCCTTTTTCCAATTTCCCTTCACGGTTGCATCGACCGGCTGCCTGCGCAATACTGTCAAGCCCGGTAAATGCCCTGAAAACAACAGGAAAATCAATATCAACGCCTGCTTCGAGCAGTTGTGTACTGATTACACGAACAGGAATATTTTCTTTCAGCTTTGATTTAATTTTAGCAATAACTTCACTTCTGTGTTCAGGGCACATCAGAGCTGAAAGATGAACCGTTCCTTCCGGCATTATGGAGTGTAATTCCCGGCAATCGTTCCGCGTATTGACGATGCATAAAGCTTGTTCCTTATCACAGAGCTTTTCTGCAATATTTGGCCACTCCTGACGTTCATCTGAATTGCCAACCATTTGAATGGTAACACGCTGGAAGATCTCAAACAGTTTGTCAGGATCTGTCATCAACTCACGAACAGTACCTTCATTGAATCCCTTCAGGATATTCTGCCCCGAGCCGATTTTGCCGGACAATACCGGTTGTGTTGCTGTGCAAAGCACAACAGATATTTTAAAGTATTCCGTCAATACTTTCAGAACTGAAACTATCGGTTGAAGATATTCTGTGGGCAGCATTTGCGCTTCATCAAGCACAATGACTGAATTCACGATGTTATGCAGTTTTCTGCAGGCAGAACTTTTAGCAGCAAAAAGCGACTCGAACAATTGAACATTTGTTGTCACAATAATCGGAGCATCCCAGTTGTCTGCAGCAAGGTTGGCTTTTGAATTGTTTTTATCCGAATCAAAATTACTGTGATGTTCAAGTACTGCATCAGTGCCGAACACTTTCCGGTAAACATCAGCAGTCTGTTCGATAATACTGGTATAGGGAATGGCAATGATAATCCGCTTTTTGCCATGCCGGATAGCATGGTTAAGCGCAAAAGCCATTGATGACAGGGTTTTGCCGCCACCGGTCGGGACGGTAAGAGAAAACAAGCCGGCCGCCTGTTCTGCTTTATTTCTGCAATCGTCAAGAATGGTCTTTCTTGCCTGATTCACAGGTGTCTGAAGAGCTTCGCTCTGTTTTCCCTCCATAAAAGAGTCAAATACAATCTTGAGCTTTTCAAGCGAGCAGTCATTGACGCGAAGTTCTGCCTTATCAGGGCTCATAAACGACTCAGTATCAAGAAAATCAGCATCAACCAGACAGGAATAGAGCATTCTTATCCACACATGCACTGCTTCATTGTCTTTGAATATGGTATTGCATGGCGATGAAGAGGGCAATGATGCATCAAGAATATCATGAGGCGGGTTACCTTTCAAGGCTTTTTCCAGATTTTCAAAAGAGGTAAGCCTTCCTGAAAGAGCTCCTCCTACACCCGGTTCATATTCCCAGTCCGGTAAACCGGCATGATGACCAGTAATAAGGTATGCAAGTATTCGTCCAGTGAATTCATTTTTCTGTACGGCATGAATCGCACCAGCAGAAGAGTGATCAATCTTGCCCATTACACTCCTCGTCATAATCTCCGTTATTCTTGCGGATATATTCCTGCCACTGAGGATTGTATTTTCCAAGATCATGCAACAGGCCGGCCGTTTTAACCCAGTCACCGTTGCCAAATTCCTCGGCAAATCGGGCAGCTTTGTCAGCAACCTGCATCAGATGTTCTTTCAAGTCATGCTCTGTCCATGAACCATCCTGATTTTGACGAAGATGGGCGATCGGTTGCAACGATTGATGTGCCATAGAATTACGTTGAGCAGGGAAGTCGTGAAATTTTGAGCGTCATGTTAACCACATGTTTTATTGTACATAAAAGCTTGATCAATCAAAAAAAGTAACGTGTTTTTATTGGGCGATATACGTATTCATAACTCTGAATCTCAATCCATATATTTTACTGCTTGGTATCAAGTATTGTGGGTGATCTTTCATTGATTGCCATGCGGGTATTTTGGAAGTAGTCAGGACTTGCACAGGAAAGTGCTTTTACGGTATGATTTAAGGGGTAACAGTTCCTTTTTTATGGATATTATGCTTACTTTTACATCTTTTGTGGCTCATTTTTCAATGTATAACCCCCTCCTTGTTTATTATGCAGCCGATTCGAATCAACAACTACTGTTTTGACCGTATTCATACCTGGATACAGTATGACAAGCGCATTCCCCAGTTTATTGAGGTTGTGATTGAGGTCTTTTATCCCGAAAACCGACAGGCAGATGGTCTTGTGATGTTCAGTCACGGTTTCCTGATCGGCAATGATCTGCTTTACTATCCTAAAAAAATTATCGGTGGGTTACTGAATGAAAATCCTCTTTTCGGCATCAATCCTTCCCGATTTTACAACTACTCTTCGGCCATTGTTGAGCACAACTGGGCCATGGCCTTTGTAACGGCATCACACTTGCAGTCGGTTGCCATGCCGTGGATTGATTTCGGTGGCAATCCGAGGGTGGGGCAGGATGCTTATGCTGCAGCATCGTATCTTGTCAAGTATGGAGCAACGGATGAGTTTTACAGAATCGACGAACATAACCGTAATAGTTCTTTTTACAGCAGGGAGCTGGTCAAGAAGACCGGGTTTATGAAGAGTAATAATGTGATTTTTGCCGGACATTCTGTCGGGGGGGCACATGCACAGGTTGCTTCAGTGGGTTTCAGCAAATTGCATGAAATCGGTAAACGTACCTGTCTACGATTCGATCCGGTGCTTTATGACAGAGAGTTTCTTCCGGCACTCTCCTCTTCCATGTCGTCCTGGTCTGATGAGGAGAGGGCAAATCCTGTAGGCTTTATTCAGCTTTCTCCTGTTGATATGAACGTTCCCATTCTTGCGCCGGGAATGGAACCTTATCGGGATGTGCTTTCTGAATCAGCGATTCCAAGTGTCATGGTCATTGGTCAGTGTGACAATGCATGCCTCAGTATGTCGCAGCCACCGGCATGGTCGTCTGATTCGGGAAAGGAATCACAGTTCAGGCAGCTTGCTTCTGAAAAGAGCTGGGCAACGGTTGCCAGTGTCGAAAAAGGGAGTCATTGCGGTTATCTGACCGAAAAAAACACGCTCTGCAGTGTTGCTGATATATCGAATCCCTGTAAGTCAACTATCGGAAAGGATACCTATAAGGCTGGTGGAGATGAATCACTGTTTACAACAGAACTTTTGAGGAATTTCATCAATCTTTATTATGAATATGAAAATGGTGGTGCCAATGGCGGGTTCAACGGCGATTTCAATCAATGGCGCGACAGCAAATTCATGAAGTGGCTGAACCGGAAAAGCCCTGACGGTCGTATCAATCTTGTACCGTTCAGTGACGGAAAGTATGTTCAATATGCCCGTGATTGACTCATAGTCAGATGTGCCGTCGCCTGCAAACAGAGTTTTTTGTTTGCAGGCTTCAGCCATGCTGTGTCATCTTTGCTTTATTTCCTCTTGCCTGCCTCTTCTCCCTTGGCCCTGAACATGGTTTATTACCTTGAATAAAAAGGCTTACCGCTAATATCCCGGTTTATAAGCGGTTTTTAAGCTGGAATTAAAAATATTTGTACTTTGCATAAAAAACAGCAAAGACAGTACGTTATGATTGTATGCTGAAGGATTGAAAAGGTTTTTAATGTTATGACGTCAACCACACCTCCAGAAACAGCGAAAGCATCCATGAACGCACCGCGTGAGATACCCTTTAATTATACTTCCGCAGGAGATCGGCAGGCAATATTATTCCTGTTGGGCCCGGATATTGTACAGATGCTTGATGAGCTGCGCGAATTGCGGGTTACCGGCAGATCGGCTCGGCTGCTTATGGGCATTATCGGCGAAATTCTTATTCACCGCCGTAATCCCTATCTCTTTCAGGAGCTGGTGAACTCATCTGCCCGCCGCCGCCGTCTTTTTGAGAGGGCGTTTGCTGAGCTTGACACTATTACTGTATCGGCAAATGGTGAAACGAGGGTTTCGACCATTGTAGCGGCTCTCCGTGAGCAGCTTGAACGGTTCCGTTCGGCTGTTGAGAAGACGCCTGAACTGCGCCGCCGCCTGAAGCGGGAGCTTGGTGCAGTAGTTGGTGTGAAAAACGTTCTCTTTGATCCTTTTTCCCTTGCAGCTCATGCAACTGATGCAACTGACTGGCGGCTTCATCTTCCGGCGGCAGTGGTGACGCCGGATCAGGAGTCGCAGGTCGGGCCACTGATTACGGCCATTGCTGCACTTGGCCTTAATATTATTCCTCGTGGTGCAGGTACCGGCCTGACAGGGGGGGCTGTGCCGCTGAGGTCAAAGTGCGTGATTATCAACATGGAAAAACTTAACCGTATCCGTGGTATTTCGGTGCATGATTTTCAGCTTGAAAATGGCCAGATTTCCAAGGCATCGGTGATTGAAGTTGAAGCAGGAGTTATTACTGAACATGCGATGGAGGAGGCTGATGAGCATGGTCTTGTTTTCGCTACCGATCCAACCAGTGAGTGGGCTTGCACCGTCGGGGGTAATATTGCTGAAAATGCAGGTGGGAAGATGGCTGTACGCTGGGGAACCTGTATCGACAACCTGCTGGAGTGGCGTATGGCTATGCCTTCGGGAGAAAACTGGACGGTAAAGCGTGCTGATCACCGGTTGCGGAAAATCATGCATGAGGATACGGTGGTTTTTGAGGTATGGAATGAGTCGGGCAAGAGGATCGATCGTATTGAACTGATCGGCACCGATATTCGTAAAAAAGGACTCTGGAAGGATATTACCAACAAAGCGCTTGGGGGAGTACCGGGTCTTCAGAAAGAGGGGACTGACGGGGTGATTACCTCGGCTCGTTTTATTCTCTATCCGAAATATCCTGAAAAAAGAACACTCTGTCTTGAGTTTTTCGGACCTGACATGGAAGAGGCCAGCCGTGTGATTCTTGAGCTATCAAAAATATTTCCGCTTCATTCCGAGAATCGTGAGGCACTGCTTGCGCTCGAACATTTTGATGACGAGTATATCAGGGCAATCGATTACAAGGTGAAGGCACCCCGAGCACAGACGCCGAAAGCGGTACTGCTGATTGATATCGCCGGCAATAATACCGAGGAGGTACAGAGTGGTGTGGAGCGGGTTGAACGGCTGCTTGAGCAGCATCCAAACACCTTGATGTTCCTGGCCAGAGATAATGCCGAGGCTGTCCGTTTCTGGGCTGACCGTAAAAAGCTTGGTGCTATTGCCCGGCGAACCAATGCGTTCAAGCTTAACGAGGATATTGTTATTCCGCTTGAAGCCCTTGCCGAGTTTTCCCGCTTTATTGATAAACTCAATATTGAGGAAGAACGTTATGCCCAGCTTCGTTTTGTGGAGCGTGCACGGGATATTCTTGCATCGACACAAGTAAATGAGGATGGCGGCCAGTTTGCCTCAAAGATTCCGGCAGGGCTTGAGCTTTGCCGCATTTTTGGCGGGAAGATTGATGCTGAGCCGGAAGAGTCGCTTCGTGCGCTTACAGTTGTGCAGGAGCTTGGCAGCGAGCTTGGAGAGCTGGTTCAGGGTTACCCGGGCATTCATGCGGCACTTGATGGCGCTTATCAGCATGTGCGTGACCGGCGTATCGTGCTGGCTACTCACATGCATGCCGGTGACGGGAATGTCCATGTCAACGTTCCGGTACTCTCCAATGACCGGCCAATGCTTGAGCGGGCGGACCAGGTGATCGACCATGTTATGGAAAAAGTTGTTTCTCTCGGCGGGGTAGTTTCGGGTGAACATGGTATTGGTGTTACCAAGCTGAAATATCTCGACCCATCCATAGTTGAAGAGCTGTCAAAATATCGTCGCAAGGTTGATCCAAAAGGGATCATGAACCCTGGGAAGCTTGATGATTATAAGGTACTTGACTACATTTTTACACCCTCGTTCAATCTGCTCGAGCTTGAGGCGCATATTCTCAGGCGCGCCCAGATTGAGGAGCTTTCAAAAAAGGTTGATTATTGTATCCGCTGTGGCAAATGCAAGCCAGACTGCTGTGTCTACTATCCGGCACGGGGTATGTTTTATCATCCACGCAACAAAAACCTGGCGATCGGATCACTGATCGAGGCCCTTCTTTTTGATGCCCAGCGTGAGCGTACTACCGATTTTGCCCTTCTGAAGTGGCTTGAAGAGGTGGCCGATCACTGTACTATCTGTCATAAATGTCTCAAGCCATGTCCGGTCGATATCGATAGCGGCGAGGTTTCGGTGCTGGAACGTGAAATCCTTTCTGAGTGGGGGTTCAAGCACTCTTCACCGGTTACTGAATTGACCCTGCGCTATCTCGAAAGCCGTTCTCCTGCGTTTAATGCACTGTTTCGCCGTACTGTGCTCCGGCTTGGTGGAGCCGTTCAGCGAGCCGGCAACAGACTTTCCTCGTCGCTGCAGCCTGAAAATGATCCACCGGCCTTCTATCCTTTGCGATTGCTGCGCTCTCCTGTGCCGCCGGTACCTGAAGGAACTTTGCGTGATGTTCTGCCGGAGTGCGGTCCTGATCAGGTGCTTGTTTTCGAGCCTGCCGGAGAGGTGACCAGCAATGTTTTTTATTTTCCGGGATGTGGCTCGGAGCGGATGAATTCCTCCATTTCCATGGCAGCTCTCCATGTGTTGCTTGAGCTTGGTTCAAGGGTGGTGCTTCCGCCTCCATTTCTTTGCTGCGGATTTCCGGCACATGTCAATGCAAAAACTGACCAGTATTCGAGTATTGTGCTGCGCAATACTGTGCTCTTCAGCCAGATCAGGGAGATGTTCTCCTATCTTGATTTTGATGCCTGCGTAGTGACTTGTGGTACTTGCATTGAGGGGCTTGATGCTATTGAAACCGGCAGGATTTTCGGCGGAAAGATCATCGATATTGCTGCTTATGCCCTTGGAAAAGGGATGAAGCTGGATGGAACAGGCGATTACCTTTATCATGCTCCATGCCACGATTCGCTTTCCGGAAAAGCGCGGGACACCTTGCACGGTCTGGGAGGGTTCGGCAGCGTGACCGCTGTGCCGCATTGCTGTTCCGAGGCTGGTACACTTGCCCTGTCGCGTCCTGACATTACAGATTCCATGCTTCACCGTAAACGGGATGCCATAACTGAGCTCATGCATGGCCGAGAGAGGGCTGTTATGTTGACCAATTGTCCTTCATGTGTCCAGGGGCTTGGAAGAAATCTTGATCTTGGTGTTGAGCCACAGCATATTGTTGTGGCTCTTGCTGAAAAACATTCGGGTTCCGGCTGGATGGAGCTGATGCTGAGTCAGGTTTCAAGGGGAACGGTAGTAAGCTTTTAGCAGCTAATCATCTCCTCTTTCGCCTTCGCCGCTTCCGTTGCGGTGACATCGGACGCAGTTCTGATAGTTGGAGATACCCTCTTCACGATGTACTGCCGCCATATTTGCCGGGGAGTGCTCATGGCAGTTGTAGCAGGTATACTGTTTATAATTTCCCGGATTGGTGTGGCAGGTCTTGCAGCTTGCCCTGTGGTCACCGTCGAGCCGGAAATACCGGTTATGGTTGAATGATGCAGGCTTCCATTTCATGGTGCCATGGCATGCTGCACAGTTTGCTTCTGACTGACGATGCAGAGTGTCATTCGGCTGGTCGGCCTTGTGGCAACTGATACACTGTTTTCCTCCTGCCAGTTGTTTGTGGTTGAATGTAGCCGGTTTCCATTTTGTGGTGCCATGACACGCAGCGCAGCTTGCGGTTATCTCCTGGTGCAGCTTGTCGTTGGGTCGGTCAGCTTTGTGGCAACTGATGCACTGTTTGCCGCCTGCCAGTTGTTTGTGGTTGAATGACGCTGGTTTCCATTTTGTGGTGCCATGGCATGCAGCGCAGGAAGCAGTAACATCCCGGTGCAGCTTGTCGTTGGGTCGGTCAGCTTTGTGACAGGTGATGCACTGTTTTCCTCCTGCCAGCTGTTTGTGGTTGAATGTAGCTGGTTTCCATTTTGTGGTGCCATGGCATGCAGCGCAGGAAGCAGTAACATCCCGGTGCAGCTGGTCATTCGGTCGGTCAGCCTTATGGCAGGTGATGCATTGTCTTCCGCCTGAGGCTGTAAGCTGTTTATGATCAAATGCAGCCGGTTTCCATTTTTTTGTCGTATGACACTCGGAGCAATTTCCTTTTGCATAACGATGAAGAGCGTCAGCAGGTATTTGATCTTTGTGACAGGCGATGCAATTTTTCTGGAGCGCTGTCGTCAGCGAAGCATGCTTGAAAGTTTTGATTGCTTTTACAGCTTCAGTTCCCTTGTGGTCGGTATGACATTCGACACATGAGCTGGCAGAAAGTCCTTTATGAAAAAGAACCTTTGTGGAATCTTTTGGAAGGAATGCCCCGGCGACATTTTTGATGCCGATGCTGTCCTGTTTGTGACAGCTGATGCATTGCACTGAAGTTACCCCTTGAAATGGTGTGTGGCAGCTCAAACAATCGTTTTTGATTTTTTGATGCCCCTTCATGAGTGCACCGGGATCAAGCAGCAGATGGGGAAATGCTGTGGCAAGGGCTACAAGAATAATGGCAGACGTGATAAAAGCAAAGAGTGGTTTCATCAGGCTACCTCCAGTTCCAGAAGAAAAAGATTGATAGAATATGGATTGTCGTTAATGCAAGCAAAACGGAAACCATTGGCATATGAACCTTTCTCCACTGTTCAAGAGTCTTGATGGTCAGGGTATCCCAGTAGTGCTGCTGCTCAATTTCATCATCAACAACGGCGTTGACTCCAAGCTCTTTCATTTTCAGTTTTACCTCTTCCTTGACCTTCTTGAGCAGATATTGTCCGACATGGCCACTGGCAGTTACCACCATCATCAGCGCTGTCGCCATCCAGGGCAGAATGGCATTGAAATGAATCCCTGAATGAACAAAGATCATCAGGGTGCCAACCCAGCCGGCATTACAGTGGAGCTTGAGAAAAAGTTTCAGGGCTCCATTTTTAATCACCTTTTTTTTTCGGGCAGAATAGCCAAAGGATAAGGCAAGAAACAGAGTACCTGCGATTCCAAGATATCGGCCTACCCATACAAGATTGGCAATATGCAGGAGATAGTCAAGTGATATGCCCGCAATGATCAGCAGGAGATATGATATCGTCAGCGGTAATGTTCGTTGTACAAGGAGTGATTTCCACATATTTCAGCATCGTTAACCATTCATAACTTTCTTCCGCAAAAGATATCCGATAGTGCTTAAAAGAGAGTGAAGAAAGCATTAAAAATCAGTTAAAATGAATAATAAATAAGAGTAAACGAGTGGGGCCGATCGCTGGTTTCGGTTATCATATTGTTCTGTACTCAGTATGGGCATCTGATTGCGTTATTTTTCAGGGATTTTGATCTTCTCCTTATTCTGGTCTCATTGTTGTAAGTGCTTTCGATAGGTATATTGCGAAAAAAATTAAAGGAGTGTTTATGGATGAAAAAAAATTTCAGGATGAACAGAAGGTTGTGGTTACCGATATCCGTATGCCTTTCTGGTCGATGGTTGTTTTTATGGTGAAGTGGGTGTTTGCCAGTATTCCTGCCATGATTATCTTTTCTTTTGTTGCAGGTGTGATCATGATGGTTTTGGGTCTCCTGTTCGGTACCATATGGGGATTTCATGGTTTATTTCCTGAAGGCGGTCTTCCAATCTGAGTTTGGGCTGTTTATTCGATGTCAGTTAAAAATATGAACCGATGGGACTGACCTTAAGTGACCGGCATGCTTGCGTGCAGCAGTCGGAAATTCGTAACATGTCAATTGAGTGCCGTCGCGTAGGTGGTATCAATCTTGCACAGGGTGTCTGTGACACTCCTGTTCCCGTGCCCGTTCTTCAGGGTGCTGCAGAGGCGATAGAACAGGGGATGAACACCTATACCCATTATGCAGGTCTGTTTCAGTTGCGCCAGGCTCTTGCACTCAAGCAGAAGAGGTTTTCGGGCCTGACCTTTGATCCTGAGTGTGAGATTATTGTAAGCGCCGGAGCAACGGGTGCATTGTACTGTGCGTTTCAGGCACTGCTCAATCCCGGTGATGAGGTGATTGTTTTTGAGCCTTTTTACGGTTACCATATCAGTACATTGCAGGCCGCGGGAGCAATGCCGGTTTATCTTCCACTGAATCCGCCGGATTGGTCATTCAGTGTTCATGATCTTGAGCATGTTGTCACTCCCCGTACCCGGGCCATTATTATCAATACGCCGGCAAATCCTTCAGGCAAGGTATTCTCAGTTCATGAACTTGAGCTTATAGCCTCGTTTGCCGAGTGTTACGATCTCTTTGTCTTTACTGACGAAATTTATGAACATTTTGTGTACGGGGATAACATCCATCACTCATTTGCCTCCCTGCCGGGTATGAGGGAGCGGACTATTACCGTTTCAGGGTCATCAAAAACGTTCAGTGTCACGGGGTGGCGGATCGGTTATGCTTTCTGCGATGCAAGGTGGGCCCAGGCAATCGGTTATTTCAATGATCTTGTTTATGTTTGTGCGCCAGCACCATTGCAGGCTGGTGTCGCCAGGGGATTCGGCGAGCTTGGAGATAGTTATTATCATAATCTTTCTGTTGACTATCAGACCAAGCGTGACCGTTTCTGCAGCGCTCTCACTCAGGCTGGTCTGCCTCCTCATATTCCTGACGGAGCCTATTATGTCCTTACAGATGTTTCCCGAATTCCCGGTATGACAGGCAAGGAACGGGCTATGCACATTTTGCAGAAAACCGGGGTGGCAAGTGTTCCGGGTGGTGCTTTTTATCACGATAAAAGAGGAGAAAAGATGGTTCGTTTTTGCTTCGCCAAGGAGGATGCTGTGCTTGACGAAGCTATTCGCCGTATTCAGCTTCTTGCCTGAAATTTTAACATAACTGGGGTACTTGCATGGTCAGAAAAGGTTTGATCAGGATTGCGGGATTGGTTGTTATGCTGGTGACAATGGCTGGCTGCCTGGAGATCAGTACCATAGTCCGTGTCAAACCGGATGGAACCGGAACAGTTACCGAACGGTTGTTGATCAGCAAAGCCTCGTTCAGTCAGACGCATTCCCTTAACGATAAAGATAAAAAAGGGCAGCCTGGTCAGGTGCCGGAAAAGGTTGAACTGGAGAAGAAGACCAGGGAGATGGGTGAAGGGGTGCGTTTCATCTCGATTCGTCCGGTGTCAACAAAAACTCATGAAGGATATGAAGCACTTTTTGCATTCAGGGATATCAATTTACTGCAGGTCAACCGTAATCCTGATTCCGGTATTTCCGCCGATTCTGCATCAGGAGAGAAAGCTCAAGAAAAGAAAAAACAGTATATCCGATTTGTCCTGAAAGAGGGTTCTCCATCAAAGCTTCTTATCATGATGGAGCATGAAAAGGGTGCTTCAGTATCACCCTCTTCTGCAGCAGCCAAACCTCAGCAGAATCCTGAGCAACTTAAAATGGTGGCGAATATCATGAAAGAGTTTCTCAAGGGAATGAGAATCTTTATGGCAGTGGATATCGATGGTTCATTGCTCGGCACTAATGCGACATACAGAAAAGGACAGAGAATAACCCTGATGGATGTAGATTTTGACAAGTTGATAGCCAATCCGGAACAATTTACATCTTTTTCCTCTTCTGGTACTGAGCTCTCTTCGGAAGAGATGCAGAAGATCATGAAAAAAATTCCAGGAATCAGGATGGAAACAAAAAAAGAGGTTGAAGTCAGTTTTAAGTAGTGATTGCAGAGAAGACTTTTGTTAACAGAATCAGAGCTAACCATGAATATCATTGAAACGATTTCCGTACCATGCCCTTATTGCGGTGAGATTATGGACATTCAGGTTGCTTCTTCGGAAGGAGAGCAGGAGTATACTGAAGATTGTCCAATCTGCTGCAAGCCGATTGCCATTTCCATCACTCTTTCTGAGAGCGGGTTTCCATCAGTGGATGCAAGGCCTGAGGATTCATGACCTGTTTGTTGCTGACAAGGCGAAGGTAACGTGAGCGGGTAATCTGACGATGGGAATGAACCATTAAAAAAGCTGAAACCGAAGCTATAAGCCGAATTCTGTGAATTACCCGAAAAACGGGTAAAGCTGCAGCCATTTATCTAATGCGGCTTACCCGAAAACTCTCCTTTCGGAATTGAACGGGCCACTCTCTTTCCCCATGGGGAAAAGCTCTCATATTTAGCCTTGCTTCGGGGAGGTTTGCCAAGCACATTCCATTACTGAAATGTCTGGTGGTCTCTTACACCCCCGTTTCACCCTTACTCCGGTTGCCCGGAGCGGTTTGTTTTCTGTTGCACTCTCTGTGAAAATCGGCTTGCGCCGTCATCCCCGGGCTTGAACCTTTCGACTCTCGACCGGCACCCTGCCCTATGAAGTTCGGACTTTCCTCCATGCAGCCTTACGGCTGTACGGCGACTGCACACTTACGGTTTCAGCTTTACAAAGAACCATCATGTAAGAGAGAACGTTCATTTTTCAAAATGAACGTGTATTATTAACCTTCAGCCTCTTCAAAAAGTCGTTCATGAACGACAATCCGTCCGCAGGATTCACAAAGATAAAATCCTCCCTGAACAATCATGGTGTGACGATTGGTAGGTACTCTGGTATTGCAGCCGGAACAGGCATTGCGGTTCAGCCTTACAACGGCATTCTGCAATGTACCGCTTCTGAGATGGTCGTACTTGTCGAGCAGTCTTTTAGCTTCGGTTGCAATAAGTGCCCGTTGATCTGCCACCTTCTTTTTCAGTGAGTTTACGTCTTCTGCTGTTTCAATCACAATACTTTCCAGTTCCTCTCTTTTCTGATCAACCTGTTTTTTCAGGTCTTGAAGCTGCTGATGCAGGACGTCGTCAGGCATCATCTCTTCAGTAATCTCGTCATAGCGATTCTCGGCAATGAGCTGATGCCCTTTTTTCTGGATTTCCTGTGACCGTTGTATGGCATGCACTATGTCCTGAAGCTGAATTTCAGCCTGAGCTATCTCCTTTTCTTCATATTCGATCTGCTTGGAGAGGGCATCATACTCTTTATTGTTGCGGGCGAGCGTCTGCTTCTCCTTGAAGTTCAAAATCTTGTTTTTGCACTCATTGATCGTTTCATGCAGACGTGACCGCGTTTTCAGGTAATCGTCAGCTATTTTCTGTCGTGATTCGATCTGGCGGCTTGTAAACACCAGGTCTTCATCCAGAGCATCGATTTCCTCGGGGAGGCCTTTCTGAAGGCTGACTATGCTTTCTATCTGATTGTCAAGGTGCTGAAGTCTGACAAGGAGATTAATTTTGGTATGATCCACTACGGCTGATATTTTGGATTGTTAGAGCAACAAAAAAAAGCACCCTCTCAAGAAAAGGTGCATACAGGTGCGTTGTATGTGAAAAACCTGGTCTGAGCTGAATCGACTGATGATATGTTGTTAATCGTATTCACTTGCATATCGCCTGGGAAGATTGTTTGTGCCCGAAAGGAGACTCGAACTCCTACACCTTGCGGCGCGCGTCCCTGAAACGCGTGCGTCTACCAATTCCGCCATTCGGGCATTGCGTTATGCTCAGACCGGTACAAAAAATATGTTCTTTTATTCCGTTAACCTGCAAAAAAGAGGCTTACTTGATCTCCTTGTGCAGGGTATGACGCTGCATATTCGGATTGTATTTCTTCAGAATAAGACGTTCTGTTGTATTTTTTTTGTTTTTTGTCGTGGTATATCGTGAAACCGTTTTCCCTTCTTTTTTTGCTTCTGTGCATTCAAGCGTGATAACGATTCTATTTTCCTTTCCTTTTGCCATGGTAACCTCAATCAGGTATGTAATTGTAGAGAGCTGTGAATATAAAACCTTAATGACGAATTTGCAAGTTATGGGTTTTTTCTTTCCATGATAACGGGAGAAAAGCTATTTTTGAACACTTTATAAAATCTTAAAAGGTAAAAGACCCGTGCTTGACTCTAACTATTTTCATTATACCGGTACAGACCTCAGTTGCGATGATGTCAGGCTTGAAGAGCTTGCCGGCATTTACGGAACACCTCTTTTTGTTACCTCTGCCAGAAGCCTGATTGAGAGCTATCAGACTTTCGAGGATGCTTTTAAAGCACTTTCCCATTTCACCTGCTATTCAGTCAAGGCTAACTATAATCTCAGTGTTATTCGTACGCTTGCAGAACTTGGTTGTGGATGCGATGTCAACTCCGGTGGGGAGCTTTATCGGGCACTCCAGGCAGGTGTTTCTCCGGAAAAAATCATTTTTGCCGGTGTCGGCAAGAACGCTGAAGAAATTTCCTATGCCCTTGAAAGTGGAGTGCTCATGCTTAAAGCCGAGTCTCTGTCGGAACTCCGGGCCATCGACCGGATTGCCGGAGAGCTTGGCAAAACAGCTTCTGTTGCGATCAGGATCAATCCGAATGTGACAGCTGAAACTCATCCCTATATTACAACTGGCGACAGCAAGGAGAAATTCGGCATCGATGAAGCTGAGCTTCCGGTGGTATTTTCCCTTCTTTCCCGCTTGCCGAACATCAGGCTTGTAGGCCTTGATATGCATATCGGATCACAGATTTTCGATCCGGAATATTTTGTGGCTGCAACAGTAAAACTGCTCGCGCTTTTCGAAGCATCGAAAGAGCTCGGCTTTTCAATTGAGTTTCTTGATATCGGTGGAGGTTTTCCGGTAACTTACGATCCACTGAAACCGGCAACACCTATTGAACATTTTGCGGAGAAGCTTATTCCAATGCTCCAGCCATTTGGAGTAAAAGTGATTTTTGAGCCGGGTCGCTACCTGGTTGCCAACGCATCTATACTTTTGACCAGAATTCTCTACAAAAAGAGTAATCATACCGGCAAACAGTTTTTTGTTGTTGATGCAGGGATGACTGAACTGATCCGTCCCGCACTCTACCAGTCGCATCATGAAATTCAGGCTGTGACCTTTCATGATGAAACGGTTATGGCGGATGTTGTCGGCCCTGTTTGTGAGTCGAGTGATTTTTTTGCTCGCCAGAGGGAGATTAGTGCGGCGGAAGAGGGCGAACTGCTTGCGGTTATGTCAGCGGGAGCCTATGCTGCTGTTATGGGAAGCAATTACAATGGCAGGCTGCGTCCTGCGGAGGTACTGGTGAACGGAAGCCAGGTCAAGCTTGTCCGTAAACGTGAAACACTGGAGCAGCTTATACAGAATGAGTTATCCTGTTAACGTGGGTGCCGAATGATGTAAAAAGTTTACTGGTGGATGTTATTGAAGATTTTAAGAGTTGCATCGGCCATGTTGAGGGTATAGAAATGGATTCCCTTGGTATGATGGTCGATGAGCTCCTGCACCTGTTTTGTAGCCCAATCGATACCGATTGAGGCGACTTCATCGTCGTTTTCAGCGGCAAGGATTTTTTTCAGGAGCGGGGAGGGTATTCTTGCGCCAAGAGCCAGTTCCGACATTCTGATCATTCCTTTTCGTGTGGTGATGGGCATGATTCCGGGAATGATGGGTATAGTAATGCCTCCAAGAGCACAACGTTCGACGAAGTCGAAGTAATCCCGGTTGTCGAAAAAGAGCTGTGTGACAATATAGTCTGCGCCGGCATCGACTTTTGCCTTCAGGTATTCAATCTCTTTAAGCCGGTTTGGAGTTTCAGGGTGTCCTTCAGGAAAGCCTGCTACGCCGATACCAAAATCCGGATACTCTTTTTTTATGAAACGGACAAGGTCTATGGCATAGGGAAAATCTTTGATTGCATCTGCCAGAGATGTTGATCCTGCTGGTTTGTCACCTCTCAGGGCAAGGACGTTTTTGATACCGTGATCGCGGTAGTTCTGGAGAATGGCTCCGGTTTCCATTTTGTCGGAACAGATGCAGGTGAGATGCGATACGACGGTCAGCCCGGTCTCTTTCTGAATCTTTGTCACCAGGCTATGGGTTCTTGAGCGGGTCGATCCTCCAGCTCCATAAGTGACACTGACATAGGATGGGTTGAGAGGCGATAGTGCTGCTATGGTTTCAAACAATGTTTCCCACTCTTCATCTTTTTTGGGGGGAAAGAACTCAAAACTGAAGACAGGTTTAGCGGCAGAGTTCAGTATTTCTTTGACAAGCATGCAGGCTGTAATGGTTAGACGGCTTGGATAAAGAAGAGAATATACAAAAACAATGATTTGCCTAACGTAAAAAAAATAAAGGAGCTGCGGCATTCTGTGCTGTTTTCACTGGCCCCTTTGCCGGCAGTTCGACTGCTCTGCATCACTATTTCAGGGATTCTTGCAGGGGTAAACCTTTCCTTTACGGTAGAGGTGTGGCTGCTCTGTTGTGTTATAGCTCTTGTTACCCTGCTTGCAGGAATTCTCTACGAAAAGCTGACAGCCCCTGCTCCATTTCCGCACTTTTTTAGTGCGATAGGCTATGCTTTTTTTGTGTTTTTCTGTTTTGCCGCCTACAGTGACTACCAGCTCCATTATGTGCCTCGTGACGGGCTTTTACGTTTCAGCGGTAAAAAAGTGCTGCTTTACGGGAGAGTTGATGATCGGCCCAAGTTCTCTAAAACGGGAGTTGGCTGGATTATGGAGGTTGAGGATGTGTTTGAAAGCGGTCGGAGTGTAAAACTCCGGGATCGGGCAAAGGTTTTTATGCGCAGTGCTGGGCGGCCGGATGTCAGGATCGGGTATGGTGATATGGTTTGGGTCAAGGGGCAGCTTGATCTAATTCCTGAAGCGGCCAACCGGGGTGAGTTCGATCCCCGCAACGCTGGCCGTATGAAACAGCTTTCAGTACAGCTTTACTGTGCAGGTCCCTGGCAGGTGCAGCATGAAGGAAAGCCAAGACTTAATGGTTTCGAGCGATTCATTGTCCAGCCAGTCCACGAGTTTATCATGAAAAGCCTTGAAGAGCTTTTGCCCGATGGGGAAGAACGAAAACTCTCTGCAGGGGTGCTTACAGGAGAAAAGGAGAGCATGTCGGAGGAGGTGTTTGAAGCCTTTAAACTGACGGGTACAGCGCATATTCTTGCTGTTTCGGGGCTGAACGTAGGTCTGCTTGCCTTTGTCATTCATATTTGCCTTCAACGCTTCAAGGTTACTATGCCGGGTCGCTGGGCCTCCTTTCTGCTTTTCGCTTTCATTCTGCTTGTCTATTGTAATGTGACCGGAAACTCTCCCTCGGTCAAGCGTGCGGCTGTTATGTCTCTGGTGCTGATTGGCGGTAAAACACTCGGACGGAAAACCTATCCAGTTAACTCCCTTGCCCTTGCTGATTTTTTGATTCTCCTGTTCGATCCATTTGACCTTTTGAATCCGGGATTTTTAATGACCAATGGTGCCGTTCTGGCCATTCTTCTGATTTATCCCCGTTGTATCAGTTCAAAGCAGAAGGATGACAGTCTTCTTCGCAGCAGTTATCATCTTTTTCTCAGCAGCGTTATGGTCACTATTGCCGCCATTATCGGGGTCGCGCCGATTATTGCGTACTATTTTGGAACTTTTTCGGTCATCAGCATTCTTGCCAATATTCCTGTTGTGCTCTGTTCCACCCTCCTGATGTACTCGCTTGTGCCTATGCTGCTGTTGAATCTTGTTTCGGGCTATGCGGCTTCTTTTTTTGCTGCAAGTTCTTTTTTCTTTGCAAAGCTCACCCTCCATTCAGCCCTTTATTTCAGCAAGTATCCTTTCGCATCCATAACCATAAGACCTGATGCTACAGAGGTCTGCCTCTATTATCTTATCCTTGCAGGACTGCTTTATTTTATCTATCAAAAACAGTGGGAAAAGGTTGCGGTATTTTTTCTTTTTGGTGCTAATGTACTGTTCTGGTATCTCTTTTTCCTGCATCCCCGACCCGTTGCCCCCAATATGGTGACGGTCAATCTTGGCAGGAATCTTTCTGCTCTTTTCTCATCGGGCAGTGAAACGGTGCTTATTGATGCGGGAAGGTCAATGTCTGACCGGAAGCGCATTGCACAACAGATTGACGAGTACGGGTTGACTTCACCGGATGCCGTTGTGCAGTTTTATACTCCCGACTCTCTCATCGTAAAAGTGCCCGCCAGTCATCACATGTTGCAGGACAGTACAGTACTTGCGCTGTCATCTATTGTTATTGTCCGTCTGGAGGAGAAGGTACTCAAGCTCTGGAGCAGGAAGGGTTCCCTGCTCATTGTTTCGGGCATAAGCCGCCTTAAAGAAGAGGAAATCTATAAGGCGGATATAGCAATCGTCTGGGTCTACCGTTTTGGTCAGAAACAGCGGCAGGAGATAACGTCGTGGCTCACTTATGTTCGACCAAGGCGTTGCATCCTTGTACCTGGCTCCTTTCTTTCCCGAAGCCACCTTGCCGCTATGCATAACTTTGTCGCCAGTTATTCCGGGCTTGAAACCCGAAGTAAAACCCGACAGATTGTGGTGTACTGAAGGTAAGAACATTGTTCTGTTGTTGCCTCTTTTCAGTATCAGAACGTTCAATGCTGTGCAGGAATGTTCGAATAAAAAAACATACTCTGAAAAAAGGCTTAACGTCAATATTGAGCGGTATAACTGTCTTTTCAAAAATGGTATTCAGCGGAGTGTTTGCCTCTATGTATCTCTTGAATCTGTGAGACTTACAGTTGATCGGGTTATTTTGATGTGGCTTGTGAAATGATTCGATACTCTCACTATTGGGATCTTGGTGCCCATTTTTGCAGCAATTCCTGAAGTACCTGCATCATAACAGGTTTGGTGATAAAGTCATTCATACCTGCTTTCAGGCAATTTTCTCTGTCTTCCTTCGTAGCATTGGCTGTCAAGGCAATAACCGGAATATTGGGATTTAGTACACCTGTTTCCGGTTTTCTAATATTTTTTGTAGCCTCAAATCCTCCCATATGTGGCATTTGCAAATCCATGATTACCAAAGCATATGGCTTTTTTTTCAGGGCTTCAATGGCTTCAAGGCCATTTACCGAAATATCCACCGTGTAGGCCAGCTTGGTAAGCATGGCTGTGGCCACCTGCTGGTTGATAATATTGTCTTCAACAAGCAGAATACGGGGATTTTTTGGCGGGGTACTATCGACCGGTTTTTGACATTCGGATGCAGTTTCAGGCAGCATAGCAAGCACTGTATCCGGCATGCTGGCGTTTGTTTCCGTTGTGTCACTCTCTTTTTTTGGTTTTCTGAACGAAAGGATAAACCAGAACTCAGATCCTTCATTTTCACAGCTGTTGAGCCGGAGAGATCCTCCCATAAACGATATAAGCTGTGTGGCTATTGCCAGACCGAGTCCCGTTCCTCCTTCTTTCCGGGTGGCTGAAGAGTCCAATTGGGTAAATCTCTGGAAAATCAGCTCTTTTTTTTCTTCGGGTATACCAATACCAGTGTCTTTTACCGATATGCGTAAGTTGAATTCAAAAGGGGTTTCTGATACTGGCTCAGCGCTGACAACAATTTTCCCCTTATAAGTGAACTTGATAGCATTCTGTACCAGATTGATGAGTGCCTGACGCAGATAGATAGCATTCCCCCAAAGCGCTGGCGGTATGGTGGATGGAATGGTAAAGGTCAAAGGCAGGCTTTTTTTAAGAGCGCTTCCAGCCAGTATTGACGATATGTCATCAAAGAGTATACGAAGATCAAAGAGTGATTTTTCCTGGTCAAGCTGTCCGGATTCGATTTTACTGAAATCAAGAATATCGTTTATCAAATGATGAAGCTGTTTTGCGCTTGTCAGGATCGTATCGGTATAGTTTTTCTGTTCGTTGTTCAGCGCTGTATACAGAAGGAGTTCCGTCATGCCGAGTACGGCGTGCAAGGGGGTTCGGATTTCATGGGATATGTTGGCAAGGAATTCGCTTTTTGCTTCACTTGCTATTTCTGCATTTTCTCTGGCGAGTTTCAGGTTTTCAATCAGGATCTGCTGGATCTGTTCTTTTTCTTCAATATTTTTTTTCTGATCTGAAAGCTCTTTGTTCAGCACCCGTGCATGTTCAAGAGTGGCTTTGATTTTTTGTTTTTGTTCTTTTTCTGTTCTTTTTAGTTCCCTGAGATCATCGTTTAGAAGCGAGATGATAGTGTATAGGGGGTGAAGAGGGTTGTTGGGTGAAATGAAATTTTTTGTTTCATCAATAGTATAAAATTCATCGAAGAGAATGTGCCCGCATTCGGCAGCAAATTCATCCATTTCTTGCGATGAAACAGTAATCTGATGTAACTTCTCTGCTGATGCAGTTCCATTGCGGTTGTTAATCAGATCGAAGGCGTCTTGCAGTGTCGGAACAAAGATGAGTTTTTGTTTTACATAGGAAGCAAACAGGCGAAGCATCGTTTTCAGTAGAATTGAAGCTCCACAGATATAGGTAATGGAGGGATGGCAATGATATTCGCTGTTGAGTCGGTTTAGTGTATTTGCATAGAGGATTCTGGTGTTGATCGATGCTCTGGTAACTTTTGAATAGTCGGCAATTCGTATATACTCGCAGTTTTCGAGTACACCGCTTCTGAACATATTTCCAAGGATCTTGATGGCATTTTTTGCGCTTTCAAGTTCAATATCTCCTCCAAGCAACGTGAGAAACAGTTTGTTGGGGATAACGCCGTTTCTGTAAAAAACACCTGTTTTTCTGTCCTCAAATTGCCATTCGGATTTGAACTCAACCTTGTCAATCGAGACCAGTTCGTCGAGGACTCTGGTATTCGTAAGGGGGTTCATATCATTCTTTTATACGTTGCAAACGTCATAATTTTTTTTACGTACAGAGACTGAAGCAGTACTTGACAAACTGCAGCTATCATTTATCAGGAGCGCAACTATATATTTATTTGCAGATCGTTGGGGGTGTCAAAATTGTGCATCTCTCAAATCACGTAAGAGCGTAATGAGTATTACTTCATTTTCTGGAAGTACCGCAAGACCTCTGCGATCAACAGATTTTCCCCTCATTTTAAGGGTTTTCCACCTTCGATAATACCGCGTTTACGTCGTAACTTATTTCATCATTCCGTATTAATATAATACCATTTTACTAAGTTTACTTCATTATTTATTAATAAAGCAATATATGCAAAGGTTATATGCAACGCTTTTTTTAATAATTATGAGTGGGGTGACAGATACGTTATGGCCGGAATTTCCTGTAGTCAATATTGAACTTTTTTATTCGAAGCCCCATAATCCTGTCGGAAAGCCCAAGCTGGACTGCCGCGCGGGACATATTTCCCTGGGTGCGTTTGAGTGCTTCCATGATCATCTCTTTTTCTATTGCATCAAGTTTCTGCTGCAGGGATCCGGTATATGGCGTTCCACTCGATTCTGCAGTCTGGAGTGTTGGCGGTAGATGATAGCCGTGGATAACGTTATCTTCACTCAGAATGACCGCCCTTTCCATACAGTTCTGAAGTTCGCGGACGTTACCTGGCCAGTGATAACGCATAAGCATGTCGATCGATGTTGTAGAGATTCGTCTGATTCCTTTATGGTTAGCCAGATTGTATTTTTCTACAAAATAATCAGCAAGCAGCAGGATATCTGTTTTGCGTTCTCGCAACGGGGGCACGGTAATGGGAAAAATATTAAGACGATAATAGAGATCTTCCCTGAAGAGACCATTTCGAATCAACTCCTCAAGGTTGCGGTTAGTTGCTGCAATTACCCGAACATCGACTTTGATGGTTTTTGACCCACCTACCCGTTCAAACTCTTTTTCCTGTATGATTCTGAGCAGTTTCGCCTGCACGGTCAGGCTGAGTTCACCAACTTCATCAAGAAAGATTGTGCCGGTATGTGCAAGTTCAAACCTGCCTTGCCGTGTGGCTGACGCTCCGGTAAATGCCCCTTTTTCATGTCCGAAGAGCTCGCTTTCCACAATGCTTTCCGGCAGTGCTGCACAGTTGAATTTGATGAACGGATATTCTTTCCTGTGACTTTTATAATGAATGGCGCTTGCCACCAGTTCTTTTCCAACACCACTTTCTCCCAGAATAAGCGTCGTTGCGCTGGTTTTTGCGATCTTGTCGATCATTTTATACAGCGAGATCATTGGTTTCGTATTGCCGATAATATTTGCCGGGCGTTCTGCTTCTGAAATTGTTTCTTCGTCGTGCTTTTCAGTATGGTGCTTCTGAATTGAAGCATTTCCTTCGATTTTTAATGCTGGATATTTTTTTGCGTTCTCCTCGTGAGCAAGCTGTTTGATGCGAACGGCCTGTGAGATCATGGATGCTATAATAGAGAGCTGGTCAACATAGTGCTGGAGCACATCCGTGCTTTTCTCCCCGGATTTTGTTGTTTTAATGCGTTTGTCTGTTGCTGCAGGTTCAAGCTGACGGTCTGCGCTCAGGGTGCCGATGATTTCCGTGCCGGCTTTTATGGGAATACAGATAAAGCAAAGCGTCTCTTTTTTTGTTTTTGTCCGTGATCGGGTTCGATCAAGAAAGAGTGGTTCATCGTTAATACAAGGCACAATGACCGGTTTTCCGGTTTTAACCACATGCCCGATAACTCCTTCGCCTATCTGGTAACGCCCTCTCTCTTTTTCTTTTTCCGTCAATCCAAATGATTCGTTAATAAATATTTCACCACTGTCACGGTTAAGAATTGTGATCATGCCCCTGAGCATGTTCATGTTCTCAGACATGATGAAAAGAACAAGCCGTAAAACCTTGTTGATATCATCTTCGTTGGTTATGGTCCTGCTGACTTCAGCAAGCAGGCTTATACTGCTATGGTCCTGTTCCTGGGCAATGAGCATGATGCTTAGCGTATGATTTATCAGTGTTTGACTAAGATTGTGCTGTAGATATTTTCAAGTTCATCCGGCTGGAGTGCTCTTTTCTTTTCAGTGGCCGTTGTGCGGACAAGAGCAAGAAGATGAGTTGCCTCGTTTCTCGTTATGATGATTCCCTTGCCTGAAAAATAATGTTGCAAAGATGCGCTTCCCGAGTGTTTTCCTATTACCAGTTCGTATTTCTCACGGCCTATCTGATCGGGAAGAAATGGTTGGTAGGAAAGCGGATGTTTCAATAGTGCTGCGCAGTGAATGCCCGATTCATGCTGGAATGCCGATTTACCTACAACCGGCTTCTGATCCACGATGTTTCTTCCTGAAGCTTTGCTGACTGCCGTGCAGAGATGTGATAGCTTTGTTGTATCAATGCTGGTTTCATACTTTCCAGATAACTTCAGCGCAATGGCAAGCTCTTCAAGGGCAGCATTTCCTGCACGCTCGCCAAGTCCGGTAACCGAAACGCTTACCGCATGGCATCCTGCTTCCAGAGCAGTATAGGCATTGGCTGTTGCCATGCCGAGATCATTATGGGCATGAAATTCAAGAGCCACATGGCTTGCTGATTTCAGGCGGTGCAACAGATCAATCAATGATGTTGGAGTTGCGATACCAACGGTATCGGCAATTCTGACTCTGTCTGCGCCGCATGCTTCGGCATCGAGGATAAAATTTTTCAGCTGTTCAGGGTCTGCCCTTGTGGCGTCCTGAGCCCCGACGCTTACAAAGTTGAAATATTTTTTTGCTTTCGGCACGAGCACCTGCAATTGTTCCTGTACCCATTCGTAATCTTTTTCCATAAGCTCAAGGTACATCGCAGAAACTGGAAAGCTGATATGAACGGCTTCAGTACCAGAGATACAGGCATCTTCAATGTCCTGCCATTTTGCTCTGGCCCAACTGGTCAGGCGGACCGGCAGCTTATATGCGACGATTTTTCTGATCGTATTCCGTTCCTCGGTGCTGATTGCGGGGTACCCGATTTCAAGTTCGTTTACCCCGGTATCAGCAAGCAGGGTGGCAATTTCCATTTTTTCCGAACTGCTGAAGACAACTCCAGGAGCCTGTTCGCCATCTCTCAGCGTTGTATCAATGATCCAGGGCCTGATGCCGTAAGGAGAAGATGTCCTGCTGTCTCTGTACATATTCTGGCGGTTTCTTCTGTGAGTAAAACGCTTCCATTTTTAATTTAAGGTTTTCGTGTATAAAACCTAAATAAATAAGGGTTATATAAAAAAATATAATAATATTTTAGACATTTCCGTGTCATTGCGCAGATTTATTTGTTTGTTAAAGCGATTGGTGTACTCAGTTTTGCTGCTGTTTAAAGATGTTTTTTTAAGGGAGAGGGGATGATGAGGGCTGCTTCAGTCAGGTGTTGAGTACCCCTATCGAGGGAAATTCACGGAAGTGTTCGTTAAAAAAAAAATCGCAGCATGCCGGACATGCTGCGATGCCGCCTTGCGCAGGTAGGCAATAGTCAGATCGTAGAAATCCTCTTCGGTGATCAGGACAGCGGTAGACCGGTAGTAGATGTCGAGGAATGACTGCAGGTCACTGAAGTGGTAAGCCTTTCGTGCCGCTTTGGCATCGGGGAAGGGAAGTGAGACCCCGTTGCGTTTCCCGATGGCAATCATCAGCTCAGGTTGAAGCGTTCCTTCAAGGTGCAGGTGCAGTTCCGCTTTCGGTAAGCCTGCAATAAAACCGGCAAGCGAATTCATAGGGCGAAAGGAGGTTGTGTATGGATAACAGAATCCTTGCTGTTCGTTCCTTAACCTTTGTAATTTATGAAAATCCATACTAATATGGTAAAAATACACTACTGCGGGATCTTTCATTCTGGAACACTGACGATGTTTCAGCAACTTGTGATGGAGTGTACAAATACAATCTCTTGTCGGGCAGTTTATCTATTGGTATTGTTCAGGGATATAATTGAATCACCAGGCCATGAAGAGATACTGGGAAGGTAAAAGCGTCGTCGTGACCGGAGCCGCTTCCGGTATCGGACTCGCACTTGCAAAAGCGTTGATCGCTCGTGGTGCGGAAGTCTGGGTCACCGATATTGACAGCACAGGAATCAGGCGTGCCGCTCAGGCGTTAGGCCCTGAAGCTCATCCTCTGGTGCTTGATGTACGTGATGCTCCAGCGGTGCGCGAGGTCATAGAGAACGTAGCAAAAGAGTTCGGTCGTATTGATTTCCTCTTTAACAATGCAGGGATCATCATAGCAGGTGAGTTCCATGATTTTGAGATTGAGCATGTTGACCGGATCATTGATGTCAACATCCGTGGAGTGGTGAATGGCACGGTTGCCGCATATCCGTTGATGATCCGGCAGCGTGGAGGCCATATCGTGAACATGGCATCTCTGGCAGGCCTTGCTCCATCACCGCTCCTCTCATCCTATGCCATGACGAAGCACGCCGTCGTCGGACTCACGTCAAGCCTTCGTGTCGAGGCTGCCCGCTATGGCGTTCGAGTCAGTGCCATTTGTCCTGCAGCTGTTGATACTCCTCTTCTGGATGCAGGGACACCTCTTGACCTGCACGAGGTTCCCTGGCGACCGAATGTCCGTCGCTATCTTGAACGGCTTGCCGGCTCTCCCTGTCCGGCGGACAAGATGGTTCATGCAGTCCTGCGTGGTGTGGAAAGCAACCGGGCTCTTATTCTTGTCCCTGCCCGTGCCCGTCTGACAGCGCTGGTTTACCGCATTGCTCCCGGCCTCGTGCATGCGATTGGCCGACAAGTTGTTGCTGCAGAATTACGAGAGCGTTCATCAGGATCATGTTGATCGTTACCATGCCATCTGCATGCTGGTCAGCACCCCCTTTGACTCCGGCGGGTGTCAGTGAGCCGGATTTTTTATCGGTGAATGTCTTATCTTTAGCGTAGTCTGAGATCGGTATTTCTATCCTCGATTGTCTGCACCGATATCGAGCGGAGCAACACAACGAGCGGATAACCGTTTCGCTTTATCCTGAACAATTACTCTGCAAGGGCTGCAAATGTTAATCTTGCCAGGTACCCGAAGCCGCAAATGGTGAAAGTCATAGAGCAGGATGCAACCATTCTGTGTCATGCATGAGAAATACTGAATCGGAATACTCCCGAGCAGCTGCATTGAGAGGGCCGGAGCCTCCGGTTACAGCTTTTCAGACGAAAAACAGCTATCAGTAATTCTGAAAGCCAGCCGGGTTAGTTGTATGTTAATATGGCAGAACCGCACGTATATTTCCTGAGGCCTTGCCCTGTTCATAGCTGAACTGATTTCTTCAACGAACGTCAGAATTGAATTGCGATAACCTTATCTGTTTTATGAAACGCAAAAAAAGTATCCGATCGAAAGAAAAGGTTGTTCACGCATCGGGCAGGCCTATAAGAAAAATGATGCGGAATCGTTCAAAGACAATAGGCCAGCCTGCAGGGACTCTGATTCATATCGGTGAACAGAAAACTGACTTTTCCGCCATTTCTGTTTTCGGTTACGATGAAGAACGTGAGTTTCATATGTCGGTGGAGAATTTTGCTGAATGTGCTGTCTGGAAAGATAAACAGCGGGTTCTCTGGATCAATATTGACGGTCTTCATGATGTTTCGGTAGTTGAGGCGGCCGGGAAATTGTTCGGTATTCATCCACTGACCCTTGAAGATATTCTGCAAACCGGGCAGCGACCCAAAATCGAGGATTTTGAAAGCTATCTATTTCTTGTTCTTAGAACGCTTGAAGTTGAACAGGAAACAGGAAACGCTGTTGAAGAACAGTTGAGTGTTGTGATTGGCAGCAACTATGTTCTGACTTTTCAGGAAAAACCGGGGGATATGTTTGATACTGTCAGGGAACGGATCAAAAGCTCAGGGACAGCGCTTAGAAAACGGGGGGCTGATTATCTTGCCTATACCCTCATTGATGCTGTTGTGGACAATTATTTCGGCGTTCTTGAGCAGCTTGAAGAGCGTATTGAACTGCTTGATCAGGAACTGTTCACTACGTCAGGCAAGGAGACTTTTCAGTCGATTTATGCTCTGAAAAAGGAGGTCATTCTTTTAAGGAAATCTGTATGGCCGTTGAGGGAGATCATAAACAGCATCAGCCGGGATCATTACAAGGTGATTGATGATGAAGCAACGTGGCGTTTTTTCAGGGATGTCTATGATAATGTCATTCTTATTATAGAGACGATTGAAACTTATCGTGACATCGTTATCGGGATGTATGATACCTGGCTGGCCATTGTCAATAACCGGATGAACGAAATCATGAAGGTGCTGACCACTATTGCCACGATTTTCATGCCGCTTTCTTTTTTGGCCGGAGTATATGGCATGAACTTCCGTTTCATGCCGGGTCTTGAGTGGCAGTGGGGATTTTATGCGCTGCTTGGAGTTATGGTGCTGATTTTCATGGGCATGATGGTTTATTTCCGCACAAGAAAGTGGTTTTGACAGGGTATACGAGATTGAAAATCAACTCTGTTCATTTATTTCGAGTTGTCATGAGCCGGTGGCGCTATGTATATGGAAATCAGGAGATTCTTTGGCTGCTGTTGGTTCAAAGGAATATTCAGGAGGCCAGGCGAAAAGGGTTTGAGTATAGAGAAATGTTATGAAAGAGCTGAAAAAAATACTTGCGCTCAATACCGGCTCATCAAGTATCAAATTTGCATTGTATGAAACCGGTGAGGCAGAAAAGCTTTTGCTTACTGGTTCGCTGATACGGATTGGTCATGAGGGTGGAGGGTTTGTTGTCAGAGACGATCGGGGCATCACGATTGTCAGTGAAAGCGTTACTGTGCCGGATCATGATGCGGCATGTGATTATCTCTTTTCCTGGTTAGTGTCACAAGGGGCATTATATAAGCCTGATGCCATAGGCCATCGTATGGTGCATGGTGGTCCCCATTACTCCCGCCCGCAGGTGGTTTCCCCTGAATTAATTGCATCACTCGAGGAACTGGTGCCCTATGCTCCGGAGCATCTTCCACAGGCGTTGAAGGCAGTTGGCCAAGTCTCGAAACTTTTTCCCGGAACACTTCAGGTGATGTGCTTCGATACTTCATTTCACACCTCCATGCCTTCTGTCGCGCGCTTTTATCCGCTTCCGGAATCGATTCGAAGTGAAGGGGTGCGGCGTTACGGTTTTCATGGCCTTTCCTATGAGTATCTGCTGAGTGAGCTTGAACGGCAGGGGGGCAGTGAGGCTGCTCGGGGGAGGATCATTCTTGCCCATCTGGGTCATGGCGCCAGCATGGCGGCAGTGAAGGAGCACAGAAGTATTGATACCACCATGGGGTTTTCTCCTGCGGGCGGGCTTGTAATGAGTACCCGCACAGGAGATCTTGATCCGGGGGTTATTCTCTTTCTTTTGCAGCAGGATAAAATGAATGCGGCAGAGATCAAGGCTATGGTCAACCGTCAATCAGGATTGCTGGGCATTTCAGGGATCAGTGATGACATGCAGGTTTTGCTTTCGATGGAGTCACAGAACCTTAAAGCCCGCGAAGCTGTTGATATGTTCTGTTACAGGGCGAAAATGTGTCTCGGCTCTTATGCAGCCGTGATGGGTGGTCTTGATACCCTTGTTTTTTCAGGAGGGATTGGTGAACATGCCGCTGAAATCCGCAGGCGTATCTGCGAAGGGCTTGGGTTTCTGGGTGTTTTTGTTGAGGCGTCCCGTAACGTTGTGTCATCACCGGTTATTTCGCCTGATGGCAGTGCGGTTACTGTCAGGGTTATTGCAACAAACGAAGAGCTGATGATAGTCCGGCACACATTGGATATTGTTGCTGGCACTGTTTACCGCCCGTAATGCATAATGCAGCTTCTTCTTCATTTAAAACCCTGAATTTATGGATCACTATCCACTCTCACCTGAAGGCCCGCTTTCGCGCGATGAACGGCAGCGCATTGATGCTTACTGGCGTGCGGCGAACTATCTCTCTGTCGGCCAGATCTACCTGATGGATAATCCGCTGCTCCGCGAACCGCTGAAGCCTGAGCAGGTCAAGCCGCGTCTTCTGGGGCACTGGGGAACGACACCGGGCCTTAATTTTATCTACGCCCATCTTAACCGGGTGATATGCCGGCGCAACCTTAATATGATCTATCTTGCCGGACCGGGGCATGGCGGTCCCGCTATTGTGGCCAACGTCTGGCTCGAAGGCACGTACAGCGAGTATTATCCCAATATTCCGGAAGATTCGGCTGGTATGAAGAAGTTGTTCCGCCAGTTCTCCTTTCCAGGGGGTATTCCGAGCCATGTTGCGCCTGAAACTCCCGGCTCCATCCATGAAGGTGGAGAGCTGGGTTATGCGCTCTCTCATGCTTTTGGAGCGGTTTTTGACAATCCTGATCTGGTTGCGGCTTGTGTGGTGGGTGACGGTGAAGCTGAAACCGGCCCTCTTGCCACATCGTGGCATTCAAACAAGTTTCTTAACCCGGCCCGTGACGGGGCTGTTCTTCCGATTCTGCATCTGAACGGTTATAAAATTGCCAATCCCGCTTTTCTTGCCCGTTTGCCGCACGATGAGCTGGAAAGCCTGATGAAAGGGTACGGATACAAACCCTATTTTGTTGAAGGTTCCGATCCTGAAATCATGCATCAGAAGATGGCTGCAGCACTCGATAGCTGTTTTGACGAGATTGCCGGAATTCAGCGTGAAGCCAGGGAACATGGAGTGACGGAAAGGCCGTCCTGGCCAATGATCGTGCTGCGCTCTCCAAAAGGGTGGACCGGGCCTAAGGAAGTTGATGGCAAAAAAACCGAGGATTTCTGGCGTTCCCATCAGGTGCCTTTTTCAGCCGTGAGGGAAAATCCAGCCCACCTTGTGCTGCTTGAAGAGTGGATGAAGAGCTACCGGCCGGAAGAGTTGTTCACTGCCGAAGGTGCGCTGAAGCCGGAACTGAAAGAGCTTGCGCCTAAAGGGCAGAGGCGGATGGGTGATAATCCTCATGCCAACGGAGGATTGCTCCTGAAGTCACTGCATATGCCTGATTACAGGGAGTATGCGGTCTCCGTGCCTTCACCTGGATCTGTCAAGGCTGAAGCGACAAGGGTCATGGGGGCTTTTTTGCGGGATGTCATGAAACAGAATGAGCACGACTCCAATTTCAGGGTATTCGGACCTGATGAAACCGCATCCAACAGGCTTGGATCGCTTTTTGAAGTTACCGACCGAACATGGATGGACACCATCATGCCTTATGACGAAAATCTTTCCCGGAACGGCAGGGTTATGGAGATTCTTTCCGAGCATACCTGCCAGGGCTGGCTGGAGGGCTATCTGCTGACTGGCAGGCATGGTTTGTTTTCCTGTTATGAGGCTTTTATCCACATTATCGATTCGATGTTCAATCAGCATGCAAAGTGGCTGAAAATAACCAATGATGAAATTCCCTGGCGGCGGCCTATTGCCTCACTGAACTATCTGTTAACCTCCCATGTGTGGCAGCAGGACAATAACGGGTTTTCCCATCAGGATCCGGGTTTTATCGATCATGTTGTCAACAAGAAAGCTGATGTAATCCGGGTCTATCTTCCGCCTGATGCCAACACACTGCTTTCGGTTACCGATCACTGTCTGCGTTCGCGCAATTATATCAACGTGATTGTTGCCGGCAAACAGCCCGCCTGGCAGTGGCTTGACATGGATGCTGCTGTCAGGCACTGCACCAGCGGTATCGGTATTTGGGAGTGGGCTTCAAATGACTCCGAAGATGGTGATCCGGATGTGGTCATGGCCTGCGCAGGTGATGTTCCAACGCTTGAGACTCTCGCTGCTGTCGATATTTTACGGGACAAAATTCCCGATCTCAAGATTCGTGTGGTCAATGTTGTTGATCTTATGACCCTTCAGCCCAGCGAAGAACATCCTCACGGGCTGAAAGAGCGGGATTTTGATGATATTTTTACCACCGACAAGCCGATTATTTTTGCCTATCACGGCTATCCCTGGCTGATTCACCGCCTGACTTACCGGCGTACCAATCACAAAAATCTGCATGTCAGGGGATACAAGGAGGAGGGAACAACCACCACGCCTTTTGATATGGTGGTGATGAACGATCTTGACCGGTTCCATCTTGTCGCCGATGTAGTGGAGCGGGTGCCGCGTCTCAGGCAGCGTGCGGCTTATGTGAAACAGCATGTGCGCGACAAGCTGATCGCCCACAAGGAGTACATCCGCCAATATGGGGAGGATATGCCGGAAATCCGGAACTGGCAATGGATGAGATAAGTGCTTTTTCAGTATGCAGGTATTCTTTGTTTATCCGGAGTTTTCAGGGTGAACTTCTGTTTGCTTGCGGGGTTTGAGTTGCAGTGGGGATTTTATGAATAGCATGGATTCATAGTGCTGAATATTGCGAAAAAAAAAGACAAGTGTGGCGAACAAAAGGAAAATCGATACAGCACAAGGTGTTTTATGGCTTCTTTTTCATTATGTTAATACAATGAAGTTTTAGTCATGGTCGTATTCCTCTGCAATACTCCCCTGAAGCAGACCATTAACGTATCTGTAGTTAATCATTCTCTTCAGGATGCCTTACAGGTATTTGCAGTATCATGGGTAACATAAACGATTGAATGTAGTGGCAAGAGAGCGATATAAACGAAAATCAAAAACACCCGGAAAGAGTTACAAACCGTCCGTGCAGTTTACCGGTGAGCGGGTAAAACCGAATGATCATATCCTTATCAATGAGTTTCTTTTCAGGCGCGGAGAAAGTTCTCTTGCTGCTGAAATTGTAACCTTTTTTGCCGATCATGATGGTGAGCGCTTCAAGTCAGTAGAGCTGGCTAAAGCTCTGGGGTATACCGAATCAAAACAGCTTCCCGGTTTCTGGTATGTGCTGCATAAACTGCAGGAAGAGGGTGCCGTTGACAAGGACTCCAACCGCTGTTACGGGATGTCGGGCACAGAGGCCACTACCTATGAAGATCATCTTGAACATGTCAAACCCTTTCCTCTTCCCGGAAAGAAGCAGTATACGGTAGCTAAAAGCTATACCGGCCATATTTCGACACATCCCAACGGCTACGGTTTTGTTGATGTCGACGGGTTCGATGACGATATTTTTATCAAGGCTGGCGATATGGGCCTCTCCATTCACGGCGACGAAGTCGAGGTGCTTGTGGCCAAGGTGCCGGATACCTATTCCTCGAAATCCACCCCCCATCAGCGTTGCGAAGGTGCGGTCCAGAAGGTGATTTCCCGGCGTATAAGCACGATTGTCGGTACGTTGACCAAGGCGAACCGCAGGTTTGTTCTGAAGGCTGACGACAGGAAGTTGCTGCCTGAAATCATCGTGCCTGTCAGAAATTCCCTCAAGGCGGCAGATGGCCAGAAAGTGCTCGTCGGGGAGCTTGATTTCAGCAAGGAGGGGCAGATCCAGGCGAAGGTGCTTGAGATTCTTGGTCAGGCTGGAGATTCTGCGGTTGAAGTGAGCGCCATTGCCCGGAGCCGCGGGATTGACGAAACTTTCGACAAACAATTGCTTGATTTTGCTGCCTCCATTCGTGAGGGTATTACCGACGATGATCTTAAAGGCCGCCTTGATATCCGCGACAAAGTGGTTTTTACAATTGATCCTGTCGATGCGAAGGATTTTGATGACGCCCTATCGGTTGAATTGCTTGATGACGGGCAATACAAGATTGGTGTCCATATTGCCGATGTATCGCACTATGTGCCTGAAAACTCTCCTCTTGACCGCGAGGCACTGAAAAGGGCAACCTCGGTCTATCTTGTTGACCGGGTGATTCCTATGTTGCCTGCACGGCTTTCTGAACAGATATGCAGCCTCAACCCCGGTGTTGACCGGATGGCATTTTCAGTGTTTCTGACGATGACCGCCGATGGTGAAGTTCGCAAGCATGAGTTCAATAAAACGGTTATTCACTCCAAGCGTCGTTTTGCTTATGAAGATGTCGAGGAGATTCTGAAGCGTGGAAAGGGCGATTTTGTTGCTGAGCTGCAATTACTTGATCGCCTCAGTGTTATCCTGCGTGAAAAGCGCTTCAAGCATGGCGGGCTCGATTTTGAAACCGAGGAGGTGCGATTCAAGCTTGGCAGCAAGGGCGAGCCGCTTGAAGTTATGAAGAAAGAGCGCCTTGGCAGCCATCGTCTCATTGAGGAATTCATGCTGCTTGCCAATCGCAAGGTGGCGAAATATCTGACCAGGACTTTCAAGGAGAACAAGAAGGAGCCACAGCCGGTGATCTACAGGGTGCATGGCGCTCCCCAGCAGGAAAAGGTGCTCATTCTTGCTAATTTTGTCAAGAGGCTCGGCTTTGATCTCAAGCTGAACAGGGGCAAAGAGGGGCCGATTGTTTCAGCTTCAGCACTTCGACAGCTCCTTCAGCAGGTTAAGGGCTCCAATATTGAGTTTCTGGTCAGCGAGCTGGTGCTGCGCTGCATGTCGAAGGCGGTTTATACCGGCGACAATGTTGGCCATTATGGTCTCGGCTTTGAACATTACACGCACTTTACCTCGCCTATCAGGCGCTATCCCGACCTGATTGTGCACCGTATGCTCTTTGAGTATGAGAACCTCCGGAAGAAACGCCGGAAAATCTCTGCAACTCGCCTTGCTGAATTGACCGGCAAGATCCAGACGGTCTGCCAGATATCCAACGAGCGTGAAAAAAGCGCCGTGGAGGCGGAGCGGGAGTCGATCAAGCTCAAGCAGGTTGAGTATATGGCAAGCCATGTCGGCAAGGTATATCCCGGCGTTATCTCAGGAGCGACCGATTACGGCATCTATGTAAGAATGGTTGATTTTGCCATCGAAGGCATGGTGCATATGCGTAATCTCACTGACGACTATTACGAATATGACGAAGCAACCTACTCCCTCGTTGGCAAACGGCGAAAGAAACGACTTCAGATTGGCCAGAGGGTAAAGGTCAAGGTGAACAGTGTGGATCTGCAACGCCGTACGATTGACCTTGTCATAGAATAAGGCTGCATACCAGTTCTCCTGATGGTGTCCTTGCGCTTTCAGGAGAACAGATTTTGCTGCTTTTTCTGCTCCGAACAACCTTCATTGCGGGTGATGTAACGGTTGACATCGAACTTCCTGGCGCATCCAGAGGCATTCATGTAGCGGATTTTGCCATAAACCGGCCGGTCAAACCAGGGTCGGTCATGGAGCCCTCCGATTGACCATGAAATGCCAGCATAACCATTCGGATCCCTGCCGTCAAGGGCGTAGCGGTCATTCAGGGCGATGGCGGTCTCAAATGCCTGCTCAGGAGTTTCGCTCCACTCAAGAATTTTTTTTGCCCAGTACATCCGCATGTAGCCGTGGATGACCCCGGTTTTTGTCAGCTCAAGCTGCGCGGCATTCCAGAGTCTTTCGTGTGTTTTGGCTGCTGCAAAATCTTCGCCAGAGTAGAGGTACTCCCGTCTGTCACCGCCATGCTGTTTCAGGCTCTCTCTGGCCCATTCCGGTATGCCCTCATACGAGTCATAGTGTTTGTTATGGCAGCAAAAGTTTTCTGCCAGCTCCCGCCGTATAATCAGCTCTTCAAGGAAGGCGTTTCTGCCGGCTTCCGGGGCCTTGCTTTTCTTTGTTTTTATGGCCACAAACTGGGCACTGATCTGGCCGAAATGCAGATAGGGGGAGAGATGTGAAGTTGCCTCTGCATTGGGATCGTTGCGCTGTTCCGCATAAGAGGCAAGCCTGCCTCGCAGAAAGCTGTCAAGGCAGGCTTCTCCAGCTTTTTCTCCGGGTTTCAGCCATTCCACAGGCGGTACGGCCGGGTCTGCTTTCAGCTTCCGGCAGACATCGTTCCAATCGACAGGCTGGTGTTCAGAGGGTGACGCAAGTGGTTCAAGCTCAGGAAACTCGGTAAGAAACTCTCCGAGCAGGGCGTTGATTTTCGGTCGGATTGTTCTGGCAGAATATTCCTGTCTGCCGGAAGCGATCCAGCATGGTATGATGTTGTGGGCATCAACTTCATAGAGCGGAACCGTGAGGTGCGATATAATCTTTTTTTTCCATTCTCTGGAAATGTTCAGCGGCGAAAAATCGGTAACCACCAATCCGGCCTTCATATTTTCTGAAAAGCGGGGGAGTTCTGTTTCCGGATTGCCCTGCAGGAGCACAAAGGGAATGTTCAGCGCTCTGAGATCAGCTTCAACCGCCTGTAACCCCTTGAGCATGAAATCGTAATGGCGAAATGGAGCCTGGAGAAAAGTGGGGGCAAGCGTAAAGAGCACGACAAGAGGCTGCCGGAGGAGTTCTGCTTTTCTGCGGGCAAAAAGCAGTGCCCAGTTATGGCGGACTCTCTGGTCGCGCGACATCCAGTAGATCACCGCTCCATCGCCGTCATGACTCTCGTTCAGGAGGCGGATACGACGCGGATTGATCATGAAGCGTTGCGGTTCAGACAAGGCCGGAAATCATTAGAAAGTTTTGCAGGAGCTTCAGCCCGGTCGAGATGTATTCCTCCTGGATGTTTTCAAACTGTTTAATGAGAACGTTACTATCCATATTCTTCAGATCAGCATCTATATCGCACCAATCCGAAAACATAGCAGGGGTCATTTCAAAATGGCATTGCAGGCCATAAGCATGTTTTCCAACCTTCACGGCTTGTATCGGGCAGTGTTTGCCTGTTGCAAGCAGTTCCATGTCCGAGGCAGCAAGACCCACCGTTTCTCCGTGAAGCTGAAAAACCGGAAAGTTGCGTCCAAGCCCCGAAAAAAGTGGATCATTATTACCCGTCTCAGTAAGTTTGACGCAATATGCATTACCTTCAGGATCACTGAATCCAATCTCCTTTACCGGGCATTTCATCACTTTTCCACCGCCTGCTTTTACAAGGGTCTGCATTCCGAGGCAGATGCCGAGATAGGGGATTTCTTCATGCAGTGCTTGCTCAATAAGGCAGAGCTGAAGCTGCATGGATGGGTTGTTATCGTTGGCACTTTGAGGCCCGCCGAGTACAACGAGAGCATTGTAGTTCACTGGATCGGGGAAATCTTCTCCCAGTGAAAGATCTACACAATGCGATTCAATTGCGTGCTCTCTAAGCAGGATGTCAAGTAGTCCCGGCCCTTCATGGGTAATGTTTTTAACTATCAGCACTCTCTTTGTCATACTCTAATCAAGAGGTGTGGGTTATTGGCGAGATTGCTCTGCTTCCGGGGTGGCAACATTGAGAGACTGAGTATAAAAAAAAATATGACTCCATGTGGCGCTGCTGGTAGTCCTCCGATTACTTCTCTTTGCCCCTAAATTCCCTGCTGACAGGGAAAATAACGGGGATTTGTTTGATTTAGATGATACCAAACGCCGGATACCCATGTACTCGCTGACTCTTCAACATCGCCGATATAAATTATCAGGAAAATAATACCGATGGTAAAACAATGACAAACGCTACCAGCTCTTTTAAATGAATAGCCATGGTCATAAGCCTGGCTGAACCAGTTTTTTACTTTTCGTCAATCTTGTATCACACAAGGTCCTTCAGGTTGACCTGAGCCCGATTTTCAAGACTACTTTGGGTTATAAAATCCAGCTCTTGTCCCGTTTCGTCACCCGCGTCAACGTCCTTCCAAATATCCCGTGTCCCTTTTTCAATCATTTTTGTAAACAAATTACACAACTGTAAAGCTGTGCCGGTTTGAAACAACAAGATAACATACTGTTTCAAAGTCTCATTTTGACATAATTCTGAAATTAATACCTGGATCAGGGCATCATTAAAAAATAACAACATCCCACCATACATCATCGCTGGCACACTTCTTGCAATCCTATAAGCAATAAGCAAACAAAATGTAAGAGAAGTAAAGGAGGGTCATCATGAAACATGTGTCCGCCCCTTTGCCTCACATTGAAAATACAATGCTTTTAAGGAGTGAAATAGCAGTACAAGTTTAATAAATACTTTATAAGGTGGGAGGAGACCATGGCGAAAAAGAAGAATGAGATAACCCTCATCGAGTGGGTTAAGGCGCTGGTGCTTAATAAGGTAAAGCCTGTATTTGTGGGTTTTGAGACAGCAAATCTATCGGGAGGCGATATACCAATCTTTAAGTGCCCTTCCTGTGGCCGAGAGTTTACTACAGGGCATCATTGCAAATGCGGCGCAAAATTTGATTGGAGTATATAAAAAAGATTAAACAAAGGCGGAAATACTCCTGACCTCCTCCCTGCAAACAGGGCCATTCAAAGCTGGAGTTTTCTGTATTTCTGCCATTTTCTGGTACAGATTTCCGGGTTCATGTGCTTATTAAATCTGTATGGAACTGAGAATTATTGTTTTGGCTCAATCGATCAAAATAGCGTAATTTCAAGCATATTGCTTCGGCTATCGAACCAAAAAAGCAAATTAGTTTATCTTTATTCCAACTTGATATGTTATCACAGCCATGTCTCATGAAAATGCTGTAGAAAATAAAACGCCACAACCTGATATTTACGAATTTGTACTCCTTGCTCCGGTTATTACTCTACCCTTGGCGCTTCCATTAGCTGTCCCGTTAGCTGTTCCTTTTTTTTTACACGCTATTCACGGGCTTGGTGTCGGGGCTATTGGAGCTTTAGCTGGAAACCTGCTTTTTAACCCTAAGTCTCAAGAGCTTCTTAAACCCTCCGATGACGTACTGAACAAGATACGGCCTGTTGCTGGGCAGACTTTTTCGGAAACGCACAATAAAGATGAAATCGTTGCGACTCCATTTTCCTGACGGCCTTTTTATAAGGCTTGTCCAATATATGGTGGAGTTTGAGATGATGCCACAAAGGGCAGTCGGGATGCCTCGCATGGCCGGTGCTTAATGTTGTTGATGTTTCGTTATTGCTTGCGGATGTCCGAAGCCTACAGTACCTGATGAACCCCTCCCTAAAAAATGGATCAATCAAAAGTAGAGTTTTCTGTTTCCTTACCATCTTTTTGTACGGATTTTCGGGCTCATGTCCGGTACCACCGAAAACAACAGACAAAGATTCTCAGTGAAAACGAAAAGCCCGGAAGTCCGCATTGTGCGGGCTTCCGGGCTGATAAATACTAATTAATTACCGAGAGTGGACTTGCTGGCGGAGAGGGTGGGATTCGAATAATTGTTTTAAGTATTATTATAAAAGACTTTTATGCTCGGTATTTAAAAAATATACCATCAAAAATACCACCAAAACAGATCTGTTGTTCAGTTCGAGTCCTTAAAATCATTGCACGAGCTACATTTTTTTGTGAGCTGATTGCATTTGTTGATACCTTTTCGGTTGCCTGCATTGCTTAACCTTGTGTAATCAGTCACGCCGCTCCAACCTCAATTTCTATTACCACCCCTGCCGGCCGAACCCAGGGCCTCGGCCTTGCCGACTACCTCCTTGATGTACACAATCTGGTATTATAGGCATAAAAACCTGTAATTTTTTTGCTGATCTATTTGTATTGCCGTCTTTCAGCAATATCTTAGTAAGAATGCAAACGGGAGCTACTGGCCCGAATTGTTGAAGGATGAACCAAAGCAGTAGCCATCGGTATCTGCATTCTTATTCAGAAAGGTACGGTCTGTTTTTTCGGAATTAGGCAGATCAGTCTAAAAGATGTTCGCCGAAAGGAAGGAGCAATCACATGACAGCAGAAAGATCATACTACCAGAAGTCCATAGCTGTAGCGGCGATATTCCCTGCTCTCATGATCGGGATGTCCGTGTTCTTTCAGCCACCCCAACCTTTTTTTTCTCACGTATCAGATCACCTATTCTATTGGCCATGCTATTGTCTCATTACTTGGGTCGCCATATGGAGCTTGCTGGGCGGGTGCAACAAAATCAAAGCGGATGAAATAGGCCTCATTTTGCAGTTTGGGCGCCCATTGCTTCAGGTCTCATCTGGATTCGTATTCGTCCCCTTCTTTGGTCCATTCTCAATATGGGAACTTCAGCGAGAGACACGGCTAGTCATCGAAGAACAGTTTCCAGAAGATGATCCTTCCAAGGCAGGTAACACCCCTTCAATCACCATCACACACGGGCAATCCCCGGAACATGCAAACGATGCTTTATCCAGCAGAATCACTACAAATGCCAGTATAGTGTGCCGGTACAAGATTGTCGACTTGAAACAGTTTGTTACGACCATAGGAAACAGAGATCAGTTGAAAAGACAGATTCGTGACGTTGTTGTAACCACGGCGCAGGTGGAATGCGCAAGAGATTCCGTTTCAAACAATCTCGCGCGCCTCCTGAATATCAACACGACACTCAAATCAGCGGTCGTGATCCTCACAGCAGATTGGGGTATTGAAATAGTCGCCGTCCTTCTTCAGAACATAGATCTAGGAGGTCCAATAAATGATGCACTCAAGAGTCTATCAGTTGCCGTCATAAACAAAGAGGTAAATCGGCACAATGCCCAAAAGATCTTCTTTGAGGGTGCTGCTCATGCTGAAGTGAACAAAGCTTTCGCGTATGCCAAGGCCGAGGGCTACAAAGTCATTGCAAAGGAACTGAACATCTCCGAGTCGGTGGTGCTGTATCAGATTGATGCACTGACAAACATGTGGAGAAACAATAATGCCGATGTAAATTTAATTGGCAGCGACATGGCTGATGTTTTTAAGATGATCACTGCGTTCAAGAATATTCAGGATCAGCCAAAGCAACTTATATGACCTTGATGTTGCGTCAGGTGCATCAGGAAGCGACAAGGAATTTCGGGATGCAAACAATCGTCTGCGCTGTACAGCTCACCTGCGGTGGGACCCAATAAACTTGCTGTCGTCAAAAGCAGTAAGAAATAAAATGCGAACGACGCCATGCAGCCGTCCGGATGATGGTTAAGTTAGGCGTGTCTCGCTGAAAATGGGAACTATAAAATGGAGATAGCAGCTTATCTATGCGTTGTTGTCGCAGTTGTTTCGATTTTGCTAGCCTGCCCAGAAAGCAACCCTGCCACCGGTTAGCTCGCTTGTAACAACCAAGCCAGATCGAAAAAGAGCGGCGCGCAATGCAGGCAGGCACATTGGGAAGGGATACCTTCTCCCTAGCCCGCACCCCCACGTAACTCCCCCTCAACCACCTCCAGCACATCATCCCGCTCCAGTACCACACGCGCCAACTGCCGGTCAATCTCCCGCTGTAACGTCGGCGACCCGATCTTCTCCGTCACCTCCTTCGCCTTCACCAGAAAATCCAGATCAGCCCTTCTGTCCCGCAGCTCAAAACGCTGGGGATATCTCACCACCACATTCGCCGAATCATAATCCACTCCCTCCCACCGGCAAAAAATCCTGAACAACTGACTCTCCGTCAACGCAAGCTGAGCAGCCTTCTCCGCCAGGAGCGTATTTAAAATCTGGAACTCCGTCTCAATCGCCACTCCAGACGCCACCGCTGTCCGGTACGTCCGCACCGGTGTCAAATGCGCCATCCGGTTAATCATCTCCACCTTCATCTCCAGCGCCTGCAACAACCCGAGCAGCGCCTCCGCATCCGCCTGCAGCAAATACGGTTTCTTCTCCGGCACCGTATCCTCATGCATCACAATCACACCACCCGCACCCGTCGACGCATCATCCCCCTTATTCTTCACCAGCGTCTTATGATTCGACCCCCGCACCATCTGCCCAAGCTCCGACAAATCATTATACATCGACCGCTGCATCCGCGCCACATCCTGCAAATCGCTCACCGCAACCCCACGCTCCAGCGGCTTCGTATTATAATGCACCACCGCCGGCACCACACCAACCTCATTCACTTCATCCGACACCAGCTCCGCCTCATCCTCACCCCCCGCCCTGCCTTCAAT
>JAAXWX010000059.1 GCA_013334755.1 Chlorobiaceae bacterium | reverse complement strand
TCCCGGTGCGTCAAGTCGCGGTCCTCTCGGCATGGCATATTCCCGTTGATGCTGAAACCTGAAAACCTCTTTCGGTAATATATAAAACTGAAACCACTTTTTGATTTATTGAGCTACGTCCCCAAGTATACCCTACTGATGAAAAACAAGGAGATGTTTGCCTATGAAAAACTGAACTACAGCTGACAAACGGCTGCCTGTGCAGTGATGCGGCGGAGAGGAGCCCGTTGTTAACGAACGTTGAGGCAGTGACCTCGTGCGGGACATTTCGGGACTCTCACCCGAATCTTGGAACCTGGACAAAGGATGCTTGACAGCCGTTCATCAGCATGTCGCATACCAGATAACGATACGGTACGAGATTCTTTTTTCGTGAGCAACCCGTCGCTTCAAATCGTGCTTTTTAAGCACTTGGGCGGGATGTTTGTTTATTGAAAATCTTTTTATTTTGATATTTCACTACAGGATGTCCCCAAGTTCACCCACGCGACTTAATTTCATGCTGCTAATTATTATTTATAATCTTAACTATCTTTTTTTATAGTTGATGCAACTATATCATTGATTATTTTTATCATTACACCTTGAAAACAAAAATCCGTACATCCTTCAATATATTCACTCTTAATCTTCCACTGAACACCTAATGTTTTTTTCTCTGAATCATACCTCTCTATTAAACCACCTTCATTCAATAATTTTATATAATACACACCATCACCTTTAAACATTGTCTTAATCACATCCTCACGACGAGGCAACATATTTCCTCTTACATAAAAGGTCTTTAAAAACCCTTTTATATCAAACAATATTTTCTGCATATTATCCGATGACTCTTGTTTTCTTTTATGTAAAGCATTTCTAAATGTCTCATCTCCTGTACACTGCACAAAATTTTTTTGTACTGCCTTTGTTTTTATATCTTTCTTTAATCGAACTCCCTCAAAAACACAATTCTCAAAAACCGTATATTCATCAAAATCACACTCCCAAAAATAATCATAATCAACAAATTTCGAATTTTTTATAAACATTCCCTTGAAATCAAATATCATTTTTTCGTAATCCATTTCTGTTAGACCTTTAATAACAAAACCTTCCAATACTTCACCCTGTTCGGTAAACATGTTTTTCAATAATGCAGTATTCTCATTTTTTGTATTAGCACGAGTATTTTGTTGCGATTTTAATGCTATTAAAAGAAGGTCAGATAGAATCCTATCCTTATCTTCTTCCGGTAAATCCGGATCTTTTCTAATCCATGCAATTGTATCTATAAACTTAAGCAACAACTCATCATTCACACTTCCCAATCGAATAGAAACATCATTTATCATAGACACATTCATTTTTTTTAACAATATCATTTTTAATTTTTCATCTAACTGATAATTACCCAAAAAATAATCATATAAAAATATATTTTTAAAATAAATAGCAAAAAAGTCATATCTAAATCTAACGAAGTTATCTACAACATCTAAAAAAGGATGAGAGAATAATGCATCTAACGTCTGATCACTAACTCTTCTTCCGATAAGGCTTTTTAAAATACCTGAAAAAGTATCCTTATTTATTGGAGATTCATACACACAAGCCATCTCCATAAACAACCTAACTTGCATATCTACATCTAAACCAAGATCATGTTTTTCAATTTCCCTATAACAAACCCTATAAACAATATAATCGTACTTGTTTTTTACATCCAAAAGCAACGAAACAAATGAAACATCGCTGAGCTCAAAACCGCCTTTTGTCTCCAACAAAATCCTTTTTATTATATCTAATACAAAGGGAATATATTCAATATCTTTTCCTCCACCCATAAGTATTGAGGCTATTTTCATACCTTTCTCAACATATCTCTTATTCCCTTCAAAACACGACTGAAAATATAACTCTGCCAATACCTTATTAAATGGAATAACCTCAATCACACTTTCAGCAATGTGAGCATACTTTCTTTTATTCAAAAAATAACTTCTGCATGTAAACAATACCTTACTTTTTCTTCCTGACAATACACTTGCGGAGTTATATTCTTTGATTGAACCTAAAAAGCTGTAAAAATCAAACTTATCTGCATATTTTGATATCACCTCATCTAAACCATCGACAATAAAAACAATATTTCCAAATTCAAAATTTATCTTAAAAAGTTCTTTACTTATCAATTCAACACCAGAAAGAATTATCGAACCCCCATTATTTACAACATATAAATCATATAAATCTAACTCATGATCCAACATATCTGAATATCGCATCAAATTATTCTTAATTGCAGCAACATCAATATAAATAACTTTCACAAAAACATACTTATCACTAATTAACTGATTAATTTTTTTTACCAATGTTGTTTTCCCAATACCGCCACCACCTTTTACAACAAGAAATTCTTCATCTCCCTCAAGCCATTCCTTCATATAACTCAATGCCATTTTATCTTCACCCCTTAAATACGGCTCAACAAAATTACTGATTTGAAAATTATCTTTTTCCCTAAAATCATCAGTATTACAATACTTCCACACAAACTCATTTAAAAAATATATATTATTAGAGCCATACAATTCTGAGATATTTTTTCTTCTCTTTTCAAAATCAACTATTTTTTTATCTGGCTGCAATAATATTATCATTTGCTTTATCGGAATCATATGTGAGTATTTTTCAAAAATATAATCATATGTTCTATAATTACCTGCCCCCTTATGAAGATATAAAAAATATATCTCATTATTATCAGCTATAAGATCTGTTGTTTTATATAAATCAAAACCAAGACCATCTACGGATTTAGCACTTTCAACACATACAACACGCCTTTTATTATCATACAAATTTAAAACTGTCGGTATATTTTCATAACTTTCAATAAGATCCAAATAAAGCAAATCTCTCTCTAATATTTTCTCTTCAAAACTATTACTTAAAAATACCTCATTATTTTGTGGCTCAGATTTAACAAGCGGCTCAATTGCTTTATTTAACTCAAAAAAAGGTTTTGAATAACTTTTTGAAAAATCAGCATATTTTTTTGTTTTCAATAACTCCGGAATTTCGCAATCATCAATCAATACAGGTAGCACATAAATTTTTTTAGCACTTATTTCGTCCCAATACTTACTCTTCCATTCTTTTTCAACCCATCCAGAAACAACTGAATTAACTGATAAAACAATTATAACATAATCAGCATTCTTTACTCCATCTTCGATTTTTGAAATAATGCAATCACCAACCTTAATTTCCCATTCATCGAGCCAAACTCTATGCCCAATTTCTTTTAAATCACCAGCAAGACTTCTAACAAAAGACTTATCTTTCGATGCGTGTGAAATAAAAACATTTTTTGCCATAAGTTGTATTCATCTTGTGTTTTTATACAAATCAGATTATTTCTCTATCGGAGGAACTATGGAACGTTGATTCGCCCCCTAAAAAGCGATATAGTCCATGTTCTGAAATAACATCCTTGTTACAGAAACAATCAAAGAACACCGCACCAAAAGGCGCACTGATAGCACTGAAAATGCACAATTTCAGGAATGTACTACCTTAAGGCGGTTATCGGGGCTGAGGGTAACTGCAAATACTTCGACTGTGGCTATCGGATCTGCGTAACTCGTTGCTGGCCGTCTGCATTAGTGGGGGTGGGATGACGGCAGCTTGCATATTTAACTACCTTATATGTACGACAAATACACCCTATTTGCAAGAAATATCACGTCTTGGATACTGAGAAAAAGTGTTACTCCGGATTAACGGCCAGATTATCAGAGGCATGAAGTCTCAGAACGAAGTGTTGGGTTGTGTATTTCCAAAGATTGTATACATCTCTTTCACCGTTGAAACACACCAACTAAAGATATTTTTTCCTTAACGGATAACCGAACTTTCTGCAACCTGCAAAAACGGAAGAATGGCGGGTTTTTCATTGGGAACGCAGGTTGTTTCCTATATTGATGTATAATAGATGCAAGTGCTTCCGGAACAATGATCTACCTGAGGGTGTATAACTGGAGGCAAACTGCAACCAACTCCATGAAGGATCATCGCGCTCATGCCTGAACTGCTTTTCAAGGGAAAGGAATTCGTTTTCAACCACCATCTTGCGGTGCCGCACAGGCCACTTGTGCCGGATGCCAGTCTTTCGGTCGGTGAACTGCGGCTTGACGGGAACCTGATTATCCACGGCGACAACCTGCATGCCCTGAAATCACTGCTGCCAATGTATGCAGGCAAGATCGACTGCATCTTCATCGATCCTCCATACAACACCGGTAACGAAGGTTGGTGCTATAACGACAACGTGAACAGCCCGATGATGCAGCAGTGGCTGAGCGAAAACCCGGTGGGTATAGAGGACGGATTACGGCATGACAAATGGTGCGCCATGATATGGCCACGATTGAGGCTGCTTCATGAACTGCTCAAAGACAGTGGAGCCATATTTATCAGCATCGATAATAATGAATCGCAACATTTAAGAATGATGCTTGATGAGGTTTATGGTGCTGATAACTTTATCGCTGGAATTGTCTGGCAAAAACGTACTTCTCCAGAATCACGGAAAAAACTGGGAGCTGCACATGACATTATTTACGTTTACGCCAAATCAAAAAATGAATTAGCCTTTTCTAAACTTGTGCGGACGGAAGAGCAATCAGAAAATTTCGATAATCCTGATAACGATAAAAATGGGCAATGGACTTCCACAGATATGACAGCCCAAAATCCTGATCCGAGCAAACGAAAAGATCAGCAATATAAAATTACTCTCCCGAATGGTGAAGAAGTCTTGCCACCTCCAGGCCGATGCTGGTCGATGCTTGAAAGGGAATTCCTCAAACTTCAATCTCAAGAAAGGATCTGGTTTGGAATTAATGGTAGCGCCAGACCAAGAATTAAAACATATCTATCAGAAACAGAAGGTGTCAGTAGTTGGACTTGGTGGTCAAATAATGAAGTCGGGCACAATCAAGAAGCAAAAAAAGAAATCAATGAAATTCTTGGTCCGAATAACTCATTCGATTATCCTAAACCAGTTAGACTGATTCGTCGCATTCTCGAAATTGCCACCAACACGGACTCCATCATCCTCGACTCCTTTGCCGGTTCAGGAACCACTGCTCATGCGGTTCTCGATGCGAACAGAAAGGATGGCGGCGACCGGAAATTCATTCTCGTCGAGTGTGAGGATTATGCGGACAGTCTGACAGCGGAGCGTGTCCGCAGGGTAATCAACGGGTACAGCTTCCAAGGGACGCAGCGGGAAGAACTGATGCGCAAATCCATCACCTTCAGCGACCTTAAGAAAGCTGACAAGCTGCTGCACCAGATTGCCGGTGTCGAAAATCTTGAAAGCCACCGGTTCGACAAGATCGATAAGAAGGTCAAGGACGGCGAACTCGTGGTGGAAGGCGTAAAGGCGGTCATCGAACGAGTGGAGGGGCTTGGCGGCAGCTTCACCTTCTGCACGCTTGGCGAAGCCATCGACATGGACCGGATGCTGACAGGCGAAAGCCTGCCGGAATTCAGCCAGCTTGGAGCCCTGCTCTTCCATATGGCGACGAATGAAGCCATCGATCCCGGAAAGATTGCCATCGGTGACCACGGCCACGGTTATCTTGGCGAATCTTCGGCATTCCATGTGTGGCTGATCTACAAGCCCGATCTGGAGTTTCTGAAATCACGCGACTCAGCGCTGACGCTATCGAAAGCGAAAGAATTCGCTGCCGCAAAGCCTGCAGGCAAGCGACATCTGGTGTTCGCTCCCGCGAAATTCGTTTCGCAGAAAGTCCTTGACGAAGAAAAAGTACCGGTTGAGTTCGCTCCCCTTCCATGGGCTCTCTACCGTATCGAAAGGAGCTGAAGCATGGCATTGCGCGATCTCGATTATCAGGGCCGGGTTCTTTCATGCCTCGACGACTACCTGCAGGAACTGGCTGCCCAGAAAGCTAAGGCCGACAGGATAGCCGCGCTCTCGAAGGAGCAACCCGAACTCGGTCTTGAAGTACCGGAATTCCCGCTCAAGGCATGGGAGGCCCTCAAGTCCGCAGGCAAGCTGCCTGAAAACCGGATGCAGGTACCCTGCTCCCCAAGGAAAGACGGCATAGGCCGCCCAGTGCCGAACATTGTATTCAAAGTGCCGACAGGCGGAGGAAAAACTTTTCTTGCGGTGTCGTCTCTCTCGAAGATTTTCGGCAAATATCTTGGCCGGAACAAGGGGTTCGTGCTGTGGATCGTTCCGAACGAAGCCATCTACACCCAGACAAAACGCCAGCTTACCGACCGGCAGCATCCGTACCGTCAGATGCTCGATGTGCTTTCGGGCAACGCGATACGCATCATGGAAAAAAGCGACCAGATCGACGCCCGCGATGTTGAAAGCCATTTGTGCGTGATGCTGCTGATGCTCCAGGCATCCAACCGCGAGAACAAGGATACCCTGAAAATGTTCCGCGACCGTGGGGATGTGCATGGATTTTTTCCGCCCGAAGGAGAACAGGAAGCACACGCCATAACCCTCGAAGAGACGCCGAACCTCGATGTGTACGATTTCGGCGAAGCTACCTATTCATGGCCTCAGATCAAGGATTCTCTCGGCAACGCCCTCCGGCTGATCCGTCCCGTTGTGGTGATGGACGAAGGACATAAGGCGGTTTCGGAACTGGCCTTTTCGACGCTCTACGGGTTCAATCCCTGTTTCGTGCTTGAGCTTACGGCGACCCCGAAAGATGTTGCAGCTTCATCCGGCAGAAACCCCAGGCCTGCCCGCCATGCCAACGTTCTGGTCGAGGTGAAAGGCATCGACCTCGATCGAGAAGGGATGATCAAAATGCCGCTGAATCTCGATCCGAGGGGCGGCTCGGACTGGCACACGACCCTTGCTGCCTCGCTCAACCGGTTACGGGAGCTCGACAGCGCGGCAAGAACCCTGCAAGCCGATACGAACCGTTATATTCGCCCGATCCTGCTCGTGCAAGCGGAACGCACCGGCAGCGATCAGCGGGACGGCAGCCATATTCACGCGCTCGACGTGAAAGAGTGGCTTGTTTCCGTCGGCGACCTCGACGAAGCGGAAATAGCCATCAAGACTGCGGATACCAACGATCTCGCGGCCCCGGAAAATCTGGAACTCTCAAGCCCGACAAACAGGGTTCGTGTCATCATCACCAAGCAGGCGCTGCAGGAAGGTTGGGACTGCCCCTTCGCCTATATCCTGTGCGCGCTTGCCGCAAGCTCGAACCTTTCCGCCATGACGCAGCTTATCGGCAGAATACTGCGCCAGCCGGACGCAAATAAAACCGGCATTGCGCTTCTCGACGAAAGCTACGTAATCACGCATCATGCCGATACCGCAAGGGTTGTCGAGGCCATCAAAAAAGGGCTCGAAGAGGATGGCATGGGTGACCTTGTCCGGGAGATAAGAACAAGCGATACCTCGCTGCCGTCTGGACCGCGAACCGTCTACCGACGGCCGTCATTCGTCATGACCGATATCTTTCTTCCCCTTGTGCTCCGTATGGAAGGCATTCATGGCCGCGAACTCCGGTATGAGGACGATATCCTGTTTTCACTCGATTGGGAAACCCTCGACGTCGCCCCGCTGGTAAACAGAATACCAGAAAACATCTCGAACGCTGAACGCCAGATGCAGCGCTTACGTCTTGCCGACTCGGGCGAAGGCATCGTTTCGGAAGCCTCCGGCACGAGCAGGGAACAGCTTGTTTTCGATACGGCATATGCTGTGCGTATGATATCCGACATCATCCCGAATGCCTGGTGGGCTCGTGAAGTGGTCGGAAAGCTTGTTTCGGGTCTTGCGGCACGAGGATTCAGCGAAAACAGGTTGGGCGAGCTTTCGGGGCTGATTGTCGAGGAACTCCGGAAATGGCTTGAAGAGGAGCGCAACAGAAAAGCTGAAACGCTGTTCCGTTCAGAAGTTGAGGCAGGACGCATTCAGTTCAGGCTGCGGGCGGACGGGCGAAACTGGAAAATGCCGTTTACCGCAGAAACCTTCGAACCCGAAGGAGCCGATCAGCTCAACGGCAGGGATGGAGGTCCATTGATGAAAAGCCTCTTCTCCCCGATCTATAAAGGCGATTTCTCAAGCCAGGACGAACGCGATATCGCGGTCTACCTCGATGGCGAACATGCACTGAACTGGTGGCACCGGAATGTAGCCCGTGCGCACTACTCGGTGCAGGGTTGGCGCAGGGAAAAAGTATATCCGGATTTCATTTTTGCCATGAACCATAGCGAAACCGACAACCGGGTTGTAGTGCTCGAAATGAAAGGCAAGCACCTTGCCGGCAACGAGGACACTGAATACAAGAAAGCCGTTCTCAAACTGATGAGTGAAGCTTTTGTTGAGGACAAAATGTCCCATGTCGGAGAACTCGATCTGATCGGTGAAAACGGCACCCGAGTGGAATGCGATCTGGTGCTGATTCCCGAATGGAAGACGAGGTTACCTGAATTGATGAAGCAAGCGACACAACAGAACCTGAAAAATAACAAATAAAAAAAGCCCATATTTGCACTGAGAAGGATACCCTTCAACGACGTGGAACCGACCTTCATGCAACACAGGCTTGGAGAATAAAAAAGGGACTTATCCCACGTCCTTCATGTGGAACTCTTGTCCTGTTTTTTCGGAACGAGCTTTATTTCGAGCTCGCAACCGACGGCATCAGCATATTTTCTCAGGGTAGTAATGGAAGGAATATGTTTTCCTCCCGATTCCAACCGGGAAACAGCGCTCTTTGTGGTACCGATTTTGCGGGCAATCGCCTCCTGGGTCAACCTGGAATCCTGACGAGCCCGCAGCAGTTCCCTGACAAGCTCATAGGCAGGAGCCAAAGCCTCATATTCTTTCCGGAATGCCTCATCTTTTTTTGCTTCACGAAGAAACTTCTCGTGATCATGCGCAACCGGTTTGTAAGTCAGATTATCCATATTGTACTTCTTTCATGCGTTTTCGAGCTGTTTCCAGTTCTCGTTTCGGTGTAGCCTGTGCCTTTTTGATTAATGCGTGAAGGATCACTATCCGTTTACCCTTTACAAAACAGTAGAAAGATCTGCCAATTCCATCTTTTCCCCTTGCCCTGAGTTCGAAGAGACCATTACCCATAGCTTTCGAATGGGGCATTCTGAGATCAGGCCCGAACTCCATCAACAATTCGATTATACGGGCATAATCCGCCCGAATGCTCGCAGGCCAACGGACAATATCTTCCATGATCCGCGGATGGAAATATTCGATATCGTAACCCA
>JAAXWX010000058.1 GCA_013334755.1 Chlorobiaceae bacterium | reverse complement strand
TGCCGTGCGAAAGATTGTGCGTTTCGGAACCACCTATGCCGAAGGAGACAAGGTGATCCAGATGGTCAATAACTACGACAAGGAGGTTTTTAACGGTGATATCGGGCGTATTGCGGCTGTTGACGAAGAGGAGAGCGCGCTCCGGGTGGAGTATGATGGCCGGGAGGTGCTTTATGAGTCAGGGGAGCTTGACGAAATTGCTCTTGCCTATGCCATCACCATCCATAAAAGTCAGGGCTCAGAGTACCCTGCGGTGGTGATACCGCTCTCCATGCAGCATTATACGCTGCTTGAGCGAAACCTGATCTATACGGCTGTGACAAGGGCGAAAAAACTGGTGATGATCATCGGAGACCCGAAAGCAATTTCCATGGCTGTCGGTAACAAGCGTTCTTCCGAGAGGATGACCGGCCTTGGGGCCATGATTTCTGAAGGAATGGATGATAAGCTCCGGCAATGATCGCCACTTTTTTGTTATATTTCGACCCATGTGTCATGACGGTTGCGGCCATGTCCTGACTGATAACCATATTATTGCTGTTTTATGAAGAGAATCAACCTCATCCGCCTCTCCCTTTTCCAGATGGGTTTCGGCATCATGCTCGGCTTTCTGCTCGATACCCTCAACCGGGTCATGACGACGGAGCTCGGTATCTCTGCAACCATTGTCTTCGGCTTGATAAGCCTCAAGGAGTTGCTGGCGATTTTAGGTGTCAAGGTCTGGGCAGGCAACCTCTCGGATCGTTCACAGATTTTCGGCCTGAAGCGTACCCCCTATGTGCTGATCGGCCTCATCTGCTGTGTTTTTTCCTTCATGCTTGCCCCTGCTGCCGCCTATGAGGTCAAGGTTGGGGGAATAGCTTTTTCCGAGTTGCTTCCGGCCATGATGAAGGATATCGGCCTTCTGAAACTTTCAATTATTTTTCTTGTCTTCGGTTTTGGCCTGCAGGTTGCTACAACAGCCTATTATGCCTTGCTGGCTGATACGGTGGGGGAGGAGAATATCGGCAAGGTTACCGGTGCAAGCTGGACACTGATGGTGCTGACCACTATTATTTCCACCCGTATTGTCGGGACGTATCTGGACGTGTTCACTCCGGAGCGTCTTATTACCGTTGCTGAAGTAGGCGGGCTTATTGCCCTCGGTATAGGTCTTCTGGCGGTGGTTGGTGTTGAAAAGCGCAACGCTGAACCAAAGGAGGGCAAGAGCAAACATGCCATCTCCTTTTCGCAGTCGATCAAGCTGCTCTCCTCATCGCCAAAAACCCTGCTCTTTGCGGCATATATTTTTATTTCGATTTTTGCCCTTTTTGCCAATGAAATCGTGATGGATCCTTTCGGTGCTCACGTCTTTGGCATGCCGGTCGGCACAACGACCAAGCTTTTCAGGCCTACCATGGGCGGTACCCAGCTTATTTTCATGCTGATCACCGGTTTTCTGCTCAGCCGTATCGGCCAGAAACGCGGTGCTCTTATTGGCAATATGTTCTGTATTGCTGGTTTCGGTATGCTGATTGCCGCGGGCTTCATGCTTGATGTGCAGTTCCTGCGTATTGCCCTGGTGGTGACTGGCATCGGTCTTGGCGCTTCGAGCGTCTCCAATATCTCCATGATGATGTCCATGACGGCTGGCCGGAGCGGTGTCTATATTGGACTCTGGGGCACAGCGCAAAGCCTTGCCATCTTTATCGGCCATTTGGGAGCAGGTATTATTATCGATCTGGTTTATCATTTTTCCGGGCACTATGTCTGGGCATATGCGGCTATTTTTCTGATTGAAATGGCAGCATTCACGATTGCAAGCCTTGTGCTTCCGCATATCTCAAAAGAGGCGTTTGAGGCTGAAAGCGAGGCAAAGATGGCAGAACTCGCTCTTGACAACAAAGTCTGAATGCCGAATAATTCTCAATAAGATATGAAATACGTTTTTGGACCGGTCTCCTCAAAACGGCTCGGGCAGTCACTTGGCGTTGACCTGCTTCCCCCGAAAAGCTGTACCTGGAACTGCGTCTACTGTCAGCTTGGAAAGACAAGGAAATTCGTTACGGAAAGAGAGGAGTTTTTTCCCCGTGAAGAGATTCTCGAAGAGATTCGTCAGGCACTTGTGCTTAATACGTCGCTCGACTGGATTACCTTTGTCGGTTCCGGTGAAACCATGCTCTACAAGGGGATCGGATGGCTTATCGGGGAGGTGAAAAAGCTGACGGCCACTCCCGTTGCGGTGATCACCAACGGTTCTCTCTTATATCTCCCTGACGTGCGCGCGGAGCTTCTGCAGGCTGACGCTGTGCTTCCGTCACTCAATGCCGGATCAGAAGCTCTCCATGCAGCGATTGACCGTCCTGCAGCAGGGCTGACATTCCGGCAGCATGTCGAGGGTCTTGCTGAATTCCGCCGGGAGTATACGGGGAAGCTCTGGATTGAGGTGATGCTGCTTGGCGGTATCAATGACTCTGATGAAGCGCTTCGGGATCTTGCCGCTGTTCTTAAAGCGATCAACCCTGACATGGTACACATCGTGCTGCCCACGAGACCGGCTCCCGAGCAGGAGATTCGTCTTCCCTCCGAAGATCGTATCGAACGGGCCATTACCATTCTTTCAGAGGTAACGACGGTTGTTCATCCGGTCAAAGGGTTTATGGATCTTCGTAACGCTTCCGATCTGCTTGAAGCGGTATCGGCCATCGTCACGCGCCACCCGGTGCAGCAGCGCGAACTTCAGAAAGCCATTGCTGACTGTTTTCCAGCAGAAAGCGATAAAGCAGCCTCCGTCATGCAGGAGATGCTGGCAACAGGCAGGTTCAGGCTGGTCGAGCATGACGGAGAACCATACTGGATGATGAATAGTTAATCCTTATCCTCACCCTCACCATAGCGTTCCCGGCCCCCTTTATGCTCACCCTCTCCTTCGTTTGCACTGCGATGGCATTTTATGCAGTTCTCGTAGTTGTATATTCCTTCCTCGCGATGCTCTTCTGCAATTCTGGAGGGTGAGTGCGCATGACAGTTGTAGCAGGTATATTTTTTGAAGTCTGCCGGATCGGTATGGCAGGTCGAGCAAGCTGTATGGTGATCGTTGTCAAGGACGAAATATTTGCTGTGGTCATATGTTGCAGGTTTCCATGCAGTGGACGTATGGCATGTGGCGCAGTCAACCTTCGGCAGAGGATGCAGACTGTCATGCGGCTGGTCATCCTTGTGGCAGGTGATACACTCTTTTCCGCTTGACGCAGTCAGTTGGTTGTGGTCAAATGTCGCAGGTTTCCACTGTGTTCTGGTGTGGCATGTTGAACAATTATCCGTTGCAGAGCGATGGAGGGCATCTTCGGGCTTTTGGTTTTTGTGGCATGAGATGCACTCTTTCTGCAGAGAGCTTGAAAGTGCGGCATGCATAAAGGGTTTCACTTTTTTTGCTGCATCCTCTCCCATGTGCTCGGAGTGGCAGTTGATGCAGGAGCTGCTGGCAATTTCACTGTGAAAGTGAACCTTGGTGGTATTTTTCGGGAGAAGGGTGCCTGCAACGTTTTTGATGCCGATGACACTTTGTTTATGGCAGTTTATGCATTGCAGGGATGTTGAGCCACTGAATGGCGTGTGACAGCTCAGACACTCTTTTTTCAGAGCATGATGGCCTTTCATTATCGGGCCGGGGTTAAGCAGTATATGCGGAAACGCTGTTGCCAGGGCGGCGAAAATTATGGCTGACGAGATAAAAAGCGCCAATGCTTTCATCCGTTAGTCTCCCCTGCCGGAAAGGTGAGTGAAAAAGTTGTTCCTCTGTTTGTTTCGCTTGTCACGGATACTTTGATGTGCTGCAGATCGGCAAGTTTCTTGACGATGGATAATCCTAATCCAAATCCTCCCGTGTCTGTGTTTCTTGATTCATCAACACGATAAAAGCGTTCAAAAATCGCGTGCAGCTTTTCTTCAGGAATTCCAATGCCCTGATCGCTGATACTGCAGACAATTGCATCTGCGTTACGATTGATGTCTACCGCTATCGTTGAACCAGCCGGAGAGTACTTGATGGCATTGGACAATATGTTTTCAAAAATCATGTCAAGCATTCCAGGATCTACAGCAATTCGGGCGTTTTCGGTATGAACGACAGCGATCGAAATATTTTTTGCGTTTGCTGATAGCTGCATTCTTTCAATTACTCGCTCGATATACGGGGAGAGTCGGACCGTTTCAATCTGTGGATTTATCTTGTTACTCTCATGTCGGGCAAGCATGAGTAATTGATCGATGAGTTTTGCCATACGGTTTAACTCCTTCAGGCAAAACTGAATTCTTGTTTCATAGTGCTCTCTCTCTCTTGGCTTGCGAACCAGAACTTCAAGGGTGCCTTTAACAACAGCCAGAGGTGTTTTCAATTCGTGAGAAGCATTGGCCGTAAACTGTTTTTCACGTTGAAATGCATCCTGCATTCTGTCGAACAGTCCATTCATGGTTGCTGACAGGCGATACAATTCATCATGATGATCCGGCAGAGGGATGCGGTGTTCGAGGTTCGTCTGTGTAATTTTTTCAGCAGTTGCAATAACTTTTTCGATAGGGCGTATACTTTTACCGGCAATCAGACGGGTAAGAATAAACAGTGTCAGAATGATGACGGGAAATGAAAAGAAAAAAATATCCTCAAGGTCACGCAAGACGATCATGGCATTTTTCAGGGGAAGGGCAACGATAAGGTATCCTTCAGTTATCCCTTTTTTATTGACAAGAGGCACCTGAGCCTGCCTGACCATTGTGCCTCCGAAATTACTATTGAAGAAAGAAGTGCCAGACTGGTTCGGATTAAATGCAAGGACACACCAGGAAAGACTTGTTGATTTATTAATAACTTGTCCCGTACTGTTGACCAGTTGAATAAATTCAGTATCAACATTGATCATTTTTTTCTTCTTCGAATCATTGTCTGAGTCGCTATCGTTGTCATTGTCACTGTTACCTCCATCGATGTCTACATTCTGAAGACTTGCAAACCCTTTAAAATCATGAGTTGATACATTCGAGTCTGAAAGGATTTCGGCAATCTCTTTTTTTATTTCTTGATCAAATTGTTTGTAGACAATGCGTTCAACCATGATGTATATGATTGCAAAAACAATTGCGATTAAAAATGCTGTCGCGATGGTATAGTAAAAGGCGATCCGGTTTCTCACACTCATTACTGACCAGTCCTTAAAAAAAGAGAAGCTCTTTTTGACAGTATTTTTCGACGCCATGATCATGATATGACTGGTTCTCGAACGATATAGCCTACACCACGGATGGTTTGGATAATATTTCCACATTCTGCGGCTTCGAGTTTCCTGCGCAGAAAGGTAATGTAAACATCAATGACAGAGGTGTCGGAATCAAAATGAATGTCCCAGACATGCTCGATGATGCGGCTTCTGGTACATACGCGGTCTTTGTTGCGCACAAGGTATTCAAGCAGGGCAAATTCCTTCGGGGTGAGTGTGATTTCGGTTGAACCGCAGAATACCTGATGGGTTACCGGGTTTATGGAGAGGCTTCCTGCGGTTAATGAATCGTCACTCCGTTCTTTGTTTCTAAGCTGCACCCTGATACGTGCCAGCAATTCTTCAAACTCAAAAGGTTTTTTTATGTAATCATTAGCCCCAGCATCAAGACCGAACACCACATCTTCGATGGTATCTTTCGCTGTCAGAAAGATTATCGGGACAGTACTGCCGGCTTTGCGCACCTGGCGGCAGACCTCTATACCGCTTATGGCGGGAATCATCCAGTCAACGATGAGCAGGTCATACTCGTTGATCAAAGCCATATCAAGACCCGTTTTGCCATCGTATGCAAGATCGATGGCAAAATATTCTTCTTCAAGCCCGTCTTTCAGGAACCCTGCTATTCCAGGTTCATCTTCAATAATCAGTAGTCTCATACAATGAATATTTCAGTATTAATCGTTATCACCATTTGTTGTCTTGCGGCTTTTGGATTGCTTTAAAACGGCACCAAGAACCTCTTTTTCATTTTTTTTGTTGCTGTTTGCGATTTGCTGAATGGTAAGAGAGGGATCCCTGACAATTATACCGCTTTTTCCGAGTTGTTCAACAAGAAGCTGAGGTGTGGTTTTTATCACCAGAGCGACGGTTTCCAATGATGATGATTCAAGAAGCTGTGCAGCAACCCTGCCCGATTTTTCTTTTCCGCCCTCTTTTTCTTCATCATCTTCACCGAATATCGGTAACACAGACGCAATCGTGACGATGAGTGCTGTGCCAATGATCACGACTGCCGGTTTTTTTGAAAAATATCCGGTGAATTGCTTCCAGTTCGAGATGAGGTGGAGGATAACTCCTGTTACAAGCAACCAGCTCAACCATTTGTGAACAGGTTCTACGATACCGAGTTCCAGATCAAAAAAAATCAGGAGGCCGGTGACTGCAGAAATGGTAAATGCGCCGACTGCAAGAGGTGTTGCCCAGTTTTTCATTGTTTGTGTCATTCTATCCTTTAATGATGTAGTCTGTTGTCTGTTTCAGTATTTATTTTAACTGCACATAATGTAGCCGTATGTTTCTTAAAGAAGCATAAGGGAAACCTTTATTTTTGCTTAAAATCAAGGGAGGTAAAAGAGGTATACACCGGGAATTGCCGAACGAACAGCTTTTTAATTGCGTTAAAACAAAAGCAGTTACCTGATTTGTTAAGGTAAAGCGTTTATAGATTAAGGCCAGTTTGTTCAACATTATTCACTCAAACCTGTTGCCATGCATTTTGATCATGATTCTCTTTGGATCCGTGAAGGCGAATATGTCAATCTCGACAAGCTACCTACGCTTATTGATCCTGTTTATCGTTCAAAAAAAGAGTATAAGGAGATGCTTGCTGATCATGTTGCTCAATTGAGTAAACTTCAGCAGGTCCATTATGCTGATAATCGCTATGCTTTATTGTTGATTTTTCAGGCGATGGATGCTGCAGGCAAGGACGGTGTCATCAAGCATGTGATGTCCGGTGTGAATCCACAGGGATGCCAGGTCTTCAGCTTCAAGCACCCTACAGCCAAGGAACTTAATCACGATTTTCTTTGGAGGAGCAACTGTTGTTTGCCGGAACAGGGTCATATCGGTATCTTTAACCGATCATATTACGAGGAGGTACTGATTGTCCGTGTGCATCCCGAAATACTTGCTGCGCAGGGTATCCCTGACAAGTTGATTCAGGGGGGGAAAGTCTGGGGAGAGCGTTACCAATCGATCGTAGATATGGAACGCCATCTTTTTCGTAATGGAACGAGGATTGTGAAATTTTTTCTTCACCTGTCAAAAGAAGAACAGCGTAAACGATTTCTGGATCGAATCGATTCCCAGTCAAAGAACTGGAAATTCAGTGTCGCCGATATTGAAGAACGAAAATACTGGAAACAGTATATGCAGGCTTATGAAGCATGCCTTAGTGCAACAAGCACCAAAGATGCGCCATGGTATGTGGTTCCGGCAGATGACAAACAAAATGCCCGTCTGATTGTGTCACATATCATTGTTAATACCTTGACTGATCTGGGTTTGTCTTACCCTGAAACGAGTGCTCAACGCCTCAAGGAGTTGAAGAATATCCGCAAACGGCTGATAGAAGAGAGTGCATGATGGAAAAAAGAAGATGCCGTTACGGTCAGTTTTCAGTTAAAGCAGCTTAGACTGATTATCCACAGCCATCGTCGTCCAGAAACTGGAGTTTTTTGCAACCGCACTCCCATCCGTTTTTACAGGCTTCTATGTACCATGCTTTCGCCGTCGGTTTGTCCTGTTGGACTCCTCGACCCTCTTCGTACATTTCACCGAGGTTGAATTGGGCCTCTGCGTATCCCTGCTCGGCTGCCAAACGATACCATTTGACGGCCTCACAATCATCCCGATCAATTCCCAGACCGATTTCGTAGAAAACTCCGAGTTTATTCTGGGCCTGAGCGTTACCCTGTCCTGCCTTGAGTTGTATTTCCTCAAGTTTTTCCCGTGCATTAGCGTTTACTGTTCCAAAGAACAGCAACAGGCAGATAAAGAAAGAAAATGGTCTCTTCATCATGTGTCGGCCACTTTTGTGTTTTCAGATCCTGACCGTGATGCCTCTTTGACGCAAATACTCTTTAGCTTCTCTGATTGAGTATTGCCGGAAGTGGAAAATTGATGCTGCAAGTGCTGCGTCCGCATGGCCTTTCGTAAATCCATCATAGAGATGTTCGAGATTTCCGGCGCCTCCTGACGCAATAACGGGAATGTGCACTGATGTCGACACTCTTGCGAGAATGTCGTTGTCATAGCCCTCTTTGGTACCGTCCCTGTCCATGCTGGTCAGGAGTATTTCTCCCGCTCCGAGATCCTGAACTTTGTGAGCCCATTCAAGTGCTTCATAGCAGGTTGGCTTTTTGCCTGAATGGGTATAAACCAGGTAATCGTTCCCTTTTTTCTTGATATCTATGGCAGCCACGACAGCCTGGGATCCATATTTTTCTGCAATCCTGGTAATCAGATACGGATCGTTGACTGCTGCGGTATTGACTGAAACCTTGTCTGCGCCGTGCAGAAAAACTTCTTTGGCGCGTTCAACGGAATTAATCCCTCCACCGACAGTGAGCGGAATGAATATTTCTCCGGAAACTTTCAGAACTTCTTCGAGTGTTGTTCTTCGGGATTCCAGTGATGCTGAAATGTCAAGAAACACAAGTTCGTCTGCCAGTTCATTGTTATAGAAGCGAGCCTGTTCGAGGATTGAACCAGCATCTCTCAATCCTTCAAAATTTATTCCCTTTACTACTCTGCCGTCACGAACATCGAGACAGGGTATGATTCGCTTGGCTAACATGACCGTATGCAAATGAAATTCATTGTTGAAAACCGTGTCACAAGAAATCAATAAAGTTTGAACTCTACAACAATATTTTCATCTATTCCGAGGTAGCTATCTATTTTTTGACACTCAAGCAACAGCTTGCCATTGTCTGGAGGTTTTTTCTCGGAAAATGAGGGCATGCAGATGAACAGGCGATATGGCGACATTACGGTTACTGATACGTCGAAGAATAGGTATCTTTCTTATGGTAAAAGTGACGTGATAGATGAAGCAAATATAGCGGGAGATGGTATTTATTCCCTTTTGATTCGTTTGTAAGTGTAAATAGTCACCAACGTCCCCCTTTTTGTTTCGCGGGGGTGTAGATGAGTTGGAAATGTGTTATATTTGGCGGCATTCTATAAGGAAGAAATAAAATGATGGCAATATTATGAAATTTCCTGTTTGTGAATTTGCTGAATCAGAGGCGGGGTTTTACTCACAATGTGCATCCTGTCCCATAGATTCATCCTCTCCGGGCTGTGCGCTTGATGAGCTTGAGGATGGTAATTACC
>JAAXWX010000100.1 GCA_013334755.1 Chlorobiaceae bacterium | reverse complement strand
CTGCTTACGATACCGGCGATTTCATCTTCAGCCTGAAATGTTTTGACGCCATACTTCTTCTTTTTTGCCAGAGTCTGAAGGATCTCGGTTGCCGGTGTAATCGGGTATGAACCAAGGAACAGTTCAAGACCAGCCTTTTTGGAAGCGGCAGTCAAAGCAATAGCGCATGCTTCATTACCGGTAACCCTGCGGTAAATGCCATGCTGTTTTTGCGGCGCGATATCGAAGCGTCCGAGGTTTGCAAAGAGTTCAGTTTCATCACCGAAAAAATAGCCGGCCTTCATCGCTTTGATGTTGGCTTCTGCCATCCAGACGTTTTTCTGGAATTTGGCCCGCAGCGTTTCCATAGTCCCCTCCAGCGGCAGGGTGTAGAGCCAGTAGAGCAGACCTAACACGAACATGTTTTTACAGCGGTCAATCTCCTTGCTGCTCAGGCCGCTCTCTTTCAGAGCCTCACGGGTAAGTTGCAGTACCGGTACAGGGAAAACAATATAATTGTCAAGGGAACCGTCATGAAGGGGGTTTGCCCCTTCGGGATAGCCCGCAAGCTTAAGATTTTTTTCATCGAAACCCTCTGTGCCTGCAATAATGATACCGCCACGGTGGAGGTCTTTCAGATTCGCTTTCAGTGCTGCCGAGTTCATGGCGACCATGACATCAAACTTGGCCCCCGGTGTATAGACAGGCTTGCTGCTGAACTGGAGCTGAAATCCCGATACACCTGCAATGGTTCCTGCAGGAGCTCTTATTTCAGAAGGAAAATTCGGGAATGTATTCAGCTCTGTACCATGAACCGCTACGGTATTGGCGAATTGAGTGCCGGTCAACTGCATGCCATCACCGGAGTCTCCTGCAAAAAGCACGGACACACTGGTTTTTGATGTCACATTGACCTGTCTGGTTGTTTTTTTTGTATCAGTCATTGTCCCTCGTTAATTACTTTTCAAGGTTAGTAAACAGCAAGAAAATCCCCGTGTCAATGAACATCGCTGCACGGAGGCCATTGAGTTGTTATCTGGTGAAATGTACTATTGGTGGGTAAAGAAGAAGACGTAAACTTAGAAATGCAGTCTTCCGCAAGAAAAAAATATAAGCGTTCTTAAGGGTTAAAACAAACTTTCGGATGCTTTAACTAAGAATTTTTTTCAATGACGATGTTGTTTTTTGTCAGATACTCCTGCCACTCCTGTTCTTCCCTGATCGGGCAATCACCTGATAAATCACAGAAATCGCAGCGCTGTATACCGTAGATCTGCTCCATCCAGCAACCGCTGGCGCTTTTCGGAACTTCATTGACATGATTGGGATTCGCCTTCATTATTCTGGCCGAAAGATCCATGAGTTCCAGAATATCTTTTCGCTTCTGCTGATGTTCCACTCCCCAACTCATAACAGTTCTCCTGTTTTAACCATGAAAATAGAAGGGCGCCGATACCTGAAGTCCAACAATACGCAATATAAATTTTTTTGAAAAAAAGAACATATGGCTTCAACCTCTTCCTGGAAGCCCTTTCAGAGAAGGGCTCTCTTGCTGAAAGCAAGAAAATTAAGTTGGCAACAAGCTCTAAAAAAGAGTAACTTTGAGTCCGTCAGAGGCAGCAGCCTTCATGCAAAAGTTTGATGGAAAGCATTGTAACAAGATAACAATCTCTATGAAATCCCGAGAAATCAGACAATCTTTTTTGGATTTTTTTGCTCAAAAAGGTCACACAATAGTTCGTTCTGCCCCGGTTATTCCCGCCGATGATCCCACCCTGCTTTTTACCAATGCAGGTATGAACCAGTTCAAGGATGTTTTTTTAGGAAAAGGAGCCAGGCCATATGTGCGGGCCGCCGATACACAGAAATGCATCAGGGCATCAGGCAAGCATAACGATCTGGAGGATGTTGGCAGGGATACCTACCACCACACCTTTTTTGAGATGCTCGGCAACTGGTCATTCGGTGATTATTACAAGCATGAGGCCATAACCTGGGCATGGGAACTGATGACCGGAGTATGGAAGCTGCCGAAGGAGCGTCTCTACGCAACAGTCTATCATGATGACGATGAGAGCTTTCAGATATGGAACAAAGAGACAGATATCAATCCGGATCATATTGTCCGCTTTGGTGAAAAGGATAATTTCTGGGAGATGGGTGAGACCGGTCCCTGCGGACCCTGTTCTGAAATCCATATTGATCTGACCGAAGACTGTTCCGGCGGGAGCCTCGTCAACGTTGGTGATTACCGGGTCATTGAGCTCTGGAATCTTGTTTTTATTCAGTATAACCGTCAGAGCGACGGCTCTCTTGAACCGCTTCCCATGAAACATGTCGATACCGGTATGGGGTTCGAGCGCGTTGCCGCCGTATTGCAGGGAAAAGGGTCAAATTACGATTCTGACGTTTTTCAGCCGCTTTTCGACCGCATCACAGAAATCACCGGTGTCCGCTACGGCGCATCCATGGATGATCCTCTTGATATTGCCATGAGGGTTATAGCCGACCATGCCCGCACCCTTACCTTTGCTCTCTCTGACGGAGCCATGCCATCCAACGAGGGTCGCGGTTATGTGCTTCGCCGCATTCTCCGGCGCGCTCTGCGTTATTCGAAAAATCTCGGATATAATGAACCAATTCTC
>JAAXWX010000011.1:28890-48542 GCA_013334755.1 Chlorobiaceae bacterium | reverse complement strand
CTGACCTTGCGGATCTGATCGGCAAGGGGCTTCCTGCATCCCGCCGTAATCTCTACCAGCCCCCTTCGAAGCTATACTGGGATTTCAAACGCTGATGTACCAGGCTCTTCAAGGTGACGGTTATCCAGTCTGTTCCGGTTAAGCCTGCTTCCGGAAAACATGAGATCTCTCGGCAGTTGACTGTCATCAAGAATCAGGAATCGTCAAAAAGCGAGATGCTTGTGCCAGCAGTTTTTTTGCATGCGGTCAGGTTTTTCTCTTGACAATAAAAAATAAACGTTGTAAATTTACACTGTAAATAAAAAAATACTTATGTCAAGACCGCTCAGATCTCAGCAAATTCCTAATCTCCGGGAATCCATAAAGGATGCAGCATGGCGTCAGATAACCGGAGAGGGGGTATCTTCACTTTCTCTTCGTAAAATCGCACGTGAGCTGCATATCTCGGCTCCGGCTATCTACAACTATTTCCCGGATCGGGATGCGCTGGTTACGGCACTCATTATCGATGCCTATGCCTCTTTTGGTGATTTTCAGCTTCTGGCAAAAGAGTCTTATCCTCAATTTGACCAGATAATAGAGCGTTTCAGGGCAACCGGTCTGGCGTACCGCCAATGGGCACTTGACTATCCGCATCGTTACCTTTTGATATTCGGTACTCCTGTTCCGGGGTATAATCCCCCGATTGCTGAGATTCTGCCCTTCATGATGCGGTCACTAAGTGCGCTTGTCAGTGTCATAGGTGAGCTGCATCATACAGGCCTCTTAAAAGCTGACGCGTTTCCTCTGTTTGATGTCGATGCCTGCAACAGGTTTTTCCCTGTCAGGGATGCAGTCAAGCCGCAGGAGCTTCTCGTCTATTCCGTAGCAATGCTTATCTGGAGCCGGGTGCACGGGTTGGTTTCACTTGAGATAACAGGACAGCTGCCGCCGTTCGGTCATGATGGAGGTGCACTGTATCTCTACGAGCTTGATTCTATTTTCAACCAGTTTGTGACCGTGTAACAGGAAGGATCGTTTATAGTCAGTGCTCTGTTCAGGAGGTCTGAACGCCGGGCGTTGTATACCGGATATCCGTGGATGCAGTTGATGCGGCAAATCATTGTGTGTTTGATCTGTCAAATAAAATGAACAGGGCGTCGGTATAAAAAAATATTTCAGCGTGGCTTCCGGGCGGTATGGCTATGAACCTGATGATGCTTCTCACATTCCGCATTTTCAGGTTAGGATGGGTAAGGCAGACAATAGTTCTTACCTCTCTTCTGCAGCACCCGAAGCTTTTTGTTCTTGATCTTGGCTGCTTGGCAGCCATAGTGATAGTGGAATCGCTGGTGCTCGTATTCATTATTGAACGGGAAGAATCATGAAAACACTGATACTTGACGGGTCGCCCGCCGACGACCTGACGGGCTTGCAGATAGCCGGAATACTTAAGGAAATCATTAATGCAGAAGGGCATGAAGCGGAACATATCGTGCTTCGGGATAAAACCATCGGAAACTGCAACGGTTGTTTTCAGTGTTGGCTGAAAACTCCGGGCATCTGCGCGATTGATGACGATAACCGGGAGATTTCAAGGAAATTCATCGAAAGCGATCAGGTAATTATGCTGACGCCGGTGAGCTTCGGCGTTTATGCTCCCGAGCTGAAGAAGATGGCCGATCATCTGATTCCGAACACCTCTCCGTTTTTCATCAGAGTAAACGGTGAGACGCATCACAGGCCGCGCTACGAGACCTACCCCTGTTTCGTGACAATCGGATGGCTTGACAGCCCTGATCCCGTTTCGGAGGGAATTTTCAGGCATCTCGTCTATCGTAATTCCATTAATTTCTACTCCGATAGCTTTGCCTGCGGTATTCTTTACCGCACAGGCAGCGCATCGGAGATGAAGGAGCAGATGAAGATGCTGCTTTCGCCTGCTGTTCCGCATTCGGCACCACAGCTTCCGGTGTTTCCCCTTTCAGCAGATGAAAAGGGAGATGTCCATAATGCGCTGCTACTGGTCGGCAGTCCGAGAATGGGTAAAAGTACATCGGCGGCATTGGGCGAATACCTTTTTGACCAGCTTGGAACTCATGGCGTGGAAACCGAGACATTGCAACTCTACAAGGCATTGAACCATCCGGAAAAAACCCGTCGGATGCTGGAGGCTATAGACAGCGCTGATCTGATCGTTCTTGCTTTTCCTCTTTATATCGACAGCATTCCCGCACCTGTGCTTTCGGCAATGCGCATTATTTCCAAACACCGGCAGCAGCTCCCTTCGTCAGGAAGGTTTGCGGCCATTGCTAATTGCGGGTTCATTGAATCTTTCCATAACGACAATGCTCTTGCGGCCTGTGCTGTCTTTGCAAAGTCTTCCGGCTTCGACTGGATGGGTTCTGTTTCCATCGGGGGAGGCGAGGGGCTGGTCCAGGGCAGACCGCTTCAGGAGCTTGGCGGGCCGGTGATCCCGTACAAAAAGAACCTTGACATTGTAGCCGAAGCACTTGCCGCAGGACATCCCGTTCCTGAAGAGGCGCGCCTCAGGCTTGCAAAGCCTTTCGTCCCCGGATGGATATACAGGATCGCCGGTACCGCAGGCTGGAAAAAGCAGGCCCGTCAGTATGGCACAGAGCACCGTCTTGACGAACGACCCTATCAGCCTTTCCCGCGACAGGAAAAATAGAAGTATTGATGGTGCGGCACAATTATGCTTCTGAATCAACGATCCGGGATGCTGTTTGTACCGTTCTGCATCAGTTGTTTTCTCAACCAATGACTCCAGATAGATGGCGCTGCCCCGTAACTTATAAATTTGAAGGATGTTAAGATTTTTAAGTGTTTCTGGTACGGGATTTGTTGCTTTAAAGGCAGAACGAACTTATCCCGTAAACCGGAAGTGCTAAACTGAACTACCATGTTAGGCGATATTCTACTGATCGGGCCGCAGCATACAGCTGCCGCAAAAGTCATAGCCGAAAGGGTCCTTGCCGAGAAAGAGAGCATCGAAAAGGAAAACCCGGAGCATAAATACATTGTTGCCATCTCTGGTGAATCCGGGAGTGGTAAATCGGAACTTGCCCATTCTCTGGCCCTGCTGCTGAGAAAGGAGGGTGCCCGACCGAAAATACTCCATACCGACAACTACTATCTTGTACCTCCATCAGAAAGAAAGGCATACCGTCTGGAGAGCAACTTCGAGGAAGTAGGCCTTGATGAGTACGACTGGGGGCTTCTGAACCGTAATATAGATGAGTACAGGTTTTCCCGGGAGGCAATGCTTCCCTGTGTTGATATTGTGACCGATGAGGTTGACCAGCTTCTTACCGATTTCAGCAAAGTGGACGTGCTGGTGGTAGACGGTCTTTATGCCATGGGCATTGAGGGTGCTGACCTTTGCATCTATATTGATCTCACCTGGCATGAGACAAAAAAGAATCAGGAGCTCCGGGGCAAGGAATCGACCGATAATAACCGTATGCAGGTTCTTGAAAAGGAGCACGAGGGTGTCCGATCGCTCCGTCATCTCGCCGACCTCATTGTTGATCGCAGCTACCTGGTGGTTGATGCGGCAGATTTTTACTCATCCTCTACTGACTTCGAGTACGAATACGTGATGGTGTGAACCTGCTCTTTAACTCCCGAATTATGCGGGTATGAAGATGGGGATTTTTTCGGAATCCGGTATCCCGTGATTTTCCGGCATGAAAATCACGGGCAGGTTTTCCCGTTTTCTTTTGATACCTTTGATCTCTGATAACAGGATCAATGAAGATGTATCTGTGCGATGACCCTCCCCGCTGAAGCTTCCGAAAAAATCCAAACCGACAAGACGGCGGCTCAAAACCGGAATACTTTTTCGGGTCAATTGCTTGCTGCCTTCCCCGCCTTTAAGAGCCCTAATTTCCGGCGCTATTTTCCGGGGCAGGTGATCTCCATGATCGGTACCTGGATCCAGATGGTGGCCCAGGGGTGGCTGGTGCTTGAAATAACCGGATCCGCCTTTGACGTGGGGCTTGCGGCTGCAGCATCCACATTGCCAACTCTCTTTCTTTCCCTCTTTGGCGGTGTTGTTGTTGACCGTTATCCACGCCGCACCATTCTGCTCTGGACGCAGTCTGCGGCCATGCTGCTTGCCTTTGTACTTGGCATTTTTGCCATGACCGGTACGGTGACAATATGGATTATTCTTATACTATCCTTTCTTCTCGGTTGCGTTAACGCCCTCAATGTGCCGGCGCTTCAGGCTTTTCTCAGCGAAATAGTTGAGCATGAGCATCTTGCTTCAGCCGTTGCAATGAACTCGGCGATCTATAACGGTTCACGGGTTATCGGCCCTGCCATTGCCGGATTTCTGATATCGGCCACCGGAACGGGCACCGCTTTTCTGGTCAACGGAGTAAGTTTTTTCGCTGTGATACTTTCGCTGCTTTCCATGAAGAAAGCGCAACAAGAGCATGTCGAGAAAATCGCTCTGCATCCCCTGCGGGCTATCAGGGAGGGACTTGCCTATTCCTGGAAGCACCCGCTGATCAGAACCTGTATTTTTTTTATTGCCGTGATCGCAATCTTTGCATGGTCTTATGTCACCATGCTTCCCGTTATCGCAAAACGTACTTTTGGCATGGATGCCTCAGGCATGGGGTACCTCTACGGCGTGTCTGGTCTCGGTTCGGTTGTCGGCACCGTTCTGGTTTCCATCTACTCCAGAAAGATAGACCGCCTTGTCTTCATTGCCGGAGGAACCATCCTCTTCGCTCTCGCCCTTATCGGGTTTACCTTTACAACGTTCCTTCCTGCGGCGCTTTTCTTTCTCTTTTTCAGCGGTTTCGGGCTTGTTTCGGCTGTATCAACCCTGAGCGCCACGATCCAAAGCACCGTTGACGACCGTTTCAGGGGAAGAGTAATGAGTCTTTACATGATGATCTTTATGGGCTTCATGCCGATCGGCAACCTTGAAATCGGTTACCTGTCTGAACATTTCGGTACCGGCATTGCCATCCGCATCGGTTGTTTTGTGACGATTCTGGCGGCGATAGTTCTTATCTTCACCAGCCGTGGGGTGCGCAAGGCTTACAGCAGCTATCAAAAGAATTGATATGATTGCGAAAGGATAAGCCATCTTGTTGATGACACAGGGACTGTAATGCTGGCCTACAGTTCATTTTTGCGCACATCTATCAAACAGAATGTTTCGGTAAAGATCTCCCTTGTTCAGGAGAGTCGTTTCAATCAAACTTGTTGAAACATTGAATAATTGGTCACACTAATGACCATGATGCGTTGTCCAAGGGATACCTTTTGGTTGCCACGCTCTTTTCTGTGTTTCAATTTATGCTTTTCATTCCATCACATTATCACAATGTGTGCAGTTTGGCAACGGCCCATAACCCTTTTTTTGCAAGTAGTCTAACGGCTGCACGCTGTGTTAGATCCCGCCTTTTTGGGATGAGTCCAAAAACTCGCTTATTACTGAAATTTCCATATTCGCAAAATGCTTACCTGCCTTTTGAACAAACAAACCTCTCTTTACCTGATCTGTTTCAAGAAATTCTGTAAAATCAGCAAGACCATTTCTAAATGAATGAAGAATGTCATTCACATGAACAGCGACGAGCCCAGGATATTCAACCCGCTTTATAGACTCCTCTAAAACTTTTTGCTGTGCTGCGCCCCATGCGTAAGAGATGCGCCTGATATTTTTCTTTTCGCTTAAATCTGAGTCTGGAGTGAGGGTATGCAGAATCCCACACCTTGCGGCGTAAAGTTCTACTGCTGTGCAGGGGAGAGGATATTTTTGCAACATCCAAGTGTCAACCCAAACTTGAAAACGCTTTCCAACCTTCTGATTTTCTTCGCCGCTTGCGACCCAACTTATACTATCAATTGCGCTGTAAAGTAATACTAATGCTGGCATTATCAGCTTTTCTGAAATGCAATAATCAATCGCGGAAAATATTTGGAGATAGCTTCTGAAAAGGTTTTGTTCACTCATTTTTCAAGAAGGGGTCTAACGTTTGAATTAACCGGCTGGCGCGGCTTTATCGCGCCAGTCCGTGTTGAATGATGGGTTAGCCAACGCTTCCCCCACATGTGAGACAGCGACCATGCTCAAGAGATATTACGTTGCCTTTGCAGTCGCCGTTGTCACAGTCATCGCGATCAACCTCTTGCTTTTCGTCGCACACAAAACACCAAATGACTTCTGAGTCTGGAGTGTTTGGTTTCAGCATCGCCGTTTTGGGTTGATGGCCTGCATCCCTAGCCAGAGAATATGCGCAGTTCGGGCATATGTAGCTTCGACTCTTGCTGTCAAATTTGAAATACTTCTTCAAATCAGCCGGTTTGAGAAGGTCTCTGATGATTGAGAACTCCCAGACCAGACGATGGTCTGCATAGTCTTCAGAATGCATCTGAGATAACGGCGAGTTTTTTAGATGCTCGTGACGTACTTTTGCCCAATTCTTCTCAGTACCAAGGCTTTCATTGATAAATAGAACAGCGAGGATTAGATCATAGACATGGACGGACAGGTTCTTATCAATACTGTGTAATACCGCATTGCGTTTCCTGCGGAGATCTTCAAATTTCTCGCTGAATTCTTGCGACAGAGTGGGAGAACACGTTGTGTTGTGAACCTTGATAAGGTCTTGCGCATCAATTGTTCTGAAATCAGAGAAAGGGACTGTTTTACTGGCACACCCTGAGGGCCAGTCTCGTGGCTGCGCTCCCAGTAACAAATAGGGACTTACGTGTGCGATTTTTCCCTTCAAGAGAAATTCGCTTCCCTGTTGTGCAATGGCTAGCGCAGTGGAAAGCTGCACTCGTGCTGCTAACCAGAATGCATCTTTAACCTCATCTGTATCGATTTCAAAGTAACCAGCCTCATCGATGTCACAAAGAAGTGAGGCCGCTGTGTCCCAGGCTAGATTCAGCATATGAATGCCTACTGACCCAAAATCGGATGGTGCCGGTATGTCTGAGATCATTGTGTTGGCTAACAATAATTAGATGGATCCGCCTATTCCGCGAATTTTTGAGTTACAACCCATATAAGAGGTTATTTTCAAACTACTAATAATATCGCTAAACAATTTTTTATAAATCACTTAAGTCTATTATTGCTTTTTGTTTCAGCGTCTTATATGGGTCGGCATAACAACATTCACTACAAGCCGTCAACAGGGCTGCGAACTCCGGATGGTCATCGATTTAAAACATGGTTGTAAATCACATGGTTGTTCGTACATCATTATGTCCAAGAAGTTCCTGTACGGTTTGAATATCATACTCGGCCTCAAGTAAATGAGTGCCTTGTAACCAACAACAGCATGATGTAAGTATAGCGAAATAGTGGAACGCCTTCAAAAAAACACAGTAATAAATATCCGGGAACGACTTCGCTAAGCGCCTGTATTCAACAATCTCCCGTTACAATCAAGCGAAATGTAATCAGATGGTGGCCACTACATGGGGAGAAACGACTGTTGGGGAGTGAATCAAAACAGCCGTTTCAGGGGCGCTTTTGGCGACTTATACGATAATGTTAATGTGCCGCCGAGAGATCCGCGGGTTCATTCTTCTGTATCCTGATAAGGAGAAGCAGCGGCAGACAGATCGTAAACAGGAATGCTATCAGCATGAAGGCGTCCATGTAGGCAAGGTGGTAGCTCTGGGCGGTCAGGGTTCCTTCAAGTGCTTTCAGTGCAACGGTTTCTGCTCCGGCCGGTGATAAACCACCTTTCAGTGTCGCGGCCTGTTGCAGTGCATTGATCCTTGCTGCTGCTGCCGGGTCGTAGGGCGAAAGATGGCTGAGCAGTTCCACCCGGTGTGTGGCCATGCGGTTGGTGATATAGGTGTTGGTGAGGGCGATGCCGAATGATCCACCAAGCTGGCGCACCATATTGTTTAGGCCGGTAGCCTGCCCGATATCTTTGCCGTGCAGCCCTGACACAGCAAGCATGGTGACGGGAATGAAGATGAAGCCCAGCGCCACACCGCGTACAAGCAGTATCCAGAAGAAGTTTGATGAACCGGACTGCATGGTCTGCTGGCTGAGTTCAAAGCAGAAGTAAATAAAGGCTGCCATGCCGAAGGCCATCAGTTTTTTGGGTGAAACTCCCCGTTGCATGGCGATGCCGAGCGGCAGTGAAATGATGCCGGTGACCATGGCGCTTGGAAAGAGTACCGTTCCAGTCAGTACGGCAGTAAAGCCGAGCAGTCGCTGAACAAAGACAGGAAAGACAAAGAGCGAGCCATAGAGGCCGTAACCGACGATAAAGGTGAGCACTGCCGCAATGGCCAGGTTCTTGCTCCGGGCCAGGACGCGCAGATCAACGGCAGGCTCTTCGGTGTGCAGCTCCCATAAGACAAATGCAAGCAGGGCTGCTACAGCAATGAAGGTGAAGAAGGTGATATAGGGAGTATCGAACCAGTCTTTTGATTGGCCGCGTTCAAGAATGAACTGCAGTGAGCCGATGCCGACAGCGAGTAGCCCGATGCCGGTCCAGTCTATTTTTGAGACGGCATGACGAACCTTCGGCTCCTTGAGAAAGGTGAATGATGACCATGCGGCCAGAAGGCCTACCGGAATATTGACGAAAAAGCACCACTCCCACGAGAGGTAGTCTACCAGATAGCCTCCAAGGAGCGGGCCGATGGTCGGTCCGAGCACGAGACCCATGGAGAAGATGCCGGTAGCCTTCCCGCGCTCTTCAGGACGGTAGGTTTCGTAGAGGATTGCCTGTGATGTTGGCAGAAGCGCTCCGCCACCGAGCCCCTGAATGAAGCGGAAGAAGACCAGTGCCCAGATATCGGTCGCCATGCCGCAAAAGAGCGAAGCGAGGGTAAAGAGCAGGATGGAGCCGATGTAGTAGTTCCTGCGCCCGAGCAGGTTGCCCAGGAAACCCGAGAGCGGGATGACGATGACGTTGGCGATGGCATAGCTGGTGACGACCCAGGAGACATCCTCAATGCTTGCACCGAGGTTTCCGCTTATCTGTGTGATGGCGACGTTCACAATGGTGGTGTCGATCAGCTCAAGCATGGCTGAAACGATGACCGTCAGGGTAATGATGATTTTGCGCAGCCCGGTATCGTAGGTCTGGGCTGTGTTCGGCAGCATTGCAGCTATCGAGGTGCCATTCTGTTGTTGTGGTCGAGCCATGCGGTTATGTGTGCTTATGCAATAGTTATGGTCTGGTGCATTTTTTTCTCTGTCAGCTTGCGGGTTTATACGGAGCAGCCTGAACTTCTTACTTTACCTTGACCTCAACCACCACGTTCATCCCTGCAGCAAGCGGATAATTCTTGTCAGGCTTTTCGGTGAAAATGATTTTTACCGGAATACGCTGCGTAACCTTTACAAAGTTGCCGCTTGCATTGTCAGGCGGCAGAAGGGCGAATTGCGCTCCGGTGCCCGATGAGAGCGATTCTACTTTTCCCTTGAACTCTTTGCCGGAGTAAGCGTCAACTTTGATAATGACGGGAAGCCCGGGAGTTATTTTATCAAGCTGGGTCTCCTTGAAATTTGCCACTATCCAGAGTTCGCTGCTGCCGACCAGAGCGATGAGCTGCTGTCCGGGAGCAACATACTGTCCCGGCTGGACATTCTTTTTTGAGACATTGCCGGATGCCGGAGCTGTAATGGTGGTATATGAGAGCTGCAATTCAGCATTGCGCAGTTCTGCTTCCTTCAACTTGACCTGTGCTGCGGCAGCTTTTTGCTGACCCGCTGCTGCGGAATGTTGTGCCGAGGACGCTTCGGCACCTGCGCGGATAGCATCCAATTCAGATTGTGAGATGACCTCCTGCCGACGAAGGGTGCTGTTGCGCCGTAGATCAGCGCCGAGTTTTCGTTCGGTTGCTGCGGCCGCACTGGCGTTTGCTTCTGCTGCAAGAACGGATGCACGGGCATTCTGCAGGGCAGCTTCAGCCATGTCCCGTTTGATCTGGTAATCCGGAATATCAAGGATGATGAGGGTGTCGCCCTTGCTTACATGTTGATTTTCTTTGACAGCAACAACGTTGACTGTACCCGGAATTCGCGAGATAATAGTGTAGATATCTCCTGCTATCTGGGCGTTATCGGTCTCGACATAGAGGAACGAATGGTAGAGGCGACTGCCGCCCCAGATCAGACCGGCAATAAGGAGTATTCCGATGACTACCATTCGCAGCGGGCCGGGAGTGTTCAGTTTCTCTTTTCCGGAAGGGTTGTTTTCAGCCATTTTTTTTGATTCAGGTTGTTCCATGATCTTTGTTGTTGTTGTCAGGTGTTTTCAGAATGACGACCGGGCATGTGGCATGTCGCAATACCGCTTCTGCTGTGCTTCCTACCAGAAGTCTGGTAATGGCTGTGGTTCCGTGGGAAGCCAGTATAATCATATCCGCATGGTGCTCTTTTGCATAGCTGAGAATGGCGGCGGCTGGCTCACCGTACTGAACCGTAAAAATGGCTCGCGCCCTGTTTTGGGAGAGCATGTCGCTGTATCGCGAAAATTCATGCAGGTGCTTTCTGAGCAAGCCGTTTTCACTCTCTTCTTTCGGGACTACTGAGAGTACAATGAGCTCTGCGTCGCAGCAGTGCATTGCTGCGGCATACCGCACCATGGCATCTGATGCAGTGGAAAAGTCAACGGCGCAGATAATTTTTTTCAGTTGCGTCTCCATTTTACCAGAAAATTTCACCAGTTGCCCGCTTCAGCGTATAGTTATTCATGACATAAGCATAAGCCACCTGCAGCCGGGCAAGTTCAGCCTGAGAAAGAGAGGCTTCACTATCAAGCAGGTCGAGTGTTGTTGCCATGCCGTTTTCATAGCGAGCCCTTGCGTGTCTGGCGGCAAGTTCTGCCTGCTGTACCTGTACTTCGGTTGTTGTCATTTTTTCCGAAGCAGTCTGAAGCGCATGGCTTGTCTCCTCTACATCAGTTTTCACCTGCTGTTCGTTATCAATCCTGCGCTGGGTGGCTGCGCGCAAGAGAGCGGTACTCTCCTGCTGTTCAGCGCTTGTCCGAAAGCCTGTAAAGAGAGGTATCTCGAGGTGGAGACCTGCAGCAGTATTATTCCGCATTTCGTTGATATCCGGCTGGTAGCCGTTTGTGATACCCCAGGAGAGGCTTGCTGTAACTACTGGCAGCCCTTTTTTCATGGCAAGGGAGCGATGCAGTTTTGCGGCAGTTTCACTTTCACGGGAAAGTTGCATCTCAAGGCGAAGCTCCTTTGCCTGTGCGATAAGTTCGGAGTCGGCCAGTTTTGTTCGAGGGGTTACTGCAAATGATCCCTGGAGTGTGAGCGGCACGTTTTCCGCAATGCCTGTCAGACGTCTCAGTGTCAATTCATTGCGGCGAAGCTCATGCTCTATATCAAGGGCCCTGTTTCGGGCGGCGGCGAGACGCACCTCGGTAGAAGAGATATCAAATGGGGTTGCCGTTCCTGCATGGTACCGTTTTGTCGTGTAATCAAGAGCTTTGTTGAGTGCGGCAATCTCCTTTTCTTCCACCCGGAGATTTTCCCGGAGAAACAGAATGCCGTAAAAAAGCTGGACGGTATGATAAGAGAGATCACGACGTGCAAGTTCCAGAGACTGGATGGCTGATTTTTTACCGCTCCTGGCCAGATCGACATTGGCGCCTCTTTTGCCGAAGTCAATCAGGGTTGCTCGCGCTGTTACTTTGGCGTCATAGTTGTCGTTCGGCATGAATTGAAGTTCCCCGCTGCTTCCGAAGTTCATTTTCGATACCGTGTCAAGCCAGGTGTATCCAGCGCTGGCGCTTATCTGCGGGAAATATGCGCTTCGGCTCTGGGTGATACGGGCATCTGCCGCGGTAATTTCTTCAGCCGCAGCTTTCAGCGCAGGGTTGTTTTCACGGACAAGATGAATTGCCTTATCAAGGGTGAGAGGGGCTTCTGCCGGCACATCTGCTGCCGATGACGGCCATGGCCATGCAAGCATCAGTGCCGTTGCTGCGATGGCGGTTGTTCTGGTCAGTATACTCTTCTTTTTCATGTAGCCAAGGTTTGTTCCGTTATATCCGTTGTAAATATAAAGCAATTTACATGCCACCCCCTTCAGCAATGGCGATAACCAATGAAATCAGTGTTCTGCAGGGTACATTTTTGCCGTTGCGTCTTTCGGTATTCTGAAAAAATCAGAATATTCTGTATACTGTGTTCCTGAATTTCAGGAATATCATTTTTTATTTCATGTTATGAGCAGCAGTTCTTCCGACCACGAGGCGCATATGCTGATGCAGTATATCAGCGATGCGGTTGGTTCAATCCGTGATCCCCAGGAGCTTTTCCGTACGGTCACCGATAAGTTGCGCCTTGTCTTTGAATTCGATTCTGCTGTCATAATAACGTTTGACAAGGAGAGGAGATACAGCAGCGTTTTTTTTGAGATGCTGCGTTTCAAGCTTCCTGAGTCTATAGAGCGAAAAAACAGGCCGGTTGCCGGATCATGGATTGAGCCGCATATGGCAGATGCATCGGTTTCAGTACTCAATATCGAAGCGGCGCTCGGGCTTTATCCTGCCGATTTTCCGGTTCCGAAGATGCTTTACGATCTCGGTATGCGGGAGGTGGTGCTTTCTCCACTTCGCACAGGGGGAAAAGTGATCGGGTTTCTGAATTTTGTTTCGAAGGGTGAGAAAAACTGGTCTGAAAGTGAAAAAGAGCTTCTTGCCTCGCTTTCTTCACCGATCGCTGTTGCGGTCAGCAACGCACTGGCTTACGAGGAACTACGGCAACGTGAGGCTCAAACCGCCATGCAGCTTGCTGTCAACAACGCACTGCTCACCATCAAGGACCGCAGCAGGATGCTGCTTGCCGTCTGTGAGCAGATCAATAAATTGTTGCCGTGTACCTTTCTCGGTATCCGTGTCATGGGTGAGGATGGCAACTACCGCATTTTCGATAATTTTATGCGAGATGCCGGAACTGGCTTTGTGCCGGTTTCATCACTTGAACAGCTCAATCTGCCCGATGCCGGGGAGATCGCCCGGGAAAGTTTTGCCCTGATTGCGACCTCTCCGGGGTTCTATTCTGGTGAGGACTTTATGGACCTCTGCAGGAAGTACCGTCTTGTCGATCTGGTCAGGGAAAAATTCAATATCAGCTCCCTTGTCAGTGTACAGCTCTGGGATATTCCCGGCAGCCGCGCTGGTCTGATCATTTCATCCGCCTTCCGTTCATTTGACGAGCATGATCTGGCAACCGTAAACCTGATAGTTCCGCAGCTTTCGCTTGCCCTGCAGAACTACCTTGCCTTTGAGGAAATTGATGAACTCCGCCGTAAGCTCGAAGGAGAGAGGACTTACCTTGTCGAGGAGATCAAGGCTTCCCACAATTTTGAGGAAATTATCGGAAGCAGCGCTTCCCTTTCAGCCGTGCTGCGTCGTGTGAGCCAGGTTGCTCCGACTGATGCCACCGTGCTTATTCAGGGCGAAACGGGTACCGGCAAGGAACTTTTTGCAAGGGCGATTCACAATCTTTCACCCCGCAGGGAGCGCATGCTGGTCAAGGTAAATTGCGCAGCTTTGCCGGCGCCACTCATTGAATCCGAACTGTTCGGGCATGAAAAAGGCAGTTTTACCGGGGCCGTGGAGCGGAGAATCGGTAAGTTTGAGCTTGCCGGGGGAGGCACTATTTTTCTTGACGAAGTTGGAGAATTGCCGATTGAGCTGCAGGCAAAGCTTCTCAGGGTGCTGCAGGAGCATGAACTTGAGCGTCTTGGTGGAAAAGGAGTGATAAAGGTCGATGTGCGCGTAATCGCCGCAACAAACCGCAACCTTGATGAAGAGATTCGGGCCGGCAGGTTCCGCGAGGATCTTTTTTTCCGGCTCAATGTCTTTCCTCTGGCGATTCCTCCACTTCGAGAACGCCGGGAGGATATTGCAATGCTTGCAACACATTTTGCATCAAAATTTTCCAGGGAGATGGGCAAACCTCTGCGTCCTTTCAGGGAAAGCGACATGATGCGTCTGAGGGAGAGGGAGTGGAAAGGCAATATTCGGGAGCTTGCCCATCTGATAGAGCAGGCTGTGATTGTTTCAGAAGGCCAGTCAATGGATTTTTCAACTATTTTTTCATTGCTGCCTCCTGTCATGGAAGCAAGTCGTGCCCCGCGGTCGAAAACCATGCATGAGTTTGAGCTTGATGTAGCCATGATGGAGCGGGAGCTGATTGTTGATGCTCTCGATCACTCGAATGGCAGGGTGAGCGGCGAGGGTGGTGCTGCTGAACGGCTTGCCATGCATCCCAAAACACTCTACTCCCGTATCGACAAACTTGCTATCCGCAAGCGTTATCAGTAGGTTAAGTAACAGGCGGCACTCTCGGGTATTTATCCGCAGACCTGTTTTATGGCGTCAGTAACAAGTGGAATTCCCTCAGCGATCTGTTCAGGGGTGTTGTTGCAGTAAGAGAGACGCAGTGAATTGTTGCGCTTTCCTTCCGGATCGAAGGTTTTGCCGACAACAAAGACAGCTCCCCTTTCGAGAGCAAGCATCATAATCCTGGTAGCATCAGTTTCTTCCGGCAGGGTCAGCCAGATATAGAAACCGCCACGGGGTTCATTCCATTTAACATACTCCGGCAGGTGTTCCCTGAGTGCTGCGACCATTGACTCAGCCCTTCTTTTGTACTCTTTGCGTATGCTTGCGATATAGCTGTAAATCTGGCCAGAACGGATAAATGCATCTGCCAGTACCTGGGTGAAGCTTGGCGAACAGGCATCGGCAGACTGTTTGATGAGTTCGCATTTCTGGTAAATTTCTTCAGGTACAAGCATCCAGCCGAGCCGGAGTCCGGGGCCAAGAATTTTTGAAAAAGAGCCGGTATAGCACACGTCGATCCCATTCGGATTGATGGCCTTGATCGGCTTGAGACGCGGACGGTCCTCCTCGTAAAAATAGAGGTCGCCATAGGCGTCATCTTCAATGAGCGGAATATCCTGTCCCTGAAGTGCACTGATGAGCTGTTCTTTGCGATTGGTTGTATAGAGCAGCCCCGCAGGATTGTGGAAATAAGGGGTGATATAGAGAAATTTTGCCTTCTCCGTACGGTCAATTTCCTGTTGCAGTGCCCTCATCGAAATGCCATCGCTGTCAACCGGAACCCCTCTCAGCTCAGCTTCACTGGCGCGGAATGCCGAGAGTGCACCGATAAAGCAGGGGTTTTCAACAAGAACAGGCTCTCCAGGGTCAATAAAGGTTTTGGCAAGCAGATTGAGTCCCTGCTGGGAGCCGGTAGTGATGAGCAGCCGATTCTCTTTAACCGGCAGCCCCTTCTTTTCAAGGAATCCTGCAAGCGACTCAAGAAGTGAGGGGAGACCTGGTGTAGGGCCGTACTGAAATGCTGACTGTTTTTTTTTACTGTCGAGCTCATGGAAAAGCTCTTCGACCTCCTGAACAGGAAAGAGTTCATTGCCGGGCATTCCCCCAGCAAAAGAGATGATGTCCGGCCTTGATGCCAGGGTCATGAGATCCCTGATTTCCGAAGAACGAAGTGACGAAACAGCTTTTGAAAACCTGGGCATTTTTTTTCTTTTAGTCCTGCACTACCGATATATCGACCCTCCCGGGATTGTATTTCGACAGATCACGACATTTATTAATATGTAATCCTAAAGCAGATGGCTCAGGATGAGTGGCCTCTTTGCAGGTGAATCATAGTTCTTAAATCTGGTACACATCACCTTCCTGCAGCAGTTCCATTTTATGCTCCTGAAGCACATCAATGATTTTCTGAAGCGATTCTGCCCTGATGATAACTGTTGCCTTGCAGTCACCTGAAGCGAAAGCATACATGTAGTCAATCGCGACATTGTTGTCCGAGATGATCTGCAGTGCCTTGTGCAGGCCGCCTGGTCTGTGCGGTATAATCATACCGACGACATCGGTGATTTTGACGGCAAATCCATGTTGGCGCAGTACCTCGGCTGCCGGTTCGGGCCGGCCGACAATCATGCGCAGAATCCCGTAGTCGGCTGTATCAGCAATACTGAATGCCGAGATGTTGATGTCGTTTTCCGCAAGAATTCCGGTCAGTTCAGTCAGCCGACCGGTTTTGTTTTCGAGAAACACCGACAATTGCTTGATAATCATAGCAGTGTCCTTTTTTACAATAAGTTATGGCTTATAGGTCACAACAATTAAAGAAACCAATCAATATACGTCATAAACCAGAATCAAAAGAGAATGCAGGAACATACGAAAAAGCCTGCACCTGGAAATAAAAAAAGCCGGGAATTACTCTTCTCCTTGTCGCAGTTATATTCTCTTCAGTATGATGATTTTATTTCCGGATGGTCTCGAAAAAGCAATGCTCAAATATATTCAGCCAGTTACTGTTTACTGTATTCTCACCATGCAGTTTGATGTGCTGAAATGCTTGTTCGATCAGTCACAACATAACGGTAACGATATCATAGAGCAATTGAAAGTGTGAGGTAACGGCATTCCATGAATAAATGACAGAGAATTTATCTCGAATGAACTGAATTGATCAGATTATTAAAACAAGATCGTGCCGGATTTCTTCCTTCTGGGTTAACCAACGGATAACCCGTATTTTGAATCATACTATGGAGTGTTTCGGAATGAGTGTTTGTCGGAGAGCTGGTTCATTGATATGCACGAGGCGAGGCAGAAAATAAAAGCCTGGCGGGGAGGTCCGCCAGAAAAAGAGGATTGGTGAAATGGAAATAACTAATACAGGCCACACTATTTCTTGAGTGGGCTTACCGCCATGTGAATTTCTTGCATTACAAGCAAGCTAAACTGTTGGTGTGACCGATTACAGCCGCAGATGCGATATGGGGTATTTAATGGGTTACAATTTTTGGCAGTTTTTTTGCTTGTGCAATCCAGTCTGCAACTTGTGATTGTACAGGTAGTTGGCGTACAAGCTTCTTGGCTTGATTAACCTCAGTAATTTTTCCAAAAAGATTTTCTGCGTTTCGCTGTGCTAATTCCGGTACCGAATCAACACCCGATGCTTCCAGTAAATCTGCGTATTGGCTTCCTACTCCTTTAATTCGAGATAAGTCAGCACGATTGACCCATTGGAGAAGCAGCGTATGGCTGATCCCTGTTTTTTCAGCAATGGTTTTTCTGCCTGCGGACGAAGCACACGTCTTGAGCAATGATCCAATGCCTGATATGCCCGCGTCTTTAAGTTTTTTCGCAAAGCTTTCACCAACACCTTCAATACTCTTTATACTGGACATAACACCCCCCATTGAAAAAATTCAAGAATTGTTGACATACACAGAGAATAACAGCGACATAATCGGTTTAATGTCTAAACAAAGACCGGCATCATAACGATAGAGGTTTTTATAAACAAAATCATGCTCCCTGTTGATTAAAGGCAACCGCCATTAAATCGTATGGCTGGTTCTTTCAACTCATGATCGGGTTCAGTGACGTTGTGAAACGTAGATCTGAGTGACTAGGCATACAGAATTACTCTTAATATTGTAAAATATAAATACGACAAAAACAATATAAAGTTACTTCGACATCATTCTGCCAACAGAAACGGAAAATACACATCTATCTTTTCAATGATGCCGGTAACGGTCATCCTTTGAGATGCTGCAGTGCTCGATAATTCAGGGTAAATCAAAATGTTCGCATGTTAACTGTTAATATGTGTTTTGATAAAGTAAAAAAAATGAAATATGTTGTGGTAACAGCGGTTTTAAAAATACCATTCTTTATACCAGGACCCGATAATTTCACGCTTTCATGTTGGCAGGGAGAATATGGCTTATATGTCAGACGTTTTGTGCGAACAGGAATTTCCCGGAAAGCCAGGAATATTAAACCGTTTTCATGCAAAATAAAAAGCCAAAAAATAATCCAGATAACTGCCATGAGGAACAAGGGCGGTCTGATGATGCCTTTATTTCCCGCAATACACATCATCGTAATCTCATTGACTATATGCGAAATGGTTATGCGTACTGCCAAATAATTTACGAAAAGGGAGATGCTGTTGATTTTATTCACGAGGAGGTCAACAAGGGCTATGAGCAATTGACCGGCTTAAAAAATGTTGTAGGCCGGAAGATCACCGAAGTTCTGCCCGGAATTCTTGAGTCCAATCCTGAGTTTCTTGAAAAGCATTTTCGGGTCGTCGAGACCGGAATTCCGGACCAGTTTGAAATATACCTTGAAGCTTTGAAGAAATGGTTTGATATCTCAGTTTACAGTCCAAAAAAAGGTTATTTCGTTGCGATGTTCGATGACATATCCGAGCGTAAGCGTCAGGAAATTGAACTTAAAAAAATGTGTGAAAAGTTGACTGCAGCAAAAGAACATGCAGAAGAGTGCGGTCGGCTGAAAACAGCGTTTCTGGCCAATATCAGTCATGAAATACGCACTCCGATGAATGGTATTCTCGGCTTTTCAGAGTTGCTGAAAGATCCTTATCTCTCTGGAGAAGAACATGCGGAGTATGTCGACCTCATATATCAAAGCGGTCAGCGTATGCAGGCAATCATTAATGATCTCATTGATATTACCCGCATTGAAGCTGGCGAGGCAAAACTGCAGATTGCTGAAACTCCGGTCAACCGGTTGTTCCATTTTCTCCATGGTTTTTTTAAACCTGAAATCGACAAAAAAGGGTTGTATTTAAACTGTACCACAGCTCTTCCAGACGAAGATAGCATACTGTTAACTGATGGGTTAAAGCTCAACCAGATCTTGACAAACCTTATTCAGAATGCCCTCAAATTTACAGATAAGGGTGGTATTGATTTCGGCTATACAAGAAAAGATGGTACCCTTCAGTTTTATGTTATCGATTCAGGAATCGGTATTCCTGACAACATGAAAGAGAAGATTTTTGAGAGGTTCCGACGGGTTGACAACCCCTTAAACCGGCGTCATGAAGGTGCTGGTCTGGGATTACATATTTCCAGGGGATATGTTGAAATGCTTGGTGGGACGATCTGGGTCGAATCGATAGAGGGAAAAGGAAGCAAATTCTTTTTTACTCTTCCCTGTAACCTCCCCGTTTCTTCAGTAAAACAAAGCCATCCACCCATCATTCAGGATATTGTCGACGCTGTCCCGGGTGTGACCATTCTCATAGCCGAAGATGAAACGATGAGCAGTTTTTTGCTTAAAAAGATCCTGAAAGGAGAACATATTACCATTCTGTCTGCAGTTAATGGACAGGAAGCAGTTGTTCTGGTTGATCGTCATCCGGAAATTAATCTTGTGCTTATTGATATCCAGATGCCAGTGATGGACGGCTTTGAAGCGACATCGCTGATCAAAAAGATTCGTCCGGAATTACCTGTTATTGTCCAGACGGCGGTGTCTACAAAAGAGACCATAAAAAAAGCCGCACAAGCAGGATGTGATGGTTTTATCACCAAACCCATCAACATGAACAAACTGCTGGAAATGATGCAGGAACTACTCAACCGATAACATCCCTTTTTCTGATCATTCGAGGTCAGGTACACTGTTGCGGCCGATATCAGCACTCATTTAGCTTGATTGACAGGTAGTATGAGAGGGACAGATGGATGTTTTACGGGTGAATGATTCTGTTGTTGTGCTTAACGGACACTCCCTCGTTTACCTGGTACAGGGTTGTTAATGATTACCTGTCAGCAGTTGCATGCGCGATGCATGAAGGATTTA
>JAAXWX010000011.1:0-28790 GCA_013334755.1 Chlorobiaceae bacterium | reverse complement strand
GACAGATGGATGTTTTACGGGTGAATGATTCTGTTGTTGTGCTTAACGGACACTCCCTCGTTTACCTGGTACAGGGTTGTTAATGATTACCTGTCAGCAGTTGCATGCGCGATGCATGAAGGATTTACGGGATCGCATAGTATGTTGCCGTCAATTATCCGGGAAATCTGAAAAAAAGGGTTTTCGGACAATTGACGGTTAAAAGAAAAAACAGTATCCAGCCATGGGCTGTAATCGGCTTTTTTACTTTGCTATTTCAGTTTGCGTTTGTCTACAACCCGCTGGGCCTTGCCCATGCTGCGCTCGATTTTGCCTGGTTCAACCAGTCTTATTGAAGCGCTTATTCCGAGGATGCTGGAGATATTTGCCTTGATACGCTGGCGAAGCCCCTCAAGTTCCTTTACTTCGTCGGAGAAAAACTGTTCTTCAATTTCGACCTGGATTTCAAGCGTGTCAAGATTGTTTTCTCGGTCGACAACAAGCAGGTAGTGAGGTTTTGTTTCACTCATTTCGAGCAGTACAGATTCAACCTGCGATGGGAAAACGTTGACTCCGCGGATAATGAGCATATCGTCCGAACGTCCCACACATTTTTCCATGCGCACCAGCGTGCGTCCACATTCGCATTTTGCGGCATGAAGGCGAGTCAGATCGCGTGTGCGGTAGCGGATAAGCGGCATTGCCTCTTTGGTTGCCGGTGTGAAGATCAGTTCGCCAAGCTCGCCGTAAGGCAGGACTTCGCAGGTTTCAGGATTGATGATTTCGGGAATAAAGTGGTCTTCAAAAATATGCATACCCTGTTGGCAATGGCACTCCATTGATACACCCGGTCCGATGATTTCGCTGAGGCCATAAATATCGAAAGCTTTGATGCCGAGAAGATGCTCAATCTGCGAGCGCATCTCCTCAGTCCATGGTTCCGCTCCGAAAACGCCGGCCTTGAGTCGGAGGTTACTGCGGTCAATTTTTTCCTCGTCAAGCGCTTCACCCAGATATGCCGCATAAGAGGGAGTGCAGGCAATCACGGTGGAGCCGAAGTCCTCCATGAGCTGAAGCTGTTTCTTTGTATTGCCTCCGGAAATCGGAATAACGGAAGCACCCACTTTTTCTGCACCGTAGTGAAGGCCAAGACCTCCGGTGAAGAGGCCATAACCGTAGGCGACCTGAATGATGTCGGTACTGGTAACTCCCGCCATGGTGAGCGAGCGGGCAACCACCTCGCTCCACATCTGGATATCGTTATGGGTGTAACCGACAACTGTTGATTTTCCCGTTGTGCCGCTTGATGCATGGAACCTGACAATATCATTCTGCGGTACGGCAAAGAGGCCGAAGGGATAGTTGTCGCGAAGATCCTGTTTGGTCGTGAAGGGAAGGTTTTTCAGGTCGTCAATACCAGTGATGTCACCGGGTTCAATGCCCTTTTCCTGCAGTTTGCTGCGATAGAAGGGAACCGAATCATAGACCCGTGTTACCATCGCCTTAACCCGTTCTCCCTGAAGTTTCAGGAGCTCTTCGCGCTCCATACACTCATATTGCTTGTTCCAGATCATGATTCAGTTGCTTGATGTTGAGATAATGCTTCTCCTGTTCTGAATGCGCGGATGTTCATGGCAACAATATCGGCCCCTTTTGCCCGAAAGAGCTGCTCGATGGAGGCTTCAAGCTCCTGTGGCGAAAGACTGGTAAAGCGGGCAGCAGCACCGAGCATGACCATATTTGATGTTTTCGGGCTGCCGGCTTCGCGAGCCAGTTCAGCAGCGTTGACCAGCACCGGCTGGTTTGTGCGGTTCAGTTCTGCCAGGATATCTTCTGTTGCCGGGTAACCTTCCATATTGATGAATGGGTCAGTGGAGGTAACGATCCTTCCATCTGAAGCAAGAAAGGGAAGATAGCGCAACGCTTCCAGAGGCTCCACCGAGAGGAGAAGGTTTGCAGTGCCTTCGGCAATCAGGTCTGAATAGATCTCGCGGTCAGAAATCCTGAGGTGAGACTGTACCGCCCCGCCCCGCTGGCTCATTCCGTGCACCTCCGCCTGACGGACAGTAAGGCCGCTTTGGAGCGCAGCCTGGTCAATCACTGCAGCGATGGTGAGTATTCCCTGTCCTCCGACTCCGGCAAGAATGATGTTGATCTGCATACTGACGTTAAACGTTTGCTGCCGGATTTCTTTTTTTCCGTGCAGCGGTTTCAATGCATTCGCGTTCAGCAATGACCACCGAGACTCCTTCCCATGAAATCTCCTCCCTGAGTACGGTTATGTTCCTTTCGAGATGCGATTTCAGGGGTATGATGGTTCTGAGATGAGCCTCCTCGACGCCGAGGCCCCGGCATATTGCCAGGAGTTTTGAGCCGTTTGCCGAAGAGTTCTGGCCACCGGTCATCGCGGTGGTATCGTTGTCGGCAATGATTACGGTCAGGGGTGAACAGTCGTTAACGGCATCAAGGAGGCCGGTCATGCCGGAGTGCGTGAAGGTTGAGTCGCCGATGACTGCAACCGCAGGACGGAGGCCGGCATCAGCCGCACCCTTGGCCATCGTGATCGATGCGCCCATATCGACGCAGGTGTGAATGGCATGGTAAGGTGCAAGAGCCCCGAGGGTGTAGCAACCGATATCGGAAAAGACATGGTGCTCACTGCAAGAGTTCATGACGGTGTTGAGCGCTTCGAAAAGGTCCCGGTGACCGCACCCTTTGCAGAGTTCCGGAGGACGGTTCACCATGAGAGCGGGTATCGGCATGACCTTTTTTTTGGTAACTGCCAGTGCATGGCCGACACTGTCGGCATTAAGCTCTCCCGCACGAGGAAGGGTTCCGTCGAGGCGTCCCCTGATATTGCTGTTGCCGAAGTATCCCCTCAGCAGCTCTTCGTAGACAGGGTAACCCTCCTCGGCGACAAGGACAGTATCACAGGTGTTGAAGAGGGCTTCAATCTGTTTTCTCGGTAACGGGTATTGGCCGATCTGAAGGAGTGGAAAATCAAGCTGGCATACCTGACGCACCTCCATGACATAGTTGAAAGCAATACCGAAAGCAACGACGCCCGTTAAACCTCTTCCTGGGATCAGGCGGTTCAGCCAGGAATGCTCTGAAAGTTCTTCAAGCTTTTCCTGCATACCGAGCAGTTTGGTGTACTGACGACGGGCATTATGAGGCATAAGCACAAACCTTTCCGGAGCGGAAACGGCGTGCAGTGGATTCTGGGGACGGATGGTCGCGCGTTCGACACCTGCCCGTGAATGCGCAAGCCTTGTTGTTAGCCGGAGCAGAACCGGAAGCTTGACGGATTCCGACAGATCAAATGCATACCGGACAGCATCATAAAGATTCTGCTGTGAAGCCGGTTCAATTACCGGCACCATGGCAAATTTACCATAGACCCGGCTGTCCTGCTCGTTCTGCGATGAGTGCATGGAAGGGTCGTCAGCTACGGCAACCACCAGCCCGCCGTTGACCCCGGTAATGGCGGAGTTGATGAAGGCATCAGCCGCGACGTTCAGCCCGACGTGCTTCATGCAGACCAGAGCTCGTTTACCGGCATAGGCCATTCCGAGCGCAGACTCATAAGCGGTTTTTTCATTGGCCGACCAGGCTGACCTGACAGGTTCAGCAAGGCATGCACTATTTTTCTGGATGTATTCGGTGATTTCAGTCGAAGGGGTTCCAGGATAGGCATAGACTCCGGATATTCCGGCATCAAGAGCGCCGAGAGCTACAGCTTCAGCACCCAGTAAAAGTTGTCTGTTCATGCAGCGAACTTACGGATTATCATGGAAGATCAGAAATTTTTCGTTCCGATGAGAGTGAAAATACAAAATTCGGAACGTTCCGGAATTACTGCATGTATTATAAATAAGGAATGATATCCATGAATTGCGTGTTACCCCATACTCTTGTTGTTGAAAGGAAAATGTTTATTCTTTTTTGTGCTCAATCGCAGTTACTGAACTTGATATTCATGACAGCAAAAGGAGGAATACCATGGAACGCGACATTGTTGTCCATGAGCTGAAGCCTTGTGATATTCTGCTCTATCACGGATATTCCACAATATCTCGGCTTATCCAATGGTTTGACGGATCCGAATACAGCCATTCTGCGGTTTATGACGGTTCTCTGGTGACTGAGGCTGTCCGGGAAGGTGTCCGTTCCGTTACTGTTAATAAATCGATGGAACATACCGAGTATGTTGACGTATACAGATTGAGAAAAAACGGTGAATTTATCGGTTCTGAGCTGCTTCCGTCAGAACCGGTACTCAAGGTCATCGGAAAGTACAGTCGGGAGGGAGAGAGGTTTTCCTATGAGGAGGTATTGTTACTGGCGATTCTTTGTACAACGAGGAGATTGCCACTCTCTTTTCTTCGCTGGGCGCTTGACAGTGCTGCGGATATTCTGAATGAAATGATTGACGGTGATAAAGAACCTATGGTTTGTTCGGAACTGGTCTATCGCTGTTTTTCTGAAGCCGGGGCCCTTTACTGTCCCCGGATCAAAGGGGCAGACGTCAAGTTGAAGATTGCACAAAAACTTGTGCGTTCTGAACCAGGAAAAACACAATCGAAGTCTGCAGAAGCTTCAGCAGCATTCCTGCAACTCTATTCTGAAGCCAAAAAACGGTACTCACCGGAGCAGGGTTTGAAGTTATATTTTGAACCTGGTTCCGATTTTGTGACACCGAAGGATCTGAAAAAAAGTCCCGATCTTGTGAAGATCGGCCGGCTGATCCGGCCTGTCTGAGCGGAAAGATGTTGCTGGATTATTTCATTATCTCTCTTGGCACTGCCCATTCCAGCAGTTACAGGTAGTTCAGTCTGAAATATTGCAGGAATCGCCATGATTTCAGTCTGCTGCAATCTCTTTTTTCCTGAAATCAATCTTAAGCCATTGGTCTTCATAGATAGCCTCAGCAGCCCTCATGCCGGCTAGGAAAACCGGAAGGATGACTCCTTTCTGGTAATTGCCTATTCTCAGGGTAAGTGAGTCGCCCAACTGCAGGACGTTGGTTTCCATGCGGTTGTCAAAGGCGAACGGCAGGCGCAGTTTCATGATATAGTGACCGTTGCTGATTTTTGTAATGGCCGTATGCTCTTCCTGATAGAAAATGTCAAGAGGGTTTTTATCTCCATAGACCACTTCCCCCACGGTTTTCAGCATTTCAAGTCCAAGTACTTCCCTGCGGAAGAGCGGCACTTTCGTGATCGGGATAGGAGCGAATGATCGCTCAATCTGTTCGATGTATTTGTGCTGGATGGTTTTCCATTCTTTAAAGTACTCTCCGTCAACCTCATCCATAAAGACCCTGTTAATTACCACCTGGTCGACGGTAATGCCATACAGGTTGAGGTAGGTGAGCGCCCTCATGGACTCCTTGACCACCATTTTTTCAGGGTTCATCACCAGCCTGACGGTTGTTTTTGTCCCGTCCGACAGGAGGTCAATGATACCGTCAACAGAGGAGAAGAGATGTTCGATCTGGTCATAGACATCAGTTTCGGGTACAAGGTCATGGAGGCGGTTGATTTTTTTTGACAAGGGTCTTATCATCGGCTTGACCACATATTTTTCAAGGGTTCTTATCATTTTCAGCATCCAGCCGAAGGTTTCAGGCAGGGAGAGCAGCCGGAGTGTTTCGCCGGTCGGGGCGCAGTCGACAACAAGTAGGTCATACTCTTTTGATTCGTTGTAGCGCTTGATATAGGAGAGCGAGAAGAGCTCTTCCATGCCGGGCAGGACGCCCATCTCTTCGACATAGATTCCCTTGATGCCCTGAACCTCCATGATGTGGGCAAAGTGCGCCCGGACAATCTCCCAGTTCAGGGTCAGGTCACCATAGACGCTTACCTCCTGCCCATAGAGGTTTTCGGCAATTTTAAGGGGAGAGGGGCCAAGTTCAAGGTCGAAAGAGTCGCCGAGGCTGTGTGCAGGATCTGTGGAGATGACCAGGGTTTTAAAGCCCATGGATGCAGCTTTTACGGCAGTAGCTGCTGCTATGGAGGTTTTACCAACGCCGCCTTTCCCTGTGAAAACGATTGTTCTCATAATGATGTCTCCGATGCAGGAATGTTTTCTTCTGAATGTTGTCTGCTCTTTTTATGGCGTGCTTTTCTGGTTGTTTGAAGTGAAAAAACCACACAACAATCTTAATCAATATGAAAAAATATTTCATATTATCTGGAAACCAAAAAAGCGCAGCGCAAGAGGTTTTACCTCGAATTCATTCATGGCGTGACGCGGTAATCCGTCATAATCTCATAACGTTTGTCATCATCATGTTTCCGTCCCAGAAAAAAGCAACACTCCTTGTCGTTGATAGTAATCCGCTCTCATGCTCATCAACAGCACGGTTCATTAAAACAATGGGCTACGATGCCTTGATGGCAGATAATGGGGACACCTGTCTTGAATATTTGAATTCCCGTAAAATTGAAGTGTTGTTTCTTGATATCGATATATCCGGAAAGAATAGTTTCGAGATTCTCGCCTACATTCATGATCATTTGCCTGATCTTCCAGTCATCATGACCTCCAGTTCCATGTCAGAGGAAAATGAGTCTGAATCTTTTTCAAAAGGAGCCTTCGAATATCTAATAAAACCTGTCAATAGTGCCAGACTCGAAATCACGATAAAAAAAGCACTTACAGAGTCAGAGCGCCGCCAGGAGGCAAGTCTCTTCTCCGTAGTGATTACCAATAGCCCGATAGCGATTGCCATTACCGATAAAGATGGGAATTTTGAATATGTCAATAATGCGTTCAGCAGAACAACTGGTTACTCTTTGAATGAAGCAATCGGTAAAAACCCACGGATATTAAAATCCGGCGAACAGTCCGACACTTACTATAAGGAGCTCTGGGAGACCATCAACAGCGGAAAGAACTGGCAGGGTGAATTTGTTAACAAGAAAAAAAACGGGGAGCTGTATTGGGAGAATTCTGTTATCATCCCGATCATCGATCCGACCTGGGCGATTTCACATTTTGTGAGTATCAAACAGGATATTTCACTTCGCAAGCAGGAACAGGAAGCATTTTCTGAAAGCGAACGTCGCTTTCAGGAACTTGCTGATCTTCTGCCGCATCCTGTATTTGAGATGGACCTCCAGGGTTTGATGACATACAGCAATCGTGAAGGCTTTGAAACATTTGGATACACTGCTGAGGATCTTGAGGGCGGCGTACAAAGCCTGACACTCTTTGGGCCGGAAGAGCGTGATCGAATTCAGCTCAACATAGAGCACTGTTTGAAAGAGATCCACTCTGATAATTACGAATATTCCGCACTGAGAAAAGGTGGAGAAACCTTTCCGAGTATTCTCTACTTAGCTAAAATTGTTCAGGGCGGCAATCCTGTCGGTATCCGGTGTGTCGTGCTTGATATTTCTGCACGAAAACAGCTGGAGGAAAAAATAGCACAGCTTAATCAGGCACTCGAAGAATGCATGAAGAGCAAATAGCCTGAGAGCCTGCGTCACTGGATGATTTCGTATGAAGGAAGTAACCCTGTCCCGGAATACTTGGTGACAGATTCGAGATTTGCGTTTATGAGTGTCAAAGGAATTCTGTTATCTCGTCGAGTGATTTGCGGGTTTTTGGTGCGTTGATTCCTCCCGGGGCAGCGTAACCGAGAGGGGTAAAGGCAAAAAGCTCCTCGGTTGGACTTAGTTGCAGTGCGCGCATTGTATCCAGTCACGGGAATAACCCGGGTAGATTTTTTTCAGTATTTCAGGCGATCTGACGATTTTTTGCCGATGGAGCCATTCGGCCTGCGTTGAGAATTCTGTAGATCACTTCATCGGGCAGAGCGGATATTGCTTCGCGTTGTGACAAGGTCATAAAAGTCCATATCCTGAGCTCCCCTTATGCACATGTGACGTTGTCGAAATCTTTGGTAATGGAGTGAAACATTTTGTTGGTTGAAGTCTGCATGATCATGGACATTCCGGCATTGGTCATGGCATGGAGAATCTTTTCCGGAACGATCCTGAATGCAGGGTAGAGAGTAAACCGGACATCAATTTTTAAATCGAATTGAACTCTGGTTTTGTTTCCCTCAACAGGATGCATGTACATATCGGCAAATGCCTTTCCTTCGAAGAGATATTTTGACGGATCTTCAACCTGGCTGGTGACCGGGTGATGCTTCCAGTGTAACTTTTTCCCCACAGTATAGAGGCTGATAATCTCTTCGGAAAGATCTTCAGGGTCGGAGCATTCAATATGGTCCGGCAGTTCCACCAGCAGCTCCTCACTCTGTTCGACAAAAAAGATGACATCAAAAGGGTTATTCTGCGGATCGGTAACACGAAAAAGCCATTTGTAGACGTTTTCAATGTTGGTGAGTTCAACGCTGTGACAAAAAGGGTTGAACCCAAGTATTTTTTTCTGGTCTGAAAGATAGGCGGCTGTACGGTTAAATTCCCCGTGAAATATCCAGTCGCCCCTGCTTATACCAGTAGCTTCCATTTCCATTTTAATTGGGTTCCCATAGGTTTCATTTCATTCAAGTATGCCGATAGAGCCCGGATCATTAATCATCAAGAAAATATAAGGAGAATTTGTGACAAACTATCTTCTCCGAAGGGCCGGGTTTCTCAGGGGGACTATTCTTATTTGAGTTCTGCCTGCAGACGCTCTGTCTGGTCATGCATTTTCAGGGCATCAATAATGTCCTGCAGGTCACCCTGCAGGATCTGTGGCAGCGCATGGCTGGTAAAGCCAATACGATGATCGGTCACTCGTGACTGCGGGTAGTTGTAGGTACGGATTTTAGCGCTTCTGTCTCCGGTTGTGACCATTGAACGGCGCAGATCAGCCCGTTTCTGTTGCTGTTCAGCAAGCTGAATGTCATAGAGTTTTGTCCGAAGCATCTGCATAGCCCTCTCTTTGTTCTGGAGCTGTGAACGCTGTTCCTGACATGCAGAGACAATGCCGGTCGGTATATGGGTGATTCTTACGGCAGTCTCAACTTTATTGACGTTTTGCCCTCCTTTTCCTCCGCTTCGATAGGTATCAAAACGCAGATCCTCCCTTCTAATTTCGACATCGACCTCCTCGGCTTCCGGAAGTACCGCTACACTGACTGCAGAGGTATGGATACGTCCCTGCGTTTCCGTGTCGGGCACGCGCTGTACCCGGTGAACGCCGCTTTCATACTTCATGGTGCCATAGACATCATGACCGCTGACACCGAGGGTAATTTCACGGAACCCGCCGGGTACGGAACTTTCATTGAAGTGGAGCGTTTCACACTGCCATCCCTGCTGTTCGGCATACCGCTGATACATTCTTGTCAGGTCTGCAGCAAACAATGCAGCTTCCTCTCCACCGGTACCCGCCCGGATTTCGATAATGACGTTGCGTGAATCGGCCTCGTCTTTCGGCAGAAGCAGTATTTTGAGATGCTGCTCAAGCTCAGGCAATTTTTTATGCAGTTCGTTGATTTCAGCCTGCACGAGCTCTTTCATTTCCGGATCTTTCTCGTTTTTCAGCAGCTGGCGCGATTCATCAAGCTCTGTTTTTATGAGGGCGTAGAGGTCATATGCCTGTACAATCTCCTTGAGATCACTGTACTCTTTGTTGAGTTTTCGGTATCGGTCCTGATCCGTTGCTGCTTTCGGGTCGGCAAGCAGTTGTTCAAGATCAAGATGTTTTTCTTTTATGGATCGCAGTTTGTCGAGCATTGATTCCGGGCGTCAGCCTCAGGGATTGAAAAGATCATTGATAAGGATGTAAGCGAAAAGTGCCAGGAGCAGTGTCATACCAATCTGCTGGATACGCATCTTGATTTCAAAAGGGATTTCCCGGCGGATGATGCCTTCAAAAGCATTCAGTACGAATTGCCCGCCGTCAAGTGCAGGAACCGGCAGGATATTGATGATTGCCAGGGAGATGGAGAGCATGGCCAGAAAATAAAGGAAGCTCACGGGCCCTTGTTCGGCGCTCTGGCTGGCAATTTTAGCAATCTTGATTGGGCCGCCTACTGATTTTCGGAAGTCTTCCTTGCCAGTGAAGATTTTAGCAAATCCCTGTACGGTCATGGCGCTCATCTTCCAGGTCTGGTTTATCCCGCTGACCATTGACCCGGCAAGATTGAGTTTTTTACGCTCTGTTACAAGTGTTGCTTTCAAGGATATGCCGATTTTCCCCGACTGATTGGGGATAACAGTGCTGACAAACGTTTTTCCCTCAGAACGGAGGAGTTCCGGAGTTATGTTGAGTCCTTTAACTGGTTCTAAGTATTGCCAGGTAATAGTGATTGGTTTGGACGCATGGGCGGAGATGATTCCGACAACTTCCGTCCAGTCAGCGACCGTCTTGCCATTAATGGCTGTAATAAGTCCACCTGATTTTATACCTGCAGTGGATGCGGGCATTTTTTCAAGAGCTTCATCAATGAGTGGTGCAACTATTGGCCGGATCCCGAGACTTTGCGTTTCATTGATCTTCGACATGATGTTTGATGGGGCCGTCATTGTGATGCTTTTTCCATCACGAAGGATCGTGTAGTTGAGTGACTGGGCTATAAAGAGCTCGGGATCGAGTGCCTCTTCCCAGCTTTCAATGGCTTTGCCGTTTACCATTTGAAGCCGGTCACCGGTTTTTATTCCCATGGATTCAAATACAGAGGCCTTTTCTACAAAGGCGGGAGTATTAACACTTGTCCGGGACTCCCCGAGCACAAGAGTTATGCCGATAAAGATTACTGCAGCAAGAATCAGGTTCATGGAGACACCGCCGGCCAGGACAATCAGGCGCTGCCAGACAGGTTTTGCCCTGAACTCCCATGGTTCAGGTTCTGAGCTCTGAAAGGTAGTATCAAGGCTTTCATCGACCATGCCGGCAATCTTGACATAACCACCAAGTGGGAAAACGCCTATGCCGTACTCGGTTTCACCAATCTTCTTTCTCCAGAAGCGCTTCTCAAAAAAATCGAAGCCGATATAAAATTTGTCAACCCTCATGCCGAACAATTTTGCCGTCAGAAAATGGCCAAGTTCATGTGCGGTGACAAGAATGAAGATTGCTACAATGAAAAAAAATGTCGAGCTCAGAAAATCCATAACTATCCTTTGTGTTCGGTAGAAAAAAGAGGCTTATGCAATAAGTTGTTTTGCCGTGTCACGTGCCCAGCGGTCCGCCTGAAGATAGTCGTCAAGTTCAACAGGGTTATAGGATTCGTGAGACTGCATGGTTTTATCGACCGTTTCTGCAATCTCAGTAAATCGTATCTTTTCTTCGAGGAATGCAGCTACGGCAATCTCATTTGCTGCGTTAAGGACCGCAGGATACGTTCTGCCTGCTTTAAGGGCATCAAAGGCGAGGCGGAGTGCAGGGAATCGTTCCATATCAGGCTCCTCAAAAGTGAGCGTTCCGATTTTGGTCAGGTCGAGTTTCTGGATCCCGCTTTCGCAGCGTTCAGGCCAGGAAAGGGCATAGGCAATCGGTGCGCGCATGTCGGGTGAGCCAAGCTGTGCGATTACGCAACCGTCGATATATTCAACCATGGAGTGAATGATGCTTTGCGGATGAACAACAACGCCGATTTTTTCCGCTGGCATGTTAAAGAGCCAGTGTGCTTCTATAACTTCAAGACCTTTGTTCATCATGGTTGCAGAGTCGATGGTGATTTTGGCTCCCATCGTCCACTGTGGATGTTTAAGTGCCTGTTCGAGGCCGACATTTTTCATTTCTTCAGCAGTAGTTTTACGGAACGGTCCACCTGATGCGGTCAGAATGATGCGCTCTATATCTTCAGACCGGTGACCCTGAAGAGACTGAAAGATCGCCGAGTGTTCGCTGTCTACTGGCAGAAGCTGAACATTATATTTTTTTACCAGATCGGAAACAAGCTGCCCTGCGACGACAAGGGTCTCTTTATTGGCCAGGGCGATATGCTTGCCGGCTTTTATTGCACTGACTGTTGGTATGAGGCCGGCGGCGCCGACAATGGCTGAAACCACCATATCAGCCTGTTCGAGGGTGGCAATGGTCGATGCCCCGTCAAGACCGTAAAAAATTTCCGGTTTATGAAGGCCGAGCAAAGCTTCTAGCTTTTTTGCTGAATCTGCATCCCTGACTGAAACCGCTTCCGGCTGGAACTCAATGATCTGTTCTGCCAGCAGCGCAACGTCGTGGCCTTCGGCAAGGCCGGTAATCTTAAACTTTTCGGGGTGCTGCCTGACAACATCAAGGGTGCTGAGTCCAATTGAACCGGTACTGCCGAGGATGGATAGTGATTTCATAGTAATGACAAAAAAGGTTGCCGGGTATGCAAGTGAATTATGGGCCTGAAGTTATGCTTTTTCGTGAAGGCTTACAAATAAGAGCAAGTTGACAGTTCAGTTGATTCAGTTTTTTCTTTTTTGTATTCCATGGAAATTGTGTTATAATTGTCACCCTTCGATTGGGTTCCTAGCTCAGCTGGTTAGAGCGACTGGTTTACACCCAGTAGGTCGGGGGTTCGAATCCCTCGGGACCCACATCTCCACTGTATATATGATTGATATTAAAAGGCAGGTACTCCCTGCCTTTTAAGCGTGTCAGTTTTCAGGTATCTTTCGAACTTCTCTGAGTCTTGCAACAGCTTCCTCAAGCTCGGCTTGTTCCTGTTCGCTGAGTTTATCTGTGTTTTTCGGAGACGATGTAATTCTGGTGCCGTCGGAATCGTTTTCTGGAGAGTCTTCCTCTTCTGGTTGAACAGGAAAGAGCCCTTCCGGACGTTTTCCCAGAATCTCTTCGATCTGTGAGTACTGAAGCATCTCTTTCAAAAGCAGTTCACTTGCAAGCTTTTCGAGCTTTTCGCGGTTCTGCGTCAGAAGATTCATTACTCTAAGGCGTGAATCTTCTATGATAGCCATAACCTCACGGTCGATAAGGCGGCCGGTTTCCTCGCCATATTTTTTATCGATACCAGGGCTGCCGTAATAGGGATTATTACTTTCAAAGAACGACAGGTTGCCGAGTTTATCGCTCATGCCGTAGACCATGACCATGTTATATGCTATGCTGGTTACCTTTTCAAGGTCATTCTGTGCTCCAGTTGAAATTTCGTTGAAAATAATCTGTTCAGCGATTCGTCCACCGAGAAGACCGCAGATGCGGGCAAGCAGTTCGGTTTTCGTCATGAGATAGCGGTCTTCGAGCGGTATGTTCATGGTATAACCGAGTGCACTCATTCCTCTGGGAACGATGGAGATTTTCTGAACAGGATCGTTTTCAGGCATCATCCAGCTGACAATGGCATGACCTGCCTCATGATAGGCTACAATCTGCTTTTCACGCGGGTTGATGACCTTGTTCTTTTTCTCCAGTCCCGCCACGCAACGTTCTATGGCATCTTCAAAGTCTTTCATCTCTATGCTCTTCTTGTTACGGCGCGATGCAAGCAGGGCTGCTTCGTTTGCCGTATTGGCGATTTCAGCGCCGGCAAACCCTGGAGTCTGTGAAGCAAGGGTTTTAAGGTTGACGTCTTCGGAAAGAGAGAGTTTTTTTGTGTGTACCTTGAAAATATCGATACGCCCTTTAAGGTCGGGTTTGTCAACCATGATCTGCCGGTCAAAACGACCTGGTCTCAGTAAAGCTGAATCAAGCACATCAGGGCGGTTTGTTGCGGCGATAAGAATGACACCCTTGTCAGTTGCGAATCCATCCATTTCGACAAGCAACTGGTTGAGGGTGTTTTCCCGCTCGTCGTTAGCGCCCATCATGGCCCCCTTTCCTCTGCTGCGGCCTACAGCGTCAATTTCATCGATAAAGATGATGCAGGGGGCTTTTTCCTTGGCTTGTTTGAAAAGGTCGCGCACCCTTGCGGCGCCAACACCGACAAACATTTCTACAAAGTCCGAGCCACTGATACTGAAAAACGGTACGTCAGCCTCGCCGGCAACTGCTTTTGCGAGCAGGGTTTTTCCTGTACCCGGAGGGCCGACCAGCAGCACGCCTTTTGGCAGCTTCCCGCCGAGTGTCGTATATTTTTTGGGATCTTTAAGGAAATCGACCACCTCCATAACCTCAGCTTTCGCCTCGTCGAGACCGGCAACATCCTTGAAGGTGATACGGGAGTGTTCGTCAAGGTTTTCATAGAGTGCCGCCTTGTTCTTGCCAATATTCATGAACTGTGAACCAGGTCCGCCCATACGCCGGAAGACAAAGAAATAAATACCGATAAGCAGGGCGAAAGGAAGTATCCACTGAAGCAGTTCACTGATCCATGTACTGCTTGCCATGCCCTGATATTTGATTCCCTTGCTTTCCAGCAGCTCGATCAGGGTGTCATCCCTTACAGGATTAACAAAAATCTCATCCTGTTTTGACGTAGACTGAGGAAGAAACATTCCAGGGCCGTCCTTCTGCTGTTCCTTTACAGCAACTCCGGTTTGAGTGCCTGTCTTGAGCTTGAGATAAATTCTTTCCGGCGATATTTTTACCGATTCTATCTTGTTTTCGGCAATAAGCTTTCGGAAGGTGCTGTAGGGGATCTCCTGTGTGGTGCCTGACCAGAAAAAGGCAAGCTGCACTCCTATGAGAAGAACAATGACGACCACATAATACATGATCGAAAACTTCGGTCGCGGTATATTGTTTTCCGGTTCGTTTTTATAGGGATTTGAAGGTTTAAACGTTTTCTTTGCCATCAATCAACAATCATGGTTATAAATAAAAAGACTCAGTACGGTGTTCACGGTTCGCGAAATTCAAGACCATCAATTTACGGGATTCTTCTAATTAATGAAGCATCTGGTAAGAAAACATTATTATATATTGATAGTAGATGTAAAATGAGTTTTTAGTGCAATAAGTTTCAGTAAGGCTGATGAAGTGATTTTTACCGATATTTTTGCATTTTATACTCAATTGTAACTAAAAGAAGCTTTTTTCTAAAACAGAGAGAGATAACATTCATGAGTTTAGTTCGGGATAAGGCAAACAGCAGGATTTCAGCACTGAAATCTCTTTTGTGTGTTGGGCTTGACAGCGATCCTGAAAAAATTCCGGTTCTGTTTTTAAAATATGCCAACCCTGTCCTTGAGTTTAACCGCGCAGTTATCAGGGCTACATCGGACGTTGCAATAGCGTACAAGCTCAATACCGCTTTTTATGAGGCGAGGGGTATTGCTGGTTTTCGTGATATGGAACAAACACTCAGCTCTATTCCTGATGCCTGCATGACGATCGCTGATGCCAAACGGGCGGATATCGGCAATACCAGTAAAATGTATGCGCAGGCCTTTTTAGAACACTGGCCGTTTGATGCTCTTACCGTAGCACCTTACATGGGCTTCGACTCCCTTGAGCCCTTTTTTGCTTATGAGGATAAGCTGCTGTTTGTGCTTTGCCTTACTTCAAATAAGGGGTCGGCGGATTTCGAGGAGCAGTCGATGCATGATGGCAGGCCACTCTACCGTACCGTGCTCGAAAAGGTTGTTTCATGGAGCAGAAAAGGAAACGGAGGTGTTGTTGTCGGAGCGACCAAAAGCAGTTTGCTCGCCGAAATCCGCCGTGAGGCACCGGCCCTTTTTCTGCTTATTCCGGGGGTCGGCGCACAGGGGGGATCGCTTGAAGATGCAGTGAATTTCGGTGTTGATGCCAACCGCCAAAGTGCCATTATAAACGTCAGTCGCAGTCTTATCTATCCAGATGCATCTGAGGCGGGATCATTGTCATGTATCGACGATTATGAACAGGCAGTTTCTGCAGCGGCGACGAAAATTCATGATGAGATGAAGCGTTTTTTATAGCTGTTGTTTTTTAAAGCAATGAATCATTCTGTCATTCAGGGTGATGAATGGTCGGTTCTGAGCGCGGCATTGCGCTTCTCAATAACTGTTAAAAAGTAATGCTATGTGCGGAATTGTTGGATATATAGGGTGGCAGGAAGCCGCTCCTGTGCTTCTGAAAGGCTTGAAGCGTCTTGAATACCGAGGCTACGATTCAGCGGGGATTGCCTTGCTGAATGGTAAACTTCTGGTTATGAAGCAGAAAGGGAGTGTCAGCGGTCTTGAAGCGGCAGCTCAGGGTCTCAGCGAAGAGATGCGCAGTGCAACAATGGGGATTGGCCATACTCGATGGGCTACCCATGGCGAGCCCAGTGACCGTAATGCTCACCCCTTTCTGAATACGGCAGGGGATATCGCTCTCATTCATAATGGCATTGTCGAAAATTTTTCTGCGCTGAAACAGGAACTCATCTCTCAAGGTTATGTTTTTTCAAGCGATACAGACTCTGAAGTGCTGGTAAATCTGATTGACAGGATATGGAAGAGCGATCTTTCGCTGGACCTGGAATCGGTTACCCGTAGCGCTCTTCGTCATGTTGAGGGCGCTTATGGTCTTTGTGTTATCTCTTCGCGTGAGCCTGACAAGATCGTTGTGGCTCGCAAGGGCAGCCCTCTTGTCATCGGGATTGGTGTCGGGGAGTTTTTTATTGCTTCGGATGCGGCTCCCATAGTTGAGCATACCAAAAAGGTGGTTTATCTTTCTGATGGTGAGCTTGCCGTGGTAACAAAAGATGGTTATGCAGTCAAGACGATTGAGAATATCGAACAGGAAAAAATCGTAACAGAGCTGGATTTCTCACTGGAAAAGATAGAAAAAGGCGGATTTGAGCATTTTATGCTCAAGGAAATATTTGAACAGCCAGCCGTCATGCATGATGTCATGCGAGGGCGTGTAAGACTGGAAGAGGGGCGTGTATGTCTTGGCGGTATAGAGGATTATCTCGACCGTCTGAAGCAGGCGAAGCGCATTGTCATCTGTGCCTGCGGTACGAGCTGGCATGCCGGCCTTATTGGTGAATATCTCATCGAGGAGTTTGCCCGTATTCCAGTCGAAGTTGACTATGCTTCAGAGTTCAGGTACCGTAATCCGATTGTCGGAGTTGATGATGTGGTTATTGTCATTTCCCAGTCAGGTGAAACTGCCGATACGCTTGCCGCTCTGCGTACCGCGAAAGAGAAAGGTGCACTTGTTATGGGTATCTGCAATGTTGTCGGCTCCACGATTGCCCGTGAAACCCTTTGTGGCATGTACACTCATGCCGGGCCTGAGGTTGGCGTTGCTTCAACAAAAGCGTTTACTGCCCAGGTCATCATGCTCTATATGCTTGCTCTTGCGCTCAGCAAGGGCCGGACTATATCCCATGACGAAATTACGCTGAACCTGAAAGAGCTTGCGAATATTCCTGAAAAAGCTTCACGGATTCTTGACCTGGACAGTCAGATAAAGGATATAGCGGAGCGGTTCAAGGATGCAAAGAACTTTCTTTACCTTGGACGTGGCTACAATTTCCCGGTTGCGCTTGAAGGCGCACTGAAACTCAAGGAAATTTCCTATATCCACGCTGAAGGTTACCCTGCAGCCGAAATGAAGCATGGTCCGATTGCCCTGATTGATGAGGATATGCCAGTTATTTTCATTGCAACACGAGACAGCACCTATGCCAAGATTCTGAGCAATATCGAGGAAGTACGCAGCCGTAAAGGTCGGGTTATCGCAATTGCCAGTGAGGGTGACAAGGAGGTCAGCCGTCTTGCCGAACATGTTATCTATATACCACAGGCTTCCGGCCCCATCACTCCTCTTCTCACCGTAATCCCCCTGCAGCTTCTTGCTTATCATATTGCCACCTTCCGGGGTTGCAATGTTGACCGTCCAAGAAATCTTGCAAAATCGGTTACAGTGGAATAACGCGGTCAGGGGATGTCATTTTCATTACATGGTAAAACCGGGAAAGAAGCTGCAGCTTTCCCGGTTTTCTTGTTTTTATCCCGAATATTACAGGGGAATTATTATGTGCCATTGCCTGTTCCCTAAAGAGATTAAGCATAGTAATATTGCCACCCTAACCGGAAGAGTATATGCAGGGTCATGTTGTTATTACCGGAGCCACCGGAGTGATCGGTGTTGAACTTGCTCTGAAACTTATCGGGCGAGGGGAGCAGGTCGTGGTATTTGCCCGTTCACCTGAGGTTGCCGCCCAGAAGATTCCAGGAGCGGCAGGTTACGTCAACTGGGATTCCGATATGGAAAACGGTGAATGGACAGGTTTTATCAGCGGAGCGAAAGCTGTGATTCATCTGGCAGGCAAACCTCTTCTTGAAAGCCGCTGGAGTGATGAGCACAAGAAAGAGTGTTATAATTCGAGAATTCTTGGTACCCGGCATATTGTTTCGGCGATTGCAGGAGCGGCTGAAAAACCTGGAATATTTATTTCCGCTTCAGCGATCGGTTATTATGGATCTTTCGAGCGCTGTAATGATACCATGGTTCTTGTTGAGTCAGCGCCTCAAGGCAGCGATTTTCTTGCGAAAATCTGTATTGACTGGGAAAAAGAGGCATTGGCGGCTGAAAAAATTGGTGTTCGCCTCGTCCTGTTGAGAACGGGAATCGTCTTGTCCACAAGAGGCGGAATGCTGCAGAAAATGTTGGCACCGTTCCAGTTTTTTGCCGGAGGGCCTATTGGCTCTGGTTTCCAGTGTATCTCGTGGATTCATATTGATGACGAAATTGACAGTATTCTGGAGGCACTGGATAATCCTGCTTATCGCGGAGCTGTTAATCTGGTCAGTCCGGAACCCGTTTCGATGAAGGGGTTTGCCAACACGCTTGGGGTAGTTCTTGGAAGGCCCGCTCTCTTGCCGGTGCCGGAATTTGTGGTTCGTCTCTTGATGGGTGAAGGTGGCGAATATGCGGTGAAAGGCCAGAATGTCAAGCCCGCTTTTCTGGAATCGCAGCACTTTGCTTTCAAATACCCTAAGCTTACTGATGCTCTTAAAGACTTGGTCACCAACAAGAAATAAACTGGGTTACAAACGAATTAAAATGGAGTCTGCACATGGGTACGAAAGGTCGTGAAATTGTTGGAGAACATCTTCCCCGTGTTCTTGAATTGCTCAATAAGGCATTTGCTGATGAATGGTTGGCTTATTACCAATACTGGCTTGGAGCAAAGGTGGTTCAGGGGCCGATGAAAGATGCGGTGATTTCTGAGCTTCTTCTGCATGCTGCCGATGAACTCCGGCATGCAGATATGGTAACAGCAAGGATCATCCAGCTTGGAGGAACACCCATCACCTCGCCCATCGAGTGGTTTAAGTGGGCGAATTGCGGTTATGCGGCACCTGACGATCCCTTTGTGAAAAAGATACTTGAACAGAACATTGCCGGAGAGCAGTGCGCCATCAATGTCTATAACAGCATTATCGGGGAGATAGGGCTCAAGGATCCGGTAACATACAATATCGCTGTACAGATTCTTCAGGACGAGGTTGAGCATGAAGAGGATCTCCAGGCACTTCTTCAGGATCTCGGTGTTTTTCTTGTCAGATCATAGCTGATATTATTGTTTCGAAACAAAAAACCAGGCAGCACAAATTTTGTGTTTCCTGGTTTTTTTACGTCGTGTAGATAAAAATTCTACTTAAGCGTAACAAAAGGCGCTTAATTTTTGTTTTTAGTTAAAAAAATAACTACATTTGTGTTGTTAGTATTAATAATTAAGGCAACATTAATTTCATCTAATCTTGTTATGAGGAAAAGACTTTTGACCACACTGCTGTTTCTGCTGGCAGCAATGTTGTTTCAGGGGACAGCTCATGCCGCTGACGCAGTGGTTACCGATACCGGTACAACGTCGTGGATGCTGACTTCTACAGCACTGGTTCTGCTTATGGTTCCAGGACTTGCCATGTTTTATGGCGGATTGGTCCGTACAAAGAACGTTATTGGTACCATGATGCACAGTTTCGCCGCGATGGTGATTATTGGTGTTCTCTGGCCGATGGTTGGCTATTCGCTGAGTTTCGGACCAAGCATTCTTGGCGGTTTTGCAGGATGGGACAGCAAGTACTTCATGCTGCAGGGTATTGATGACACCATCATGACAACGCAGATTCCTGAATATGTGTTTGCCATGTTCCAGGGTAAATTTGCCATTATTACTCCGGCTCTTATTGCTGGCGCTTTTGCTGAAAGGGTTAATTTCAAAGGGTATGCCGTTTTCATTGCCCTGTGGAGCCTTTTGGTCTACAGTCCGATCTGTCACTGGGTGTGGGCAGCTGACGGTTTTCTGTTCAACCTTGGCGCAATGGGAGCCATTGATTTTGCCGGTGGTACCGTTGTTCATATCTCATCAGGCGTTACAGCGTTAGTTGCAGCACTGTACCTTGGTAAAAGGCGCGGTTATCCGAAGAATGTCATGCATCCGAATAACCTTGTCATGACCCTTGTCGGTGCAGGACTTCTTTGGGTCGGATGGTTCGGATTCAATGCCGGCAGCGCTATTGCCAGTAACCTTGCAACTGCACGGGCGCTTACCGTTACCCAGATGGCCGCCGCATCGGGTGCGCTTACCTGGATGATCATTGAAATGGTTCAGCACGGAAAGGCAACCAGTCTCGGTGTCGCATCAGGCATTCTTGCAGGTCTTGTTGCCATAACGCCTGCAGCCGGTGTTGTTCAGCCGGTTGGTGCTTTTGCTCTCGGTGCTCTTGCGGCAATTTTCTGCTACAGTGCAATTCTGATCAAGAGCAAGCTGGGCTACGATGACAGTCTTGATGCGTTTGGTGTTCATGGTGTAGGCGGTATTGTCGGGGCTCTTGCTCTGGTGTTTTTCATCCGTCCTTCATGGATGGCCGATGCTGCGGCAAAAGTCGGAGGAAGCTGGACTATCTGGCAGCAGCTCGGCGTTCAGGCAACGGCGGTAGGTGTTACCATAGTGTATGCTGCCATTGTCTCGTTTATTCTGCTTTTTCTGGTTGAAAAAACCATTGGTCTGCGTATTAACGAAAATGATGAAATGTCCGGTCTTGATCACAGCATGCACGGTGAGCATGGATATGGTCTTATCAACCTTAACTAACACGTCGCAATGAAACTGATAACAGCAATCATTCAGCCCGACAGGCTCGATCATGTTCGTGAGGCACTGATCCAGGCTGATATAACAAGAATTACCGTAAGTCGCGTCACCGGTCATGGACGTCAGGAAGATATCGAGATTTACAGGGGCCAGAAAATAGCGCCCAACCTGATTCCGAAAATCAGGCTTGATATTGCAGTCAATGATGAGTTTGTTAATATCACTGTCGACACGATCATCAATGCGGCAAGTCATGGGGTTGGAGAGATCGGTGATGGAAAGATCTTTATCTCTCCCCTTGAAGAGTGTATCCGTATAAGAACAAGGGAGAGGGGCGGGAAGGCTATTTAACGACCGTTCGTTTCAAAAAAGAAGGCAGGTTCGGTAAAATCGAACCTGCCCTCTTTGCATTTTGATCAGGAGATTTTTTTCCACTTTACGTTACCTGATCAGGGCGGGAAAGGAAACAGTGTCATGTAGGAGCGGCTGTTATTGGCAATAATCTCCAGGCAGGATAATAGGTATTCAGCCATGTTTCTGCAGTGAGGTCCCCAAGCCTTGCCGCCTCACAGAAGTCTTCCAGCCGTCCGAAAAGATCTCCGGTTTTGCTTTTCGCGATGCCACGGTGAAAAAAAGCTGCAGCCATTTTTTTGTCAAGTCCGATGGCTTGTGTAAAGTCGGGAATAGCTCCGGCAAAATCTCCGATGATATTTTTCACTATTCCCCGGTTATAGTACCCTATACTTTTGAAATGCGGCTCACCGGCAGTTATGAGCATTGAGTAGTCATTCATGGCTTGGGGATATTTCTTTAACTGTTGCATTGCGATCCCACGCATCTGGTAAGCCATGGTAAAAGACGGGTTGTTTTCAACAGCTTTTGAATAGAATCTTACTGCGCCTGCCAGGTCTCCCTTCATGTGCATATCAAATCCCTGATTGAAAAAGCTGTTGGCTGATTCAGCCAGAGTGACACGGCTCGTCAGCAGTATAAACACCGATGCGAGAGTGATAAAACATATAATCCTTTTCATTGATGATGGCCCGGGTCTAAAAGATAAAGGGGGATGTATTAGAGCATCAATACCACTCACTACATACAAATAGTTTTCGGAAATGTGAAGTTCCTTTTTTTGTATTGGGCAATGAACACATTCCTCATGTTTATTTGCACGTTTTAGTCTGCTTTTTCTATTTTGCTTTTACAGATATTATCAACGCACCTACCCGGTAATGTTCAGGATCAGCCTAGACGAATTTGAAGGCCCGCTTGATTTGCTGCTTTTTTTTATCAGGCGTGATGAACTGGATATATATAATATACCCATCTCGAAAATCACCGCGGATTTTATCGGTTATATCCATGATGTCAGAAACCTGAATCTGGAAGTTGCCGCTGATTTTATTTATATGGCCTCAATGCTGATGAGCATCAAAGCCAACATGCTGCTTCCGCGTCCGGCTCAAGATGGTTCTGAAACTGATGAGTTTGATCCAAGGACAGAGCTTGTCCAGCGGTTGATCGAATATCAGCGCATCAAGGAGGCCTCGCTCGCCCTGAATTATCTTGCAGAAGTAAGGGAAAATCTTTTTGCGAAAGGCTTTTTTGAGGAGTTTGAGCCTGAGGTTTTCGATGAGCTTGATGAGCCGGTTAATCGCCCGACGCTTTACCATCTCATGATTGCCTATAAATCTGTCCTCGAAAACATTCCCCGCCCCATGACGCGCAATGTGATGGATGCTCCTGTAACGATTGAAGAGCAGACAGCCATGATTTTGTCGAGACTCCAGGATCGGGTGCAGCTTTCTTTTCTGTCAGTACTTGAAGGCGTCACTGAACGCATCATTCTTGTCGTTACTTTCCTTGCTGTGCTTGAGCTGTGTAAAAACAGGAAAATTGTTGTGCTGGTGAAGGATGGGCATGATGATTTTTGGATCGCTCTGAGAGCAGGGTGATTTTCCCAGTAATAAACTTCTAATTCTTGTTATGTATGCCGGAAATTATACCATTCAAGGGGATTTTATATAATCCCGAAAAACTGAAGAACGCTTCAGGGCTTATCTGCCCGCCTTACGATGTCATCTCTTCAGAACTCCAGCAGCAGCTCTATGACAGCTCACCCTTCAACTCCATAAGGCTTGAGCTGCCACTTGAGGCCGATCCCTACGGCGCAGCGGCAGAGCGACTCGGGGATTGGCTGCAGAATGGAGAACTTCTGAACGATCCTGTTCCGGCAATTTATCCCTATTTTCAGACTTTTGATGATTCTGAAGGAGAGTCACATACCCGGATCGGTTTTTTCTCAGCAATGCGGCTGCATGAGTTTGCTGAAAAAAAGGTTCTGCCTCATGAAAAAACCCTATCCGGCCCAAAGGCCGACCGTCTGAACCTGTTTAGAAAAACAAAAACCAATATCAGCGCCATTTTCGGACTTTATGCCGATGAAGGCAAAATCGCAGACCGGTTGTTGAGATCGTTCGCCGATTCCCATGAGCCTGTTGTTGATGCCCTCTTTCAGGGAGTGAGAAACCGGATGTGGCGGATCACCGATCCGGCACTGATCGGGCAGATTCAGCAGTCGATCCTTCAGCGAACCGTTTATATTGCTGATGGACACCATCGCTATGAAACCGGCGTTAACTATCGCAATGAGCGTGCTGCAGCAAACCCATCTCACTCCGGTCATGAACCATATAACTTTATTCTGACCTATCTGGCCAATATTTATGATGAAGGGCTGCTTATATTTCCTATTCATCGTCTTGTACACAGTCTGGAACAGTTCGATATCGGCGAATTGAAGCTGCGGCTTGAGGAGTATTTTACGGTTACCGAACTGCATGACAGGCAAGCCCTGAAAGTATTTCTCGAACAACAATCGTCAAGTTATGTGTACGGTGTGGTTACATCAGGCAAGGTTCTTGGAATATGCCTGAAAACTGATCCATCTCCCCTGCTTGATCCCTCGAGACCTGAAGCATTGCAGCGTCTCGGTCTGGTTCTTCTCCACGATCTTGTACTTGGCAGGCTGCTTGGCATAACCCAGGAAGCAATGGCAAAACAAAGCAACCTGATCTATGTAAAGGATGATAAGGAAGTATTTGAAATGGTTTCTTCGGGGAGGGTCCAGGTTGGATTTGTGGTCAAGCCGACAACGGTTGAACAGGTTCTGGCCGTATCGGAGACTGGAGAGGTCATGCCGCAGAAATCGACCTTTTTTTATCCGAAACTCATGACAGGCCTGTTGTTTAATCCGCTTGCCTGAAACCAGATGACTGAAGAGTTTCTCTCTTTATCCGCTGAAGAGACCAGTAAGTATGCCCGGCGGTTTGCTGCGAGTCTCAAGCCTGGAGATATGGTTTCGCTCTGCGGTGAGCTTGGAGCGGGCAAAACCGAGTTCATGAGAGGGATTACAGAGTTTTTCAATTGTGACGATCAGCTTTCCAGTCCGACCTTTCCCCTCTTGAACATCTATGAGGGGTCACTCGATGGCGAGCCGGTCGTACTGCACCATTTCGATCTCTACAGAATCAACTCTCTACAGGAGCTTGAAGGTATCGGGTTCGACGAATATCTTTCCAACGGCTACCTTTCCGTTGTGGAGTGGGCCGACCGCTTTCCGGAATATAACCTTCTCTATACGGTAACAGTCACCCTTGAATATGCCGGGAGCGACAGCCGGAGAATTGTTGTTAAACGAGAATCTTGATGAATATCCTTGCCATAGAGTGTACCCATGCAGCCCTGAGCGTAGCGCTCATGCATGACGGTCTTGTTAATGAGGCGCGGAGCGCCGACTGGCAGAAGGCTGCTGAAACGCTTGTTCCTCTTATCGATAAGGTTATGGCTGAAAGTGCTGTCGACCGCAAGCAGCTTGACTGCATTGCCGTCTCTTCAGGGCCAGGTTCGTTTACTGCCCTTCGTATCGGCATGGCTGTAGCCAAAGGGGTTGCCTACGGTCTTGGGATTCCGCTGCTTCCGGTGCCCACCATGCCCGCCATGGCTGCGTCTCTGCAGGCCGGAGCCGGCACCGGCACCGTTATGGCTGTTATTCAGGCACGAAAGGGTGAATATTACTATGCAGTCTATTTCCCCGGAGAGCTTGCTTCAGGTGTATGGCACGATGAGGTCAAGAGAGGCTCTGCGGCTGATGTTGCCGCCGCTGCCGCCGCACAGGGCGACGGGATAGTTGTTGTCGGGCGCCAGCTCAATGAACTGATTCCATTGCTGTTTGCTTCCGGTGTACTGTACAGGGAAGCTGACTTTTTTTCCGCCACATCCCTCTTCCCTGCTGCCCAAAGGCTTTTCGCCGGGGCTGATGCCGCCGAGCTTAACGGAGTCACCCCCGATTACCGGCAGATGTTCACTCCCAATGGCGGGAAAGGGTGATTTGATGTTCGGATGCTCCTTGGTAATTGCTTGTAATGCTGTTGTTTAAAGGAGAAAAAGTGTGATGTACATATCATGAATAAGTCTAAAATCGTATCCATAGAGGAAATTTGTTCGGGAGATGTTCTTCTTTGTTACAATGTGTCCAAGAAGACAGATTTTATCGGGCGAGGCATTACCCAAGTAACAAAAAGTGAATATACGCATGCCGCTATATGTATTGATTCGTTGAATGCAGCTGAGTCGAATCTCTTTCAGGGTGTTAGAATTGTTTCCTGAGTTGTGCCGTTTAGTGCGAAAGTTCTGAATTCAAGAGATTATCGAGCACGCTGCCCGCAAAGTCACCAGCATCCATCTGCATCACGAGCACCTCGCCTGTTTGTTCATTACGAATATGAGCTTCATGCACCTGCAAGAGCTCTTTCCTGATCTGCCGTAATGATCGCTTCGTATTGATCTCCAGGTATTTGCCCATCATCAAGCCCATGAAGCAGACGAGCATGTGGGCCCTGATGGCTTCCTGAGTGCGGTGGAAGATCGGCCTAGCCTGCAGGTCCGACTTGCTCATGCGGAACGCCTGTTCCACATGCCAGAGGTCATGGTAGTATGCGATCACCTCGACACTCGACATCGTTTTCTCTGGGATGTTGGTGACATAGCCCTTGACGCCGAGCAGTTTCTCGGTCTTTGCCTGAAGAGCCGTGTCGAAGATGAACGGCTTGTCCTTCTCTTTGGATTTCTTGACGAACTTGGCCCGCCGACCGGGTTCGCTACGCTCAAGCAGGTCAAGCGCCTGCTTGACCTGCTTGTCGAACTCCCGCTTGTCTTTCTTGTACCGGGAATCGGAGAACTCGCAGATCATGGTGGCATTCTCGACAACCTCATAGATGAATCGGTGCATGGCCTTGTCCTTACGGGGCAGCGTTCGATAAATCTGATCGATGAATCCCGCTGCGGTGCTCGCCAGCCTGGCCCCCACGATGTAACAGTACCCTTCCTTCTCGAGTTGCTGCATGTTGGCTTTCGAGAGCATGGCGGCATCGGCCACGATCACCGGCTTGGTTTCGCCGACCCGTTCCTGAAACCGGCGCACGATGGCCAGCATGGTATGGCCTTCGAAGGTGTTGCCTTCGAACACCTCGTGCATTACTGGAAACCCTGAGCGGGTAGTGATCAGGCCGATGACGATCTGCGGCTGCATTGGCTTGTTGTCCTTGGAGAAACCTGGTTTCTGGAAGTCGTATTCCTTGAAGGACTCGAAGTACAGCGTGGTGACATCGTACAGCACCAGACTGAACTTCTCTTGCAGTTCGTCATGAGCGGTCTGGTTAGCGGCGCTCTCGATCGCCGCCTGATGCTCAAGAAGCTTCGGCAGCATGCGATGAAGCGTCCTTCTGGCATACTGGACATTGAAATGCGACTCCAGAAGTTCCAGCGTCCTCAGCTTCGAGGCTGGCTCGATGATGCGCATGAGCGCCAGGTCCAGATACAACTCGTGCAAGTCGCCAAAGCCGCATTTTCGGGCGCATGCCAGCAATACCTTGCGGGCAAACTGATGAGTGACACCGACAAGTTTGGAGCGGGCAAAAGCATCCTGAAACGATGAGGGGGGCGGCGGTGGCGGAGTTTCGGCAAAGAGGTTTGGTTGCCTACAATGGGCCTCGGCCATCAACAATTCGAGCTCGTGCTCAGAATGAGCACTGCCGATATGCTTGAGGGAGGAACGCTGCTTCCCTTTGTTCTGGACTACCTGGACGGCAATTGCCCCAGATGCTGTCCGAACTGTTCTGATTGTCAAGTCTCCGCGCATGGATGCAAGATACCATTAGTGCGAAAACTCAGGAATCAGAAAATACTAACCGTAAAGAAAAAAATGACTTAATTTTTCGGGTCGGCAGATTTTCAAAAAGTGGCACAACTCAGGAGGAAATTTGTTCGGGAGATGTTCTTCTTTGTTACAATGTGTCCAAGAAGACAGATTTTATCGGGCGAGGCATTACCCAAGTAACAAAAAGTGAATATACGCATGCCGCTATATGTATTGATTCGTTGAATGCAGCTGAGTCGAATCTCTTTCAGGGTGTTAGAATTGTTTCTGTCAAGAAATTAGTGAACAAGTGCGATCATGTGGCGGTTTTTCGCCAGCCAGATGCTTGGTCTCAACACGAGGTCGTGTTGAAGCACTTCGACGTTTTATAGCGTCCCGAACTGCTTATGGAGCTAGATACAATTTTTCTGGTGTGGTACAATTCATACAGCGAAAAAAAGATTACGATCAAACGCTTTCTGAACAACTCTATTCATTTTTTAATGAAGAGTTTTCTCCATCATCACCAATCAAACGTAAGTACTTTTGTTCAGAGTTAGTTGTGGACTGCTTTGTTGCGATTGGACATATCCTTCCCAGAGCAGCAGTATTGTACAACTCAAAAGTAATATCACCCGGGGCGCTCGGACGAGACCCAACATTTGGTACCTTCTATGGTTACGTTACTTGTGTGGCTGATTACAAGGTTCCAGAAACAGACGAATTTTTTTACAAAACGACGTTTAACGAGATTTTTGGTGATGAACTATAATCCAAAGTACGTTAGGATGGTGTGATCAATTGCGTAAGCTTTACGATTCGAAATTATTTATGTCAAGTTATCTCAGGTTCAGTCTGACATCGATAACCTTTACTCTGGCCAACTCGGAAAGTGGCCCAAATTGTTTTATGGTTCAATCCTCTGGAGGAAGCTCTGGACGATTCGGTACATTTTCTTGTGCATGTTATTATGTTTGGTACGCTTGAAGATATGACGGCAACAAGCTCTCCATCTCTGGATTCGTTGTGGAGCCTGAAACTTCCGGCAAAGATTAACTGTTACTCTTTAATATCAGAAAACAAGAAAGGAGCAAGGCAATGCGGGTAAACGATATTCCTAACATTGACAAGTTGACTACTCCCGAAAAGATTCTTCTTGTTGAAGAGCTGTGGGACAGTATAGATTTAGCCGGTGCTGAAGTTCCGGTTCCCCAGAGTCATACGTCTGAGCTTGACAATCGGATGGCGAGGCTTAGCTCTAATCCCGGCAGGTTGTTATCTCTTGAAGAGCTTTGTGACAGAATAGAAACAAGGAAATGACTTACTCTCTGGAGTTTCTTCCTGAAGTTGAGGAAGATGTCATAACCGGATATGTTTGGTATGAAGCAAAATCAAAAGGACTCGGTGACGATTTTCTTCGAATTTTCTATGACGCTGCGAAGAAGATAAATGGAATCCTTTACTCTATTCCAAAGTTTATCGGGATTTCAGACGGTGTCTGATCAGGAAATTTCCCTACGTGGTATATTTTACAATGAAGAACGAACAAATAATTGTATTTGGGCTGTTTCATTGTGCTCGTCATCCTCTGGCCGTACAGGCGGCACTTAAAAAAAGAGAAAAATAGCTACCCCATATTTTTAATGGCGCGTCTTGTCGGTCAGCCAGACCCGGCCTCGGGGCTCCCTGGCTTTTTTTTCGGTCAGTGAGCTGGCTTTTTCGTATGTTGAAGAG
>JAAXWX010000099.1 GCA_013334755.1 Chlorobiaceae bacterium | reverse complement strand
GGTGTCAATCACCTTGTTGCTTATTTGAAATTACCGGATGCACAAAACGCAGTTGAACCACAAGCCATTTCACGGTTTGGGCTTATGCCCCCATCAACTCTTTCAGCAGTGGAATTGAGAGCTGTATCGGAATGGATCTGGGATCAGTATAACCCGGCTACGGGTGCATGTGGAAATTTCGGTGGCCGGGGGAGAATGAACAGATCTTCTAACCAGTGAATACCATGAAAAAATCATTCAGGTGGCGTGTATTTATAAGCTTCGGGCTTTTTATTGCACTGTTCATGATGCTTGTTTCAGGTGTAATACTATATATATCACCACCTGGAAGGGTTGCAAACTGGACAGACTGGCGAATGCTCGGACTGACAAAAACAGGCTGGCGAAATCAGCATCTTATTTTCGGATTCGCTTTTATCCTGCTTTCTCTGTTCCATCTTTTTCTTGTCAACTGGAAAGCTTTTTTGTGCTACCTCAAAACAAAAACAGCGGAAGGAGTTAAACGTCCTTTAGAGTTGATCGCTATTCTGTTGCTTTCATCTCTTTTTGGAGTTGGAACCTATTATGGCTTTGAGCCCTTTTCAGCTGTTATTGAGTTTGGTAACAGGATGTCCAGTTCATGGGAAAGCCAGGAAAAGAGAGCACCACGTCCTCATACCGAACTCATGACCCTGATTGAGCTCTCACAGCAATCCGATATGGGCGGCGATCCAGAAGCCTTAAAAGCAAAACTTGAAAAATCAGGTTTAAAAGTGAACTCATCGAAAGAGACTCTTGCTGAAATAGCCGAGGCAAATGGTATGGCGGCAGAAAAAGTTTACGAGCTTCTTGTGCCAGCAGAAAAGGGGAGTTCAAAACTGAGTGGCAAAGGTTTTGGTCAAAAAACCCTTCAGCAGATAGCTGATGAGGCTGGTGTTTCAGCGACTTCACTGCAGCTTGCACTGCGACAGAAAGGAATTGAGGCGAAAACTGATACGCCACTCAAAACGATTGTTGAAGAAAATGGTTTAGAAATGAGGGAGCTTCGGCAACTGCTTGAGACGATGATCACCCGGTAAAAAGTGAGCAAAACCTAAAGAGGCTGATCTTCGACACAAATTTGGTTGTAACCGACTTGACATTGAAATGATTCAGTACCCTTTGTCAGGCGCGAGAATGCAGAACCTTAATGATCCCGAAGGCAGGTAATGTCTGAGACCTGCCTTCAGGGTTATGATGCACCGGAATTCTTAAACCCTTTTCAGTGCTTTTGTCCAGCTTTCCATTGCGGCGTTTGCTGCAGGATTTGGGGCTTCGAGAAAGGTAACGACAAAGGAGTGTTCAAGTTCCGCGACTCCGATTGATCGGGGACGGACGGCAAGCACTCCGGGATTCTGAATCTCCTTGCCGAAGCAGAAGATAATATTTTTTGCATCTCTGATTTTCGGACTGATAAAATTGTCCGGCACACCGGCTGTGTGGGTATAGTGGTCAAAGATTCCGATGAATAAGACAGCAGGATTACCCTCAATCATGGTTTTAAAATGAGTCAGAATGTCATCGACACTTTTGCAGTTCGTTTCGTTTTTATTGATTTCAAGGGTGTAGATCGGGTATTTTTCCTGGAAAATCGTCTGTTTCATAATTACACACTCTGTTTAATGTTTTGCAGCCACCCCTCCTGGGATAGCTGCCGTTTCTTAATGGCATCCGTGACCTTGACAGGCATGCAGGGTAGTGGCTTTGGTCAAGGTTTCATTGCTGAACCGTAGTAAAGCCTCTTCCAGTGTCGGCGATTGTTCTGCCATATAGACATCAATGCCCATCCTCTGCAATTTTGCAATGGCTCCTGCCCCGATTCCGTTACACAGTACTACGTTGATTCCGAGCTGTGAAAAGAAATCGGCAGGGGTGCATTGACCGTGGTCATGATGCATCGAAGCGTTAGGCATAAATTCGATTGAATTTGCTTCCGTATCTGCAACAGCAAAAAAGGGAGCGCTCCCGAAATGCTCGCTTACTTTAGAGTGCATTCCGGCTTGTTCATGTAAAGGGATAATTATTTTCATTGTGATTTCTCCATTGGTTGTTGTGTGAACGTTTTCAGCGTTTCTGATAGCCCTTGATACTTTGTGACTAAAACGTAAGGAGCTTTATGCCCTCGGCTCTCATTTTTTGAGCAATCACCGGAGGTTTTGCGATACTGACACCAGTGATCAATTGAGATTCAGTCACGTTGATATTGGGCAAAAAAAGCGGGCAGACTTCAACAGACACACCACGGGCGATCAAACCAGCAAGAAGCATCTGCGGCGATTTGTTTATCGGCTTGAATATGGTTTGCTTGCTGTTTTTTAATGCAAGTTGTCCAGCCTTGGCGCACAGCAGAATCTGCAGCGATTTACCCTGTTCAAGCGTTTGTGTTGCAAGAACGAGGGCCATCATCTGAGTCATCGGTTCTGCGTCAGTAAGGATGATAAAAAGCCCTTTTGTGTTATCAATGCTTGCTGCAGGTTGAGCAGCAGGTGTTAGCGGCTCCGCTGCCTTTGTCTCAATCGGTGTAAACAATGCAAGTAGCAAAGCAATTCGAGCGGTGTTTTTGCTGAAAAGTGACATATCAAAGTTCTGGTGAAGGTTGTAATGATAAAATCAATGCTGTTTATGAGCAAAGGTTTGTACAGT
>JAAXWX010000010.1:4352-48743 GCA_013334755.1 Chlorobiaceae bacterium | reverse complement strand
TAATATGACATATAAAATCGATATATATCTTAATTTTTCATAAGATACAGACAATAATACTGATGCAAGCCAATAAAAAAATAACTGATATATTTTATTTTTTCTTAAAATAATGAAAATATATAACCATAGATTTATTATTATAATACAGAAAAAAACGCCTATTATTTTTTATAAAAATTTTTTAAGTAAATACATTTAATCTATTTAATTAAAATATTTTAGACTTACACATCCAACACACTTTATTAGACTGTCTTGTCTTGGTTTCCGGTATTAATAACTAAAATAATTTGCCTTGATAAATTACTGTAAAATAATTACTAAAAATGAAATAAGTATTGATAAAACGTTGTGCAGTGGTCAGACTTTTTTATGGGATTTGCATGGTGATAATGAAAAATACTACTCATCAATAATGTATTCAGTTCCGGTCATTATTCGGCAGCTATCAAGCAATGAAATCTACATAACTGCTTCAGAAAATGAGATTAATGGATTACCTTTAAGTGAGTATTTTTATCACTATCTGGCACTTGACATCGATACTGAACAGGTTTTTCCTGAGAAATTTTGTCGAGTATATCCGGAGATCTGGCAACTCCTGGGGGAATATTTTCCATTAAGAATCCTGAGGCAACATCCGTTTGAAACCATGATCTCGTTCATGTGCGCCCAAGGCATTGGAATGCGTCTGATCAGAAACCAGATTTCAATGCTTCGGCAGACCTATGGTGAAACGAAAAGTATCTCGTTTTCAGGCAAGGAGATCATCGTGCATCAATTCCCTTCTCCTGAACGACTTGCTTCAGCCGACCCGATTGCGCTAAGCCGATGTACAAACAATAATCGTCTGAGAGCACGTAATATTATTCTTGCAGCTCAGGGGTTTGCCGATGGAAGAATAGATCTTGACTACCTTAGCCGCCAGAAACTTCCTCTTTCAGAGCTACGCAACACTCTTTGCAGGATCGGAGGTGTGGGCTATAAAATTGCCGATTGCATTGCACTTTTTGGTCTTGACCGTTTTGATGCTTTTCCGATCGACACCCATGTCAAACAATATCTTGGCAAATGGTTTAACAGCACAAAAGCTTTGCGATCTTTAAGCCCGGCGAGTTATCTTGATCTTGACGCAGAGGCGCGTACTTTTTTAAATCCTGATCTTGCAGGCTATGCCGGCCATATCCTGTTTCACTGCTGGCGCAAAGAGATAAAAAAACTTCGAACATTTTAGCGTAAATGGTACTTGAATTTTACCACTTTAATCAGCCGATCATTGAAAAGGTTTTTTTGATGAACTTGCATCCGGAGATCAATAACAGCATAAGCCATTTTTGTCTTTGCGGTTGAAGTCGGGAGGCATGGGCACTTCCCTGCCCTTTTTTTCAGAGCATCCCGCTTTTTTCTCAATGTGTAATTCAATACCTTGAGCATCAATTGGGCATTGTGAAAAGTGAAATAGAAATACTAAACAATGCCATTTAATAAATTTATCTGAAACCTTAGAGAGCACAAAGGCCTGTACATGTTGAAAATATTTGAAAAGATCTTCGGCTCAAAGCACGAAAAAGACATAAAAAAAATCCAGCCATTAATCAGCAGAATCAACGAATTGCAGATTAGCCTGGCATCGCTCAGTGATGACAAGCTGAGAGAAAAAGGGATTGAGCTGAAACAACGAGTCAGGAAAGTTCTTGAACCAATAGAACAGGAGAAAAAAAATCTCTCCCTGAAACTTGACAATCCTGATATCAACCTTGAAGAGGCGGAGAGCATAAACGCACGGCTTGACACACTGGCTGAAGAGTATGAACAGGCCACAACCGGCGTACTTGAGGAGCTCCTGCCTGAAACGTTTGCCCTCGTAAAAGAGACTTGTGTTCGCCTCAAAGGTCATGTCTATCTGGTCATGGGAAGGGAGATGATCTGGGATATGGTGCCTTACGATGTCCAGCTTATCGGCGGGATTGTGCTCCATTCAGGAAAAATCTCCGAAATGGCAACCGGTGAAGGAAAAACCCTTGTTTCAACACTGCCAGTCTTTCTCAACGCATTGACAGGAAGAGGTGTACATGTCGTGACGGTCAACGATTATCTTGCCCAGAGAGACAAGGAGTGGATGAGCCCTGTTTTTGCCTTTCACAATCTCTCTTTGGGCGTTATTCTCAACACCATGATGCCCGAGGAGAGAAGGGAACAATATGCTTGTGATATTACGTACGGTACAAACAATGAATTCGGTTTCGACTATTTGCGCGACAATATGGCCGGAACCCCTGAAGAGATGGTGCAGCGAAACTACTACTATGCGATTGTTGATGAAGTGGACAGTGTACTGATTGATGAAGCCAGGACGCCTCTTATCATTTCAGGACCTGTACCCAATGCCGACAACAGTAAATTCCAGGAGATCAAACCCTGGATCGAGCAATTGGTTCGCGCTCAGCAGCAGCTTGTAGCAACATATCTCGGTGAGGCCGAAAAACTGCTTAAAACCAAGCCCGGCGATTTCGATGCCGGGCTTTCGCTGCTTCGCGTCAAACGAGGGCAGCCGAAAAACACCCGCTACATCAAGATGCTCTCGCAGCTTGGTGTGGCTAAGCTGGTGCAAAGTACTGAAAATGAATACCTTAAAGACAATTCAAGCCGCATGCAGGAGGTTGACGATGCGCTCTATTTCGCCGTAGACGAAAAAGCAAATACGATTGACCTGACCGACAAGGGGCGCGAGTTTCTCAGTAAGCTCAGCCACCAGGATAGTGATATTTTCATGCTGCCTGATGTCGGTTCTGATGTCGCTGTCATTGAAAACGATCCCTCTATCAGTGTTACCGATAAAATCCAGAAAAAAGATGAGGTCTACCGTCTTTTTGCCGACCGTTCCGAACGGCTGCATAATATCAGTCAATTGCTGAAAGCCTACTCTCTTTTCGAACGCGATGACGAATACGTAGTGCAGAACGGACAGGTCATGATTGTCGATGAGTTTACCGGCCGAATCCTTCCTGGTCGCCGTTACAGCGATGGGCTGCACCAGGCAATAGAGGCAAAGGAGAATGTCAAGATTGAGGGTGAAACGCAGACCATGGCAACCATCACCATTCAGAACTTTTTCAGGCTCTACAAAAAACTTGCAGGAATGACCGGCACCGCTGAAACCGAAGCTTCGGAGTTTTATGAGATCTACAAGCTTGATGTCGTTGTCATTCCGACCAATGCCAGCATTATCCGCAAGGATATGGACGACCTTGTCTATAAAACCCGCAGGGAAAAATATAATGCCGTTGTACTGAAAGTTGAAGAGCTGCAGAAAAAGGGGCAGCCAGTGCTTGTCGGTACAACAAGTGTTGAAGTTTCGGAAACCATTTCAAGAATGCTTCGCGCAAAAAAAATCGTCCATAACGTGCTGAATGCCAAGCAAAACGATCGTGAAGCCGAAATTGTTGCCGAAGCAGGCCAGAAAAATGCGGTAACTATTGCAACCAATATGGCTGGTCGTGGCACCGACATCAAACTCGGCCCGGGTGTCCGTGAACTGGGTGGTCTTTTTATTCTTGGATCCGAACGGCATGAGTCACGACGTATTGACCGTCAGCTCCGTGGACGCGCCGGACGACAGGGCGACCCGGGTGAGTCAGTCTTTTTTGTCTCTCTTGAGGATGAACTGATGCGTCTGTTCGGTTCCGACCGGGTCATTTCGGTTATGGATCGCCTTGGTCATGAAGAGGGAGATGTGATCGAACACTCCATGATCACCAAATCAATCGAACGAGCGCAGAAAAAAGTGGAGGAACAGAACTTTTCAATCCGTAAACGTCTGCTTGAATATGACGACGTCTTGAACCAGCAGCGTGAAGTTATTTATTCGCGTCGCAGAAACGGCCTTCTCAAGGAACGTCTGACCAGTGATATTCTTGATCTGCTCAGGGATTACAGCGACCAGGTTATCAAGAAGTACCACAAGCAGCTTGATGTTGATGGTATAGAGGAACAGTTGATGCGCGAACTCTCCATCGAGTTCAAGCCTGAACGGGATACCTTTGAGCGCGAAGGCATTGAGACCACGGCTGAAAAACTGTACCAGACAGCCCTCGCCTTCTACCGCCGTAAAGAGGCGGCGATGCCGGAAGAGATTATGCAGCAGATTGAAAAATATGCCGTTCTAAGCGTCATTGACCTTCGTTGGAGAGAACACCTCAGAGAGATCGATTCTCTGCGTGAAGGTATCAATTTGCGCGCTTATGGACAGAAAGATCCTTTACTCGAATACAAACAGGAGGCCTTTCGTCTTTTCATCGATCTCTTGCGAGATATTGAGCTCGAAACCCTCTCCCTTGCCTTCAAGCTCTTCCCGGTCAACCCGGATGAAGCTCATGAGATTGAAGAGCGCCAGCGGAAAGCTGCGATCAGACAGGAAAAACTTGTCGCACAGCATGAAGCCGCAAAAAGCGTCTATACAGTATCTTCGGATGAAACTGGGACGGAAAATGAAGAGACCGTGCAGCAGCAGCCTGTCATAGCTGAAAAAAAACCGGGTCGCAATGACTTCTGCCCTTGCGGAAGCGGAAAAAAATATAAAAACTGTTGCGGGCAGCAGTCCTGAACCATAATGATCCATTGAATGAACCACCGAAAGGAGCTATGAAACACACTGAAGTTGAAGTCACCCTTGCCCTTGCCGCAGAACATGGTCTGAACAGTGAAGAGTACGGTAAAATATGTGCCATTCTCGGAAGAGTCCCTTCATTTACTGAGCTGGGAATTTTTTCCGTCATGTGGTCTGAACATTGCAGTTATAAAAATTCCATAGCGGTACTCAAAACTCTTCCACGCGAAGGCGGCTCTCTCCTGACCGGTGCAGGCGAAGAAAACGCGGGTCTGATTGATATCGGAGACAACCTTGCCGTTGCATTTAAAATTGAGTCGCATAACCATCCTTCTGCGGTTGAACCATATCAGGGCGCGGCTACCGGTGTAGGAGGAATTCATCGCGATATTTTCACCATGGGTGCTCGTCCGGTTGCATCACTCAATTCCCTCAGATTCGGTTCTCCGAAAGATCCTCATGTCCGCTATCTGGTTGATGGAGTAGTCCGTGGCATCGGTGATTACGGTAACTCATTCGGGGTTCCGACGGTAGGCGGTGAAATTTATTTTGAAGAGGGTTATACCGGTAATCCTCTGGTCAATGCCATGTCTGTTGGAATCGTTGAGCACCATAAAACTGTCAGTGCAACAGCCCTTGGCGAAGGCAATCCGGTACTTATCGTTGGCTCTTCGACAGGAAGGGACGGTATTCACGGCGCCACATTTGCTTCGGAAGATCTCAGTGAAGCTTCAGAGGATAAACGACCGAGTGTTCAGGTTGGGGATCCTTTTGCTGAAAAACTGCTCCTTGAGGCTACCCTTGAAGCCATTGCCACTGGCTATATTGTCGGTCTGCAGGATATGGGTGCGGCGGGAATAACCAGTTCAACCTCTGAAATGAGTGCACGAGGGATCGAAAAAACCGGATCCGGCGGCATAGAGATTGATCTTGATCTTGTCCCGATCCGCGAAGCAGGCATGAGCGCATACGAAATCATGCTGTCCGAATCGCAGGAACGGATGTTGATCGTTGCTGAAAAAGGATTTGAGGAGAAAATCATTGAGATATACCGGAAATGGGATGTTCTTGCTGTCGTGATCGGACAGGTAACGAACGACAACCTTTTGAGAGTATCTCAGCATGGTGCAGTTGTTGCTGAAATCCCGGCTGAATCTCTGGTACTCGGAGGAGGTGCACCCGTCTATATACGCGAAGCGGCAGAAAAAAAGCCGGATACGCCGATAGCAAAACTTGAAGATGATAAACGTCTTGATCTTAGAACGATCAGCCTTGAACTGCTTTCACGTCCAAATATTGCAAGCAAGCAGTGGGTCTATCGCCAGTATGACTCCATGGTACAGACCAATACCGTAACTCCGGTTGGTCATACTGATGCTGCAGTAATCAGAATAAAGGGTTCACGCAAAGGGCTTGCAATGAAAACTGACTGTAACGCCCGTTATGTCTATCTCAACCCGTTAGCCGGAGGCAAGATAGCTGTTGCAGAATGTGCCAGAAACATTGCCTGTTCCGGTGCAAAACCGCTGGCCATAACCAACTGCCTTAATTTTGGCAATCCCTACAAACCTGAGGTTTACTTCCAGTTCAAAACAGCGGTTCAGGGAATGGGTGAAGCATGCAGAGCCTTCAATACGCCGGTAACAGGCGGTAATGTCAGTTTCTATAATGAAACATTCATCGGCGGTGTAAGAACAGCAATCTATCCGACACCGACTATCGGCATGATCGGTCTGCTTGACGATATTGACAACCTTGTGGGATCCACATTCACCTATCCCGGTGATGCCATTCTTCTTCTTGGTGATCCTGAACTCACGCTCGATGCGTCAGAGTATCTGGTCATGCAGTACGACACACCCGGCCAGAATGCTCCATCAATTGATCTGGTGCATGAAAAAAACCTTCAGGATCTGCTTGTGACGCTTGCATCAAAACAACTTGTCCATTCTGCCCATGACGTTTCCGACGGAGGGCTCTTTGTTGCACTGGCTGAAAAAGCGATCATGAATAATGATGCTCCTCTCGGATTCAGTGTTAATCTGGAAGATGCAAACAGCTCCCCTTGTATGATCCAGCAACAGCTGTTCTCAGAAGCTCAGGGACGGGTAGTGCTGAGCATTTCTCCCGACAAGGCAAAAGAGGTGATTGGAGAGGCTGTCAAGCATCAGGTTCCTGTTCGTGTTATTGGTAAAGTTGTTGAACATGATGCCCGTATCGCGATCAATGGAGAGGAGATTTTCCACTTCGCGACTGATGAACTCGCATCGGCATATTATCACTCGTTAGAACACTCCCTTCACCTTGATGAACTCTAAACCCTTCCACTGAGGGGAAATAAGGAGCTGCTATGCTTCCTGTTTTAACCACACTTGAAATGCAAATGGCCGACAGGAAGGCTGTTGAGCAGCTCCATATCAGCGAAACCCGCCTTATGGAGCTTGCCGGGCATGAATGCGTCCGTATAATCCGGGAGACCCTGCGACTGAAATCACTGGCCGGCACATCTTTTCTTGTGGTCTGCGGAAAAGGAAACAATGGCGGTGACGGTTTTGTTATTACGCGCCATCTGCTTAACTTTGAAGCCTCAGTCGATCTCATACTCCTCTACCCTGATTCTCTGCTGCAAGATGTCAATCAAGAAGGGCTCGCCATTCTTGAAGCCTACACTGAGCATAACACGAACCTGCGCATCTTTAAAAGTTATGGTGAGGCACTGCCATTTGTGTCTGAATCACTTTACGAAGCACTGATTGATGCCATATCCGGCACAGGACTTCGCCTTACCGAACAGGAAATGGCGCTTGCGTCACCCATCAATGAGGGCATAGAACTCATCAACGCCCTCAGAGATCGAACTAATACTCTTACCTTTGCTGTTGATGTTCCGTCAGGTCTCGATGCAACGACGGGCTTCTCTGCCACCCCGTCGATACGTGCTGATGTTACCGTGACCATGGCATTCCTGAAAACAGGCTTTTATCTTAACGATGGGCCAGAGTGCTGCGGTGAGATTCATGTTGCTGAAATCTCTATTCCCCGCTTTCTCGTTGATCCCACTTCCAGTATGCTGATCGATCAGGACTTTGCGGCTGAACAGTTCATCCTGAGAGAGGCAGCAAGCGCAAAACATACCAACGGCAAGGTGCTGATCATTGCCGGTTCGCAAACTTCGCAAAGCTCGATGCTTGGAGCGGCCATTCTCTCCGTGAAGGCTGCACTGAAAACCGGCGCAGGATACCTTTGCGTCTCCCTGCCGATCTCGCTTGCCGATGTCATGCATATTGCGCTACATGAAGCGGTTGTTATCGGAAGAGATATTTCTGCCATTGCCGAAAAAGCGCGCTGGGCAGATGTCATAATGATCGGCTGCGGTATTGGTCGCGATAAATCTGCAATCGATTTTATGGCGGAACTGCTCAACTGTTCCGACATCACCACAAAAAAACTGATTCTTGATGCCGATGCACTCTACGCCCTTTCATGCATCGGAATGTCTGATGCGCTAAGTCGATGTTCCAATGTCGTGCTCACTCCACATTACGGTGAGTTCAGTCGACTCGGTGACATACCGATTGAGAAAATTGCAGCCGACCCAATAGAAACAGCAAAAAACTTTGCCCGAAAGTATGGGGTAACTCTTCTTTTAAAAGGAAATCCTACAATTATTGCAGGTTCAGAAGGGCAGGTTCTTATCAACACCAGTGGAACTGAAGCGCTTGCAAGTGCAGGGTCAGGAGATGTACTTTCCGGAATGATTTCAGCGTTGGCGGCAAAAGGGTCAGATCTTTTCAATGCAGCTGGAGCAGCGGCATGGTTTCACGGCAGAGCCGGAGACCTTGCTCAGGATGTTGCAAGCCTGGTCTCGTCCGGTATGGTGGTTGACGCCATCCCGCAAGCAATACAAGAAATTTTTGAGACTGAACAGGAATAATGTTCTGTAATTAATCCATGTTTCCTGGCCCCTACCGCCCATACCATAGTCGAAAATCTTCAAGCTTCGTAATCACGCAGAAACTTGCGGATATTGCGGGCAGCCTGACGGATTCGCTCCTCATTCTCAATCATGGCAATTCGCACATATTCATCTCCATAAGCGCCAAAGCCTATGCCCGGACTGACTGCTACCTTGCCTTCGGTCAGCAGCTTCTTGCTGAACTCAAGGCTGCCCATGTGCCTGAACAGTTCAGGGATGCGGGCCCAGACAAACATGCTTGCGCGCGGAGTTACCACTGGCCAGCCTGCATTTTCAAAGCTCTTGACCATGACATCACGCCGTTTCCGATAAACCTCGCAGATTTCCTGAACGCAACTCTGGTCTTCTGTAAGCGCAATGGTCGAGGCAACCTGGATAGGTGTAAAGGTGCCGTAATCAAGCCAGCTTTTGATTTTTTCCAGAGCACCAATCAGTTTTGCGTTACCAACCATAAAGCCGACCCGCCATCCGGCCATGTTGTAGGTTTTTGAGAGGGTATAACTCTCAACAGCCACATCCTTGGCTCCCGGCACCTGAAGTATAGAAGGTGTGATGTAGCCGTCATAGGTGAGTTCAGCATAGGCGATATCACTGATAATATAGAATCGCTCCTGCCGGGCAATATCTACCAGCTTTTCGTAGAACGGAAGTTCTACAGTGGCAGTTGTAGGATTATTTGGAAAATTAACAACCAGATACTTGGGCTTGGGAGAAGATTCACGGAGCGCTTTTTCAATGTTTCGGAAAAAGCCAACTTCATCAAGGGTAAAATCGTCGTTCAGTTCAAGTTTCAGACGGTGAACATTGCCGCCGGCAAGAATAAATGCCTGGGAGTGGATGGGATAACAGGGGTCGGGCACCATGGCAAGGTCACCAGGATTGGTGATAGCCTGCACCAGGTGGACATATCCCTCTTTTGAACCCATTGTTGCGACAACCTCGCGATCAAGATCAAGATCAACGTTATACTTACGCTGATACCAGGTTCCTACCGCACCACGAAGCTTGTAGATCCCTTTTGAAACCGAATACCCATGGGTTCTGGGTTTATTGATACTTTCTACCAGCTTGTCGACTATGTGCTGGGGGGTTGGTCCATCAGGATTGCCCATTGAAAAATCAATAACATCTTCTCCGGCACGTCGTTCAGCCATTTTCAGCTCATTGACCGCTGCAAAGACATACTTGGGAAGGCGCTTGATCTTGTCAAACTCTATTTCATCAAACATGGTTTTGTAACGAAAAAAAATTCATGATACAAAAATGAAAAGCCACCCTATCATAAGCAAAAAGAGTATCATATCAATGGCCTTGCCGATATTTTCCGACAACGGGTGGAAAACATTTGATTCTCGTGGATAGCAGATAAAAAAAAGCAGATGCGAACTCGGATGAATTTTTTTCGTTTAACATCTGGAACGGTTTGATTCCGGTTCATGTTATTAACAATTGTTTATATGGAGAAAGATTAATACAGAAATCGTTACCGTGACAAGACCAATTTTTGACGATCTTTGAAGACGTTTTTTGATCTCCACACACTTGAAAAACAAGGAAATAATTAGGGCTGATTAATTTGACATTAATGTATTTTTCCTTAAAATGCTTTGTTGTGTCATTTCGCCACCCACTCCACGTAAAGTAACCTATACCACGTGTCAAAAATACAGATGTCAATAACGGATACCCTTAAGCATCAGCTTGAAGAGTCCACCGGAAATGACTATAACTGCTGCTACCAATGCGGCAAATGTACGGCGGGCTGTCCGGCTGGAGCATTTATGGATAATCCTCCAGCAAGAATCATGCGTCTTGTCCAGGCCGGCTATATTGAAGAAGCCCTTAAAAGTGATGCGCTATGGTTCTGTGTCGGCTGCATGACCTGTACTTCACGTTGTCCGCAGAACATGGATATAGCAGCTACCATGGACTCACTCAGGGCACTTGCACTTGACAAGGGTATTGTTTCGGAAAACAGGGCAAAAAAACTGGTCAACGCCTTTCATGTTTCCTTTCTCAACAACGTGCGTAAACACGGTCGTCTCGAGGAACTCTCACTCATCAACAGTTACAAGCTCCGCACCAGAACATTCCTTCAGGATGCCCAGTCCGGTGTCAAGATGATCAAGAGTGGAAAGATCAATCCGTTACATACCCTTACCGGAAAAGGCGGAGTAAAAGGCAAGGAACAAATCGCAAAGATTTTTGAAGCTGCCCAAAAAGAGTCTCATCTTTCGGCACCGAAAAGACGTCCGATAAAAAAAGAGTTCATCGAAAAAGCTCCCCTTTCAATCAAGCCGGGCATGACTATCGGCTATTATCCCGGATGCTCACTAAGTGGAACGGCACGGGAATATGATATCTCAGTCAAAAAAATGTGCTCCCTGCTCGGTTTGAAACTCCAGGAAATTGAGGACTGGAACTGTTGTGGAGCAACATCGGCACACGCCACCAATCACAAGCTTGCCGTGCTTCTGCCTGCAAGGAATCAGGCTCTTGCCGATAAACAGGGACTGCAAGTTGTCCTTGCACCGTGCGCTGCCTGCCAGAACCGTCAGGTTACTACCCGTAAAACTCTTATGGATTCGCATGAACTTCGTGAGGACGTTAAGGCGATTACCGGCATAGAGCCAACCTGCACGGCGGAATTTATTGGAGTTACCCAGCTTCTTGAAGCAATGGATCCGGAAGAGATCAAAAAAAGGGTCAAAAAACCTCTCACCGGCCTCCATCTCGCTTGCTATTATGGTTGCCTTCTGGTTCGTCCAATGGAAGATATGGGTTTTGATGATCCGGAAAATCCGCTCAAAATGGAGGCAATCATGACTGCCCTTGGTGCAACACCCATCGACTGGGCATTCAAGATTGAGTGCTGCGGAGCAGGCCTCACGCTTGCACAACAGCCTCTTGTCGAAGAACTGACGCACACCATAGCAAAAAACGCCGTGGATAACGGCGCAGATGCCTTCGTGGTCGCGTGTCCTCTCTGTCAGGCTAATCTTGACATGCGTCAGGGAAGCATGAGAAAGCGGTTCGGGGATGTCAAGGAAATGCCGGTTTACTATATTTCAGAGCTTGTCGCAATTGCCTGCGGTGCAGAACCTTCTGAAGTCGCTGTAGGAGAGCACTTTGTGCCTGCACTCGACCTTGTCTCAAAACTTTAGGCAACACCAGACCTTTGGAGAAACAAGAACAAGAGGCACTTGGTTTCAGGGGAATTCCATGTGCGCCATTCCGGTCAGCGACTTCATACTAAAAGATTGAATTAATGGCAAAAATTGGAGTATTCATTTGTCACTGCGGCGAAAATATCGCAGCTAAGGTTGATTGTACCAAACTGGCCGCTGCCATGGGAGAGCATCCTGGAGTTGCGGTCTCTGTTGAATACAAATATTTCTGTTCAGACCCCGGTCAGGAAAGCGTCAAAAAAGCTATCCGCGACAACAATCTTACCGGTATAGTCATAGCGGCATGCTCACCAAGAATGCATGAAGCCACTTTCCGCAAGGCATGCGCCGAAGCGGGCCTGAATCCTTATCTCTGTGAAATAGCCAACATCCGCGAACAGTGTTCATGGGTACATACCGACAGTGATATGGCGACCGAAAAAGCCATGGATATCACCCGTTCAATGATCGAGAAGGTAAAACGCAACAACAAACTTCAGCCTATCGAGGTGCCGGTAACCCGCAGGGCTCTGGTCATCGGAGGAGGTATTGCTGGACTGCAGGCGGCACTTGATATTGCCAACGCCGGACAGGAAGTTGTTCTGGTTGAGCGAGAACCATCCCTTGGCGGTCACATGGCCCAGTTGTCAGAAACTTTCCCTACGCTCGATTGCTCGCAATGCATCATGACCCCCCGTATGGTCGAAACAGCCCAACATCCCAACATCCGCCTCCTTACCTATGCTGAAGTTGAGAGTGTTGATGGCTATATCGGCAATTTCAAGGTCAGGATCCGCATGAAATCGCGCTATGTTGACACACACAAATGCACGGGGTGTGGCGACTGCATGACCAAATGTCCGGTCAAAAAAATCTCAAGCGAATTTGACTGCGGCCTTGGCAAACGAACGGCTATATATACCCCCTTTGCCCAATCCGTACCCAACATACCAATCATCGACACGGCAAGCTGCATCTATTTCAAGAACGGCAAATGCAAAATGTGCCAGAAATCCTGTCAAATCAATGCGATAGACTTTGAGATGCAGGACGAATTCATTGACCTTGAAATAGGAGCGATCGTTGTCGCTACCGGATTCCAGATCCAGAACACGGCAATGTATGGAGAGTATGGGTACGGTAAATTTCCTGACGTTATCACCGGCCTGCAATTTGAACGCCTCGCCACAGCCAGTGGTCCTACTGCCGGAAAAATCCTTCGCCCATCTGACGGCAAGGAACCGGAAAATGTTGTTTTTATCCAGTGCGCCGGATCACGAGACCCGTCTAAAGGAGTACGATACTGCTCCAAGATATGCTGCATGTACACTGCAAAACATGCCATGCTTTACGCCCACAAGGCGCATGGCGGAAAAACCAATATCTTTTATATGGATATCCGTGCAGCAGGAAAAGGCTATGATGAATTTACCCGCCGTGCTATCGAAGAAGATGAAGCATCATATATCCGTGGCAGGGTGAGCAAGGTCTGGCAGGAAAATGGCAAACTGATGGTGCGGGGTGTCGATACCCTGCTCGGTCGACCGGTTACCGTAGCAGCCGATATGGTTGTCCTTGCTACAGCGATGGTACCACAGCCAAATGCGAAAGAGTTCGCTAAAATCATCGGTATTGCCTATGATGAATACGGCTTTTACAACGAAGCCCATCTCAAGCTCCGCCCTGTTGAATCATCCACTGCAGGAGTTTTCCTTGCAGGAGCATGCCAGTCGCCAAAGGATATTCCTGACTCCGTTGCCCAGGCATCAGCATCGGCCAGCAAGGTACTTGCCCTTTTCAGCAAGGAGAAACTTGAACGGGAACCGGTTATTGCCATTAATAACGAAGCAACATGCGCTGGATGCTGGGGCTGCGTTCTTGCCTGCCCCTATAACGCTATCGAGAAAAAAGATATCTGCGACCGCTCCGGTCGTCTTATTAAACAAGTAGCCTATGTCAATCCGGGCCTTTGCCAGGGATGCGGAACATGCGTCACCTTCTGCCGTTCAAACAGTCTCGATCTGGCAGGCTTTACTGAAAAACAGATCTTTGCCGAAGTGATGGGCCTCTGAAACGCCCCCTTTTTTATCATGAATGAAGAGTATACCTTGCTAACGGAGTAAGCCGATGAGTGAACAACAATTTGAACCGAACATCATTGCTTTTGTCTGTACTTACTGCACCTATGCAGGAGCTGACCTTGCAGGAACGAGCAGGCTGAAATATGCGCCCAATGTGCGAATTGTCCGACTTCCCTGCACCGGAAGAATCAGCCCAATGTTTATTCTCAAAGCGCTGCAGAAAGGTGCTGATGGTGTCCTGGTAAGTGGCTGCCATCCGGGTGATTGCCATTTTACCCATGGAAATTACCATGCTCGCCGGAGATGGATGGTATTTCGCTCCCTGCTCGAATTTACAGGCATATCGCCTGAACGGGTAAAGTATTCATGGATCAGTGCGGCTGAAGGAAGCAAATTTGCTGATCTCATCAACAGTGTTACGGAAGATATCCGTAAGCTCGGTCCTTTTGATCAATATCAGCAGATGATCAAGGATGCTCAATCACCGGCGACCCTTTAAAAGCAACGGACAATGATTACACAGGAAAAATACAGAACGACGGTAAAAGAGCTTCTTGCCAGTGACTCGGTAAAAATGGTGATCGGTTACAAGCCGGGATCAACTCCCGACCGGCGTCGCCCGCTCTTTATCCGTTCATCCGATGATGCCGACCAGCTTGTGCTTGACAGTACCTGCATAACAAACCTGTCCGGGTATCTTGTTGCCGAAGGGTTGCTGAGCGATGAGAAACGTGTCGGTATCTTTCTTCGCCCTGAAGGAATCCGCTCGATCAATATCCTTGCAGCAGAATACCAGCTTAATATGGATCAGATCGTGATTTTTGGATTCGACTCTACTGGTCGGGAGGTCAGACCACTGGAGGGCCGACATTCGAAAGATTTTTCAGCGCTGTTAAGCGACATCAAGGAAAATTCACCTCAAATATCCAAAGAACCACTGCTTGAAAGTATTGAAAGGATGAACGAACAGGAGCGATTCGACTTCTGGCAGGAGGAGTTTTCCCGATGCATTAAATGTTACGCCTGCCGTCAGGCCTGCCCTATGTGTTATTGCCGTCGCTGTATTGTCGACAGTAATCAGCCTCAATGGGTCAATACCTCCTCTCATACACTTGGAAATTTCGAATGGAATGTCGTTCGCGCATTTCATCTTTCCGGACGATGTGTCCAATGTGGCAATTGCGACAGGGCATGTCCGGTAAACATCCCCCTCCGCCTCATCAATCAGAGGATGGCCGAGATGGTGCTTGAAGGATTCGATCATTTTGCCGGTTTAAGTCCGACCCAGGAACCGGTACTTGCAAGTTTTAAAAAGGATGACACCGAGACATTCATTCTCTAAGTAACCAAAACGTATGACAAGAATCCTTTTAAGTGATAAACTTGACAATTGTGTCGAACGATGGCGTTCGGCAGGCATGACGGTAATCGGTCCTGTACAGGGAGAGTCAATTTCAAGGTATGCTGTGGTTGAAAATGGTGCCGGTTTTGATTTCGGAATGATACTTCCTGACCGTTCAGTCAAGGAGCTCTTTTTTCCTCAGACAGAACCAATGCTGCGCTACACCATTAAAAAAAGTGAGATCGACACTGCTGATTTTCCTCCGCCTCAGGAAAAAAGAATCATTTTCGGTGCAAGAGCCTGCGATGCTTCAGGTTTAGCCATTGATGATTCCCTTTTTGGATGGGATTACAAAGATGATTTCTGGTTTCATCGGCGCAATGAGTCGGTTATCGTGACCATTGCATGCACAAAAGCTGATGATTTCTGTATGTGCACATCTCTCGATCTCGCACCAGACAGCACGAAAGGCTGCGATGTCCTGCTTCGTCCACTTGAGAATAACAGAGGATGGCAGGTTGAGGAGATCACTGACAGGGGCCGTGAAGCATTTGCCGTGATTGCTGACCTCCTTCAGGAAAGCTCTGATCAGGCTGCCCCGACAGCAGTTGTTACGGAAAAATTCAACCTCGACGCATGCGTCACCTGGCTGCAGAATCCGGAAAACTTTGACAGCAAATTCTGGAAAGAGATCTCGATGCGATGTATCGGCTGCGCCTCCTGTACCTACCTTTGTCCCACCTGTCACTGTTTTGACATCCAGGACGAAGGTGACACCTATAGCGGGATCAGAAGAAAAAACTGGGACAGTTGCTCATTTGCCCTCTTTACCATGCACACTTCAGGTCATAACCCCCGATCGACACAATCTGCACGATGGCGCCAGCGCATCATGCACAAATTCAACTATTTTCCCGGCAAATTCAGTGTGAACAGCTGCAGCGGATGCGGACGATGCTCGCGCCAGTGCCCGGTTGACATGGGTATTACAGAGACTTTACAAGAGATATCAAAATTACAGTCGTGACAGAAAACATCCAAAACACGCAACCGAACATCTACAAACCGGCTATCACGAAAATCGTAGCCCGCCACGACGAAGCACCCGGCGTGAGAACCCTGAAACTCGAGTTTCAGAACCCGGCCGATCAGGAGGAGTTCAAGAAAACCTTCCGTACCGGCATGTTCGGGCTCTATGGAGTTTACGGCGAAGGAGAGAGCACCTTCTGCGTCGCAAGCCCTGAAACCCGAAAGGATTATATTGAATGCACCTTCCGGCAGTCCGGCAGGGTGACATCCGCGCTGGCAAATGCTGATATCGGTGACCTCATTACTTTTCGAGGTCCATACGGAAACCGCTTTCCCATTGAAGAGTTTTACGGTAAAAACCTCCTCTTCATTTCCGGGGGAATAGCTTTGCCGCCTACTCGAAGTGTTATCTGGTCATGCCTTGACCAACGTGAAAAATTCGGCAAGGTCACCATTGTCTATGGTGCCCGTACCGTGGCTGATCTTGTCTATAAACATGAACTGGAGGAGTGGCAGCAGCGCGAGGATGTTGAGCTTGTCCTCACTGTAGATCCAGGCGGAGAATCCCCGGACTGGAAGCACAAAGTCGGCTTTGTGCCCACCGTGCTTGAAGAGGCCGCACCATCGCCGGACAACTGCATAGCGGTCATCTGCGGGCCGCCAATCATGATCAAGTTCACGCTTATCTCGCTCAAGAAGCTTGGTTTTGATGAAAAAAACGTCTACACAACACTCGAAAACCGCATGAAATGCGGAGTCGGTAAATGCGGACGCTGCAATGTGGGGTCGATTTATGTCTGCAAGGAGGGGCCGGTCTTTACTGCAGCCGAGGTTTCCCGCATGCCTGCAGCTGATTTATAAAAACTCTTGTCAGGCAAGAAAAATCCGAAAATAATGATCCGGCTGATGAAAATCGGCCGGTAGTGATGGATTGTACCACCATGGAAAAAGTGCGAGCTCTCCCCTGCCGGAAGATCCACAGCACTGCAAGGCAACAAGCTTGCCGGTCATGAAAGGCTGCAGCAGTTCATAGGTCAACTCCATACCGAAACGACTCTTTTCATTCAGCAGACGCACATGCTTGCTCCATGGCTCGGGAGAAAGGATTTCAAAACCTTTTGCCCGCTTTCGGGGACTATCAAAGCGCAGTGCAACCCAGTGCCCCTGCGGAGTCATTTCAAATTCAAGATAGCCTGAGCCGGAGGCACCGGCAATAAACAGTTCGGAAACACTGTAGTTCCATAATTCGTCAGTAAAAGTCCCGGCAGGCATGTTTGAAGGTTGCTTCACGGAAAAAAGAGCCTTATCAGTGTAATTGGTTGTCCAGCGAATAAATGATGCTTCGGGAGTGGAGGCTGCTTCATCAAGCGAAATCAACTGTTCAACTTCCACAAAAACACCTGCAGGAAATTCCCTGTCAACACATGAGTACCCCAACAGTGGTCCTTGCATGAGAATACAAGGAATGACCGGCTTCGGCATTGCTATCCCGTCATCTGCTTGAGGGGACCATAACAGGCCGGACCACCCTTTTGAAGGATCTCGCTCATCAGTAAAATACCCTACACCACATGATGCGAGCAGCTCCGCATCAAACAAACCGATGCACTGTACTTCAAGATCGAGTTCGGCTCCTGCTTCCTGGAAGGCCGCTTTTTTCATGCGTGCAGCAAGCCTGAGCACATCTGTTGCGCTTGCCTCTCCTCTGTTATATATAAAATTGGCATGGTGTTCGCTGACCATTGCACCGCCTTCCAATTGCCCCTTAAATCCGAGTTCTTCAAAAATCCTGCCGCTCGAACGCCCCAGTGAATAATTGTTTTTAAAGGTCGAGCCGCAACTTGGAAAGTCGAAATGATGCTTTTCAGTGCGTTCTTTCTCATATCCGCGCATCAGAAATTCGATTTCCTGCGCATCACGGGTTTGCGGAAAACGCAACACAACAGCAACCACGATTTCCGGTTTCTCCATAAGAGAGGTATGCTTGTATCCATAAAAAACCTCATCGGGCAACTGCCACCGCAGGCAGCCATCAACCGAAAGGGTAAGAATGCCAGCCGTAATTTCAGAAACCTCCCCACCGAAGCAGCGGGCATTCATCCTTACCGTAGCTCCGATCTGCCCGGGAAGACGGTAAAGCCATTCTCCTCCTCCCTTACCAGCTGAATACAGCTCTTCGGCAATCACGGTATTTTCAACACCAGCTTCACAGAACAGCGTATCATCAGAGAGCCAGCATAGGCGCTGCATCCCGAAGAATGAAATCATAATGCCGGGGAAATCTCTATCAGAAAAAAGAATATTGCTGCCGCTGCCCATGAGAGCAAGCGGAAAACGCTGATCGCGGTTCCAGAGTAAAAGATCAGCAAGTTCCACCGGACTTCGTGGTTGAGCAAAAAAACGGGCTTTCCCCCCGATCTTGTAATAGCCTCTTTCACCAAGAGAAATATTTTCAAAAACAGGAGCGGAAATTGAAGAATTATGATTAATCATATCGGTATTACTGTTATACTTTGAAATCTAAATAGATTTATCTGAACAAACACCAATAAAACAGGTTCCCTTCACTCTCTTGCAAAGGAGATTATGATTGCCGATATTATTTTATACTCTCAAAATGAATGAGCACTCGATATGATTGATCATACTCTTTTTAACACCAGAAATATATCTTTTCAGGCTATGTACAAACTTTTTACAATTTTTATTGCACTCTTTTTTACAACTGCAAGTGCCGTTTTTGCTCAGGAAAACCCTCAGGCAAGCGATACCCCAGCCCATCTCGGCAAAATTACCGTGCGTGTTGTGGCGCTGAAAAACCTTGAAGGGAAGCTTGGCATTTCACTTTATAACACAAAAAAAGGTTTTCCAGGAAAACATGAGCAGGCCTATGCCTCAGCACTGAAAAAAATCACCAGTACTTCTGATAACGTTGTCTTCGACAACCTTCCTTACGGTACGTATGCCGTCAGTATCATGCACGACGAAAACAATAACGGGAAACTGGATACAACATTCATCGGTATACCCAAAGAGGGGGTCGGCGTATCAAACAATCCCAAAATCGGAATGGGTGGACCAAAATACAACGATTCCGTATTTACGCTTGATGCAAAAGAGCTTGAGGTAACAGTTTCGATGAGGTATTTATAAACCTGGACATTGACCAAACTATTCAATCAAAAAAAGCCATGGACCGAAAAGAGTACATTGATAACCTTGGCCGCAAGCTCAAATTGTGGGACAAGGAGATCGCAAAGCTTGAGAAAAAGGCTGAAAAGATCACAAAAAGACTTCATCAGCAGATTGATGAACTGAAACAGCAACGTGAACATGCCGCATCGAAAACAACTGCTCTTCTCCACAGCACTGAGGACGCCTGGCAAGAGGTTAGATATGGAGCGGAAGTGGCCGTGAACAATCTAAAAAAGGCATTCAGGAAAGCAAGAGCAAAATTCAAATAATGAAAGCATCATCAATCCATCTTAAACGTTGACCACTGAATACAGTGCTGCTGCGGTCCAGACGAATACCTCAGTTACCTCACTTCCTGCACCGAGCACATCACCGGTAACCCCACCGATTTTGCGGTAGCTCAACACTCCAGTAAAAACAGCTGCTGAAAGCGCGACTGATACCACCAAGACGAGAGCATAGAGGTCAGCATGAAGAAGAGTCAGGAGAAAAAAGAGCGTCAGCCCTGAAGTTACGATTATATGCAGAACTCCAGCGCCACTCACGAAAGCTTGTGCTGTTCCGCCTTCCTCGCGGGCGTAAGGCAGCGATGAAGCAAGGAGAACCTGCGTCCAGCGGGCGAGCAGAACACCGGCAGCAATGAATTCAAAAGCTCCGGACCCGACAAGTTTCAGGAGGATAACCCATTTGAGCAGCATGATACCAGAGAGAGCAATTGCACCGAAGGAACCGACGTTTGGATCTTTCATAATTTTCAGTGCTGCTTCCCTCGTCCTGCCACCCCAGAATCCATCAGCCAGGTCGGCAAGTCCATCGGCATGCATTCCCCTGGTAAGGACAATCCCGCCAAGTATTACAAGCAGAGCTGAAAGCTCATTCCAGGCAAAACGAGAGCCGAAATAGCCGAGCGCTGCCTGTATAAGCCCGAGAAGCAACCCAACCAAGGGAAACCAGTACAGCGAACGGCTGAAGGTTTCGGTATCCCTGCCCGGAACAGGAATCACCGTAAGGGTTCTCACGGCTGTAACTATATCGCTCAACATACCTTAATCCTCACTTTTTTCACTGACCCTTGCTGAACTGAAGGTTGCCATTTTATTGTAGATTTTCACTGACCCATCAATAAGCTGCATGGCGATTGCTGCACCTGTTCCCTCACCAAGACGAAGATCAAGATCAAGAATCGGCTTGGCACCAAGTTTCTGCATGACTTCCCTGTGCCCTTTTTCATGGGAGAGATGACTGAAAAAGAGAAAGTCATCAACTGTCTGACAGAGTTTGAGTGCCACGACAGCTGCCGCAGAGGAGATAAAGCCATCGACTACAACAGGAACCCGGAGCGCGGCTGCTCCGAGAATAAATCCCGTTATGGCTGCAATTTCGAATCCGCCAAGTGCGGCAAGTGCTGAGAACGGAGTTGAAAATCGGGAAGCATTGACTTCAAGTGCGCGTTTGATAACCGAGATTTTATGGCTCAACCGCTCATCATCAATACCCGTACCCCTCCCGGTGATGCTCTCAACCGGCACATCAAGCAGAACAGCATATAGTGCTGTTGCCGAGGAGGTATTGGCAATCCCCATCTCCCCGGTTCCAAGGATATGGTATCCCGACTCATATGCTTCAGTCGCCAGCTCAGCCCCGCAAAGCAATGCCTGTAATGCATCCGCTTCGCTCATGGCTGCTCCTTCAGCGATATTGGCACTCCCATGACGCACTTTCCTTTTGATGAGCCCGGCCAAATCAGGAAAATCATGCCTGACACCCATATCCACAACATCAAGGTCAATTCCCGCATGACGCGTCAGCACATTGATGGCAGCACCACCATTGAGCATGTTATAAACCATCTGGGGGGTCACTTCTGAGGGATATGCCGAGACCCCTTCAGCAGCCACACCATGATCGGCGGCAAAACAGCAGATTTTCTTTTTTGAAAGAACCGGCTCAAGATTGCCGGTCGCCAGAACAAATTTAAGGGCAATCTCCTCAAGTCGTCCGAGACTCCCCTGCGGCTTGGTCAGATCATCAAGATGGGCCTGCGCAGCATTGCTGAGCGAATGGGAGGCAGGCTTGATACAATCCAGAAGTTGCTGCAACTCTTCATGCATAATTATGGTACTCTCAATATATGTTATAGGTTACTCCACAAATCTATTTTAATCGAAGCGGCAGACCGCTGCAAAGCAGCCAGGCCTCCGTAGCCAATGAGGCAACCCGCTGGTTGATGATTCCGGCGACATCGCGGAACTTCCTGGCCATGGCATTTTCCGGCACAATTCCCATCCCGACCTCATTGGAAACAAGAATAATATCGCATGGCGGGCAGATCAATACGTCAAGAAAAAGTTCAATCCGTTTTTCGATCTCCCCTTCCCCATTTGTTCCGGCATAATGCATAAGGTTTCCGGCCCAGACTGTAAGGCAGTCGAGCAGTACCACGTCCGTGCCTTGCGGTAGTTCCCTTAGTGCACGATCAAGTGATACTGGTTCTTCAATCGTTATGAACTCTCCAGCCCGCTCTTCTCTGTGCTTGCTGATTCGGCACTGCATCTCCTCATCAAAGGGTTCAGCAGTAGCCAGAAAGACCCTTTTCTTATAAGGTACGGCAAGCTGCAAAGCAAATGAACTTTTACCACTCCGTGCCCCACCGGTCAAAAAATAAATGTTAGGCATCTTTAACAACCTTGTAAAATAAAAAACTGTGTATAAAACTGGACTTTACGGAATAAACCTTGTACTACCCTGAAGCAGCTTAAACCCGGAAGTCCGGAATATAATGATCAGCAAAGAAGGGCACAGCTTTAAAAAAACAATTATTTTTGATTCCGCTTTTAACGAACCATGATTGTTACAAGATTTTCTACCATAATGTAGATCGCCATATGGTTCCTACCATTTTGTCCTCATTTTCATGACTTCCTATTGATAATAGATACTGACAACTTGTTTTATAATTATTAGTTACAATACTTCCAAACATTGTGGCCTGATACTTGCTTATAATAGACAGGGAAAATGAGAAGAGCCAGGAGACATAACACAAAAAGAGAGATCATGACCACGATCAATACCATATACGGCGAGCTTTCGGGTGTAGAGTTCCGAACACTCTATTCAAACGGAAAAACTGATGGCTGTCTTGTCACCCGGCACAATACCCTGACCACCCCTTACGGAATCCTTGTGCCTCAATACGAAGCGGAAGATATGGGACGTCGCTCTGTTAAACCGATGTACTTCTACAAGGATGGTGCGCTGAAATCGATTGCCCTGCAATCGCAAACCATGCTTGATACGCCGGTCGGAGCCATACCTGCAGAACTGGTTACCTTTCATAAAAACGGCAGCATAAAACGAATCTTTCCGCTTGACGGAAAATTGAGCGGCTTCTGGTCATGGAAGAACGAGTTCGCCCTTGCTGATACCCTGACCTTCAGTTCACCGGCAGGAAACCTTTCCGCAAAGGTTATTGGCCTGCAGTTTTACGAAAGCGGTGCTCTGAAAAGCATCACCCTCTGGCCTGGCCAGACCCTCACAGTTGAGACCCCGATGGGTGAAATCACGGTGAGAAAAGGATTGGCATTCTATGAATCAGGAGCAATCCGATCCTTTGAACCGCTCAAAAAAATTGACATTCTTACTCCGATCGGAATAATTACCTCCTACGACAACGAGCCGAACGGGATTCACGGTGATATAAACTCAGTACAGCTTGCAGAGGATGGCTCCATAGAGGCACTCAGTACGGTAGACCATGCAGTCCATGTATCTATATCTGAGGAAAAGGGAGAGCTTTTCCATCCGGGAGTAAAAAACAACGTCTGTGGTGATGAGCGAAAGGTAAGTGTTCCAATGAAAGTTCGCTTTGAAAAAAAACGTGTCATGTTTCACGACAATCCGAAATTCTCCTTCGACATCAAAGAATACCGGTTTGAAGTGCGAGTGATGGATGCTGCAACAAAAGAGCCTGCTTATTCCTGCTCTTAAAGGATCGTGTGTGATAAGCTGAAAGTGCTGGGTTCCTCTTGAAAGACATATAGAGAACTCAGCGCTTTCTTTTTTGTATCAGGTGCTGATCCCCTCTTTCATGCTATAGACTGAACCGCACTGACTCCAGCCATCCAGCCAGTGGAAAAAGCTGCCTGAAGGTTAAAGCCGCCAATCTCACCGGCGTAGTCAAGGAGCTCGCCGCAGATAAAAAGTCTGGGGACAATCCTTGAGCACATGGTTTTCGGATTAACCTCAACAAGGGAAACACCCCCGGCAGAAATTTCGCCCTGATCAATCGGAACTTCACGCACACTGCCGAGAGGAAAGCGCTTGAGCACAGAGATCAGTAATTGCCGTTTCTCCCTCGGAAGTCCGCCCCAGTTTAGATCGTTCTCAAGGCCTGCATGACGCATGATAAAGGGTACAAGAGCGGAAGGAAGCGTACCATGAGGCGCCACTTGTATTGAACCGTTCGGTGGAGCGATCGGGCATACCTGGAGGAATTTGCGTACCATTTGAGCGCCATTCCTGCGGGCCTGCTGCAAAAACTCTGCTTCAAGCTCAACAAAGCTCTGTTCAGGAAAGAGATTGGCAAAAAGAGTACAATTCCCGCACTCACCCATCAGCTCAGCTACATCACGTGAAAGCGAGAGTGCAGCAGGGCCACTGAAGCCCCGGTGCGTAAAGAGCAGATCGCCACGTCGCTCAACACTCCGGCAGCCGGCAGCCGCAACCAGGCTTATTGAACGGAGCGCCAGTCCTGAAAGAGAGGCTGGTGGAGACTTGATGGTATAGAGCGGAGCCAGCGCCGCCGATGGCTTTATGATTGAGTGGCCAAGCGAACGGGCAATAACAAGGCCGTCGCCTGTTGTGCCTGTTTTGGAGTAGGAGACACCTCCGGTTGCCAGAACAAGACATTCGGTTGTGAACACCTCATCCCCAGTTGTCACAACAAAGAGTTCCCCGTTTCGTACAACACTCTGAACCCTGCAGGAATAGTGTTGCTGAACCCTTGACTCTTTCAGCAGCCCCTCAAACGAGCGGGCAATCGATGCAGCGTCCCCGCTGGCTGGAAAAACTTTCCCGTCAGCCCGTTCTTCGGTCTCAATACCCTTCGAACGCAAAAGGGCAAGAAGATCAGTGTTTGAAAAGCTGTACAGAGCGTGACGCAAAAAACGCTTTTCATTGCGTCTCAGAAAACCCAGTTCAAGCAGCTCAGCCGGAGTACCCCGGTGAGTCACATTACATTTACCGCCCCCTGATATTCTGATTTTAGTTCCAGGACGAGGATTCCGCTCAAGAAGTGTTATGGAACAGGGCTCGCCGGAAGCTTTTGTGCTTCGCCGCGCAGCAATGACCGCAGCCATTCCCGCCGCACCGCCGCCAATAACAAGAATCGTCGAATGCCGAATGCCTGTTTTTTCGCTATCACCTGCTGTTGTTTCATTTTTGCTCATAAGGAGATAAAGTTACTCCTTACGTTTGAAACTGCAACAGCTCTTTTGAATCGTCAGAGGTACCGGTAGATGTATTCCCTTCAAAACGCTATTCCTGAGTCTTTACCGACATGCCATCCTTTAGTTCGTTGGTAGGGTGCACCACAACCTTCTGCCCCTTCCTGAGCCCTGCGAGCACCTGCGCCTGCAAGGTACCTCTCATGCCGATCGACACAGCCTTGTCTACCGCTTTTCCATCTTCAATGACAAAAAGATGCCACCCATCTTTTCCCCTGAAAAGACTGCTGACCGGAACCTGAAGCACATCGGCCGCTTCACGGAGCACAATGCTTGCCTGAACGCGGAAATTATCACCAAGAAGCGGTTCATCCTTGCTGAGAACAGCTACGATGTTCACCCGTTTCTCTTCAATGCCAAGTGCCGAGGTTTTGGTAAAAGCCGCTGGTCCGACAGTTTTCACTATACCCTGCAGCTCCTTGTCGCCTCCCCAGTCCATGATTACCACTCTGTTTCCAGGCTTTACCCTGATAGCATCAGAAGAGAGTACGTCGATAACAATTTCAATCGCCGAAGGATCGCCGATGTCGACAAGCGGTGAACCGGCAATCACCACCCGTTCACTTTTTTCATGGATCCGGAGCACCCTTCCGTCAACCGGAGAAAGAACGTTCACAGGCTTACCTGCTACCTGACGGTCAACAAGTGCCTGAACCGCCCCAAAGTTAAAGCGGGCAGCCTCAACCCCTGAACGGGCAGCTTCGCCCTCTTTCCGCAGCGTCTGAGCCTCGTTCTCTGCAAGTTCATATGTCTCCTTTGAAACAGCTCCTTCCCTGTACAGATTCCGATAACGACCGTAACGACGCTCAGCCTGCGCAAGTGTGAGCATTACCCTGCGTTGCCGTGCAATAGCTTCGTCAAGAGCTGCCCGGGCTGATCCTGCCCTGGAAGAGGCTTCACGATATTCGCGGGTATCAAGTTCAGGAGGAAGCAGTGCTGCCACCACATTTCCTTTCCGGACACTGTCCCCCTCTTCCAGTTCCACTCTCACAAGTTTTCCGCTTACCGGTGCTGCAACAACATACCGGTCATTCACTCGTGTCACACCCTCACCTTCAAGCGTTACCTGCAGAGGACCCCGCCTGACCACTCCTGAATCAACGGGAAGCGGAGATGGCCGGAAAACAAAAAAAAGGATAAGTGCAGCCACCGCGACGGATAGTCCTGCAATGCGCTGTGTTTTGGAAAGTACCATAATCTATTCCCTAGTTTTTAAAACCTCGACAAGATCAAGGCCTGTAAGGCGCTTTCTGACCAAAAGAGCTGATACACCCGAGACAAGAACAATAACCACAAAGGCAAAAAGAAAGTTAAAGGCACTGAACACCAGGGGCAAGCGGTAGAGCTCCGAACTGAGAGCACGCGCAAGCAGTGCAGAAAGTCCGATACCGATCATGAATCCTACCGGGATAGCCGTAATGGTAAGCATGGCCTGTTCGCCAAGTAAAATAAAGGAAATTTCCGCTCTTGTCATACCAAGTACCCGGAGGCTTGTGAGTTCGCGTGCCCGCTCGGAAAGAGAGATACGCGCCCCGTTATACACCACAGCAAAAGCAAGTATACAGGCAAAAGAGGTCAGAATGACAGTCGATGTGGTCATGCTCTGCGCAATCAGCTCATCAAAACTCTCTTTCATCGCCTTCAGCATCATGATGCCGGCAACTCCCGGCATCTTCTTGAAGGTCGTATACAGCTTTCCTGCTTTTGCCTGATCGAGTCGCAGATATGCTGCATTAAGTGCTCCTCCATCTCCCGCAAGACGGTTCAGTGCACCAATATCCATATAGGCCGAGAGACCGAGGATTTCATCAATGGTACTGCTGACAAAAAGCTCTCCATGACGCTGCCGGCCCTGCAGAAAATCAATTTGCAGCCTGTCGCCGGGCCTGACACCAAGAATCTTCGCAAGCGTAGAGGTCAAAACAATTCCGTCAGGAGGCAGACTGAACTGACGGCTTGACTTGTCAACCAGCCGCTGCAGTCCCTCTGCTGAGTCCATTCCCTTGATCGACTGACGTCGGGCACGGTGTCCAAAACTCATCCTGACAGGCTCTTCACGATAGAATTCATGTGCGAGCACCCCATCAAGCGAAGCAATATTAAAACGTACCGAGGGAGGCATCGGGTTATTGAAGATAACCGTAACATCCTCACGATGTTTTTCGCTGAACTCGACCTGTACCATCCTGTCAACCGAGTCATAGGTATAACGGCCCGCAATCAGAATAGCGACAGCAAGCGAGATCATCAGCACCGAAAGAGCTGCTTTCAACGGCCGCCGTTCCAGATTGCGCACAATAATCCTGACAGGTACAGGGATTTTTTTACGCAGAGACTCACGATCAAAAATGCCTGGTTTATAGAGCACCGGAGAATCCGGGCGCATCGCTTCAGCCGGAGGGAGGAGCACAGCTTTCCTGACAGCTCCGAGTGCTCCGAACATGGCGGCAGCAAAACTCAAAAGAACTGAAAGGGCAACATCCTCAAATCGGAAGTAATAGACCAGCTCGGAAAAATTATAGAATTCACCGTAGATGTTCATCAGTTCCCTGCCAAGCCATGCACCGAGCAGTGTACCCATAACCGCGCCAAATGCTGTGGGGATCATGGCAAAGCCCAGATAGTGCAGCCCGACATCCTCATTGGAGTATCCAATTGCCTTGAGGACGGCGATCTGGTCCCTCTGGGTTGCCACAATCCGCCGAAGCACAATATTGAGCAGAAAGACCGCTACGGCAAGGAAAACAAGCGGAAGAAAGGTAATCTGGATTCCGACCTGCTTGATCTCATCGACAATAAAACGGTCGGAAAGCTGCTCGCTGCGGCCATAAGCACCAAGCGAACCGTAGCGTTTGAAGAGGTTGTCGAGCTTCATGATGACATCTTTTTCCGAAGCTCCGTGAGCCAGCGTCAGCGAAAGATCATTAAAAGCTCCGCTCATATCGACTGCTGACTCAAGCGCCCTCCGGCTCATCCAGAAAACTCCAAAGCGGCGTTTGTCGGGGAAAAACGATCCGGGCTGTACCTCATAGATATACTCCGGTGAGAGCCCCATGCCGACAATAAGCAAATCCCGTTTTCGACCATTGATCACCGCGCTGATTCGGTCACCAGGAACAAGGTGGTTGGCTTCAAGAAAGGGTTTGCTGGCAATCACCTCATCAGGTTTGCCCGGCTCGATATATCGCCCCTTTTTCAGAAAAAGATCATTCAGAACCGGCGTCCGGTACTCGGGAATCGATACCAGTCTGCCGGTGGCCGGTTCATCAAGTCCCGGAACATCAAGGGTAACATCGGCAATAAGACGAGTACTGACTGATGCCACCCCCGGAATACGGCTCACCGTTTCGCGATAAAATTCCGGTGCACGCTTGACCTGTACAAAAACATCTGCAAAGCGGAACCTGTTGTAATAGCGTTGCCTCGAAGCCTCAAGGGAATATTTCACGCTGCTCATGGAGACAAATACCGAAATTCCGCAAGCTACAACAGCAGCAACGGCAAGCATCTGGCCTTTGAGGTGCAGCAGTTCGCGCAGCAGCTTTCTCTGAAGTGGCTTCATCTGATTCTTTACCAGACCAGTTCCGACGGCGACATCCGGGTAAGATTTCTCCTGTCCTCGGAGAGCTCTCCGCTCCTCAGACGTACAACCCTGTCGGCCATCCCCGCAATTGAAGCATTATGGGTGATAACAAGTGTGGTCGTACCCAGTTCACGATTTACTTTTTCGATCACATCGAGCACCAATTTTCCCGTCTGGAAATCAAGCGCCCCCGTAGGTTCATCACAGAGCAGCAGTTCTGGCCGCTTCGCTACCGCCCTCGCTATCGCCACCCGCTGCTGCTCACCACCGGAAAGCTGTGCCGGAAAATGGTTCAGACGATTGCCAAGATCAACAAGCCTGAGCGCCTCCTCCGCTGGCATGGGATTATCGGCAATCTCGGTTACAAGCTGAACATTTTCAAGCGCCGACAGGCTTGAAATCAGATTATAAAACTGGAACACAAAACCGATCGAGCGACGACGATAAGCCGTCAGTTCCGCCTCTGTGGCGGCAGTAATCTCGCGGCCATGAAAAAAGAGTTTGCCAGACGAGGGCACATCAAGACCACCGATAATATTGAGCAGGGTTGATTTACCACTTCCGGAAGCCCCCAGCAACACCGCAAGTTCACCTGCATGAAATTCAAGGGAAATATGCTTCAGCGCATCAACCCGCACCTCCCCCATCATATAGAATTTCGACAGGTCGCTGATCCTGAGTACCACCTCACCAGAGGGACGTTGTTGACTATCAGCACTTACGTCAACAAAAGAGTCAAGCACATCAGGATTTTCCATTTGCACATTACATTAATAGGAGATGTTGTTGACTATTAGCACAAAAAAAAGGGAGCAAAACCGTTTGGAATTTTCTCTTCTGTAATTGAAAAAACAACAGTGACATTGAAGTAACCCTATTTTCAAATTCATCTTATCTTTTCATGTAACCTTCCGTTGCTGGAAAAACGCTTCAGCTTCAAACCGGTTGTCGAGATAACTGTCCTTGCCTTTAAGATGGGCGGCAAATGAACTGAAAAAATATGCGGGAATGAAAAAAGGGCCCCAACGTTCATACTGCCGTACATGCATCAACTCATGGCTTCGCCACCATTCAAGCGTTTCTTCATCTGCTCCGAGTACAACATGACCAAGGGTCAGCGCGGTGACGGGTTCGCTGAAAGGAATATGCTGAAGCACCCAGGCAGGAGCCCTGCCGGTGATTTCCAGCACACCCTGCACGCGCCTCACCCTGCCGCCCGAAAACAGCGAAGGAAGAAGCAACAGTAATCCGATTACGGTGTTGGGAAAGGCCCAGATATATCTCAGAAAGGTCGTCAACTTCATTATTCACAAAATGTTATTATTTCTATTTTAAGACTCAACTGTATACAACCTGAAAAAGTAGCTTATCATTCCGTTACTTGGTACATGTATTTCATACAAGTACCATCATTTCATCTGGAAAGATGGCAAAATAACATTCGCAATAACGCTTGACATTGCGGTTATCATTCCATGCGATGCTTCGGGGTATACTTCATGTTCATGTACAGCAAACCACTCTTGAGTTCAGACAGCATTTGATTGAGGCGTTTCTGTTTTGTAGCATCCCGTTTCGCGCGAGTAATCCAGCCGATATAGTCGTTTTGCTGGTACGGCGGGCGTAACCGGTAAGCTTCATCAAGTTGATGTTCCCGCAATGCAGCGACCACAAAATCCGGCATCTCATAGACGGATCGCTTCAAGCTGGATTTTTTTGCCGAGAGCATCTTTACCCCTCTTCAATTACAGATTTACCATGGGACATAAAACAGTTACTCCATGTATTTTCAACTCAAATGCACTGTTTCACTTAGGGCAAATAAGCAACCAATACTGAATTCATTATCATTATTACGTTCAAAGTCAACACCCGCCGCTTGGTAGCCCGATAACCATTAAGCTAAAAACCTTTTGAAGGACGAGTTCCCGCTGCACAAGTATCTGGAATCTCTCCTTTCGCCATGCACACTGCCGTGCTTGGGCAGAGGAAGCGAAACTCCGCCGTACCTTGTACTGTGGACGGCAGGCTCTCACGAGCACAAACCGAGTATCCCCTGGAGGCGAAAAAATCTTTTGCATTTGTGGTCAGGAGGTAGAGCCGGCAGACTCCGGCATTACGTGAATATGCCTTGATACGTTTGCATAATTCTGAGGCAATCCCACGGTTGCGGTAATTAAAGCTGACGCAGAGCGAGCGTAACAGTCCATCGCTTCCAAGCACTTCGACACCGACTGTTCCAACAAGCGTGCCGTTGTCCCGGGCCAGCAAAAAATGTTCTATGTGTTCACCGACATCCTCATAGGGAAGACCATTTTCTGATAAAAGTGCCTGTACCTGTGGCAAATCATTCCTGTTGGCCATGGAGAAAGTGATGCTGCCAATCAAGTGGTCGGAAGAAAAACCTTTGTCAGGCTTTGTAGTATCGCTTGAATTCATCTGACGGCTCACGATCTGAGTATATGTAGAGAGAAGTTCCAATGGGATCAATGATAGAAAATCCCCTGTCACCCCATGGATGGTCTTCAAGCGGCATTGCAGGTTTCACTCCAGCACCGAGTAGTCTTGCATGTTCTGCATCAACGTTGTCAACCCTGAAATTGAGCATGACTCCCTGACCATTGAATTCTGCCATACCCTCTTGAGGCTGTATGAACTGAATTGAAGGGCCATCTCTGCCAATCCGCAGGCTGATATACCAGCCGCAATCAAAAACAGCTTTTGCTGAAACGTGACGCAGATAAAAATCGCGGCAGGCATCAATATCCTTTGTGACGAAGCAGGGCGATAACTCGCTGGTTTTCATAGTTTCTCCTGGAATTGATCAATCAGGTAAGGATATGTCTCCGATAATGCTGTCGAAATCCACCAGGAATGATGGTTCAAGGTTGTTGTTACGATCACGTCCTTCAGGCATGGGGTGAATTCCTTCAGGAAGGATATTGTTGTGGAGGATATACTCCATAAGATAATTGGTGAGCCGGTAATATCCGCTGGGCTTACCGGTTGATTGAAGCGGCGGCTTGCCTAAAGCCCAGCCATCAACAATTTGCTGGACTAATGAGGTATAGAGAACCTTTTTTCTCTTTTGTTCCGGATTGTCTTGTTCTTCTTTTCCCATTACAGAAGTATTGGACGCAGGTTTATTCTGAAAAGCACACATGTAAACATCACGATTTCTTCCTCAGGCTTTTGAGCTTACGCTGGAATATAAGGATACCCTCTCTTTTTCCATTAACGGGAAGAATGCGCCTTTGGAAAGTCCGACTTCAACTTCTGCATAACCTTTCATCGATCTCGAAAGCATCCTGCTATCGCAAACAGAGCTTACCTGACAAGGTGATTGTTTCCTCAGGCCGCGGTTAGAAGAGCAGCCAGCTCCTCTGCCATAGCCATCTGACGTCCGCCGGAATCGGCGATACTTTTCAAAGCATCCCTTACTGCTTGACTGTCGGTCTGCTCTGCGATTTCTGCAGCCTGTTCCGTAAGCCTTGCACGAACATCAAGAATCTGTTCGAAGTAGTCCAGGTAAACCTCTCTGCTTAACATTTTTTGCTCCGTTTTGTTTGATTCATGCTTTATACGTAATGAATCAAATTCTGTGCCAGAAGTAAAACTCCAGTTAAAAAGCAATTTAAACAGCCTGACAGGTTCTGAATATTGAAAATTGGCATCCGAAGTCATCCTCATGATCGGGTGGGATCATTATGAAACAGTTGCAGCAACGCCAGGATAAGACAGTTGCTTCATGCAGGAAAAAATGAAATACAAGCAGTTAACAAAAAAAAGCCATACGGCATGGAAGGGTAACCATGCTCGTACGGCAAAGAAGATCGGGGGACACTCCTTTGGAAGTGCTTTACGTCTTGTTAGATCGCTGCGATGGCCTGCTTGACAGCCTCTTCCTGACTGCGGGACTCTTCGAGCATTGTGTCGAGGATGGCGGCAATTTTTCTGCGGGATGTTTCATCAAGTCCTGAAAAATCAAGTGTGCTTTTCACATGTTTTGCATACAGGCTTATTGCACCGAGTGAGTCCAGCAAATTTCTGTAGTTCTGTGCCATTGTTTTTCCTTGTTGGGGGTTTCAGATGATCTCTATACTATTATCATCAACTACCATGCCAGACAAGCAAAAAAACCGTATCAAAGAGAGCTATATTTTTGTCCCGATTGATGAATCCGGTTCAGCAACACCTGCAACAAGTTCCATAATCCGCTGAACGAGATCAACATGCCGCTGCTCGTCCATGCTTATCCTCATAAGCAAGTCTTTGATATCCTGGTCAACGACTTCTGCAGAAATCTGTTTCAGTAAATCCCTCTGCTGCTTTTCGAGCTCCATCATGGATCCGAAAAATTCCAGAAAATCATCATTAATAAACATTTTTGGTGCTCTTTGAGATTGATGTGATAAGATCGTTCATAAAATCGTCGTGCCTTTTCGAATCCCCTATCAGCTTTTTCAAAATAAATGTTATTTCAGCCTGTATCTCCTCCTCAAGTCTGGAATGGCCTAGTATGGTGGTCAAATGGTTTGAGTATATGGTAATAAGGGCCCCTTCCATTTTTGCCGCATCCCTGAGTTTTTCGAGCAATTCGTTTTTTTCGATCATGGGAACTCCGTTACTTCTTTTGGGTTTTATAATATTCCACGAGCCAGGAAAGACTGTTGACGTAGTAATCTTCCGTATCCTGATACCAGAATTCCTCTCCTTCCTGCTTGATAAATCCCCGAAGTCGTTCCAGGATGGGAGAAGCTGTGGGGGAATCCGCTGCTTCCGCTGCCGCATAGGCGGCACTGTAGAAGAGTGGTGTTTCATAGGGATTCGAGGTAGTGCCGTTACAGGCATATTCGCTGAAAATTCTGCCATTGCGGCTGAACTCACTGTCGAAAAATGCTGAAAACCTCTTCAGTACACCAAGTGCCCGCAGGTCATGGTAAAGATGATAATCTGCTGCAATTCTCAGAGGAGTCCTTGTGGCTTCCCAGCCGTAAAGCGATGAACGGCCAGAAAGAGGAACTATCCTTCCCTGCATGTCAACAGCACACCAGTCGGGTACAAGACCTGATCCTTTTTCCCCGTTGAACGATTTCTGGAGACTTCGGAGAAGGTCATAGCCTGTATCGGCAAGCTTGAGCCACCGTTTATCACCGCTGACTTCATAAAAGAGCTTGAAATTTGAGGGAGCATAGTAGGATGGGTTTTGGGGTAACAGTGCCTCCGTTTCGGTCACAATCTGAGGCCAGGGCAAAAGGTAAAGCCGGCCATCACGTTCTACAGTCTCGAGTTTGAGAATGCTGTCGAGCACCTCACGGGCAAGATCAACATAACGCCTCTCCTGCCATGTACGGAAAGCAAGGAGGAGTGCATAGGCGTAATCGATATCAGCATCTGTCGCAGCGGTGGAATCGCTGACAATACCGTTCTCATAATGCCATGCAAGAAGCGCGTCTCCATGGGTGGCTTTGCGCGAAAGTGACGATTGCGTCCATGAAAGGCATTCGTCGAAGGTTTTTCTGTCGTCCATGAGGACTGCACGCAGCATTGCGTAGGCCTCACCTTCCGAAACCGTGTCATTATTGTTTTTCGGACGGATGACCCTTCCATCCCGAATATAGGCATGTTTGTAGTGCAGCCAGGAGCCGCGGACAATTTCCTCCGGATCCGTTGGAGCTGCGGAACAGTTGATCATCATAAGCTGCAGCGAAAGAAAAAGCAGCGAAAGAAAAAAAGGCTTCATTCCTTGTTGAAATAAAAAATTCCGCTGAAAATGAAACAATGGAAGCTGAGCCAGAAAACATTCATTCCGAGTGCAAGGTTCTGTTCATAATAGAACCTGAAAAGGCCCCAGGTAAGCGCGGAGACATGGACACCCCACAAGAGAAGCTGAGGCCAGAGCATTCTCAATGGCACACTCCGGACTCCATCCTTGGGAGTAATCTGGAATCCTTTCCGGATATTGAAAAGTCCCAGTATCGATGCCCTGATATAGACCGGAATGGTCATCAGGCTCAACATCTGAGCCCTGAAAATATTGAGTATAGAGTAGTTTCTCTTTCCCATGCTCGAATAATAAACCATGAGCGAAAGCATGAAGTAGGGCACAAAGGTCAGCATGTAGACCGATGGGTCCATAAAATATGATGGAACATTAAAAAAGGTATAGAGGATCGGGCCAATCATCAGGATAAGATAAGCCCACCCGATAAAGTAATAGGTCGATGTTATGGTATACTCAAACCACTGAATGGGTTTAAGAACCCTTATATCAGTAAAAAAAAGGACGATAAGCTTTCGCAGAAGCTGGACGTTGCCCATCGCCCAGCGATTCTGCTGTTTGAAATACGATCCAAGATCCTCGGGGGCCATGCCAAAAGTATAGGCTTTATTGTAGTATAGCGATTTCCAGTGTTTCCGATGCAGCTTCAGCGTTGTTGCAACATCTTCAGTTACGGTCTGTTCATCAAATCCCCCGACATCCTCCAGTGCGCTGCGGCGGATCACCACGTTGGTACCGCAACAGAACATGGATTCCTTCGATGACTTGCCTTCACAGACATACTCAAAAAAGACCGCCTGCTGGACATTCGAGACCAGTGCGACCCGGCTGACATCGGTATTCGAATAAAACTGGGGAGTCTGAACGAAGGCAAGTCGTTCATCAGCTTCGAGAAAGGGAAGCACCTTTTTCAAAAACCCCGGCATGGGATTCTGGTCAGCATCGAAAACAGCAATATACTTTGCAGTAAGCGATTTAAGGACATCATTGATCAGCCCGGCTTTGGCCCCCCTGTTATCTGGCCGGGTAAAAAGTTCAACCCTGTATGCAGCAGCAAGATCCCGGGCATCCTGCTTGTAGCTCTCGATCGAGGAGTCATCAAGCAGGTAGATTTTCTTGTTGGGATAAGCAAGGCCAAGACAAGTCAGGAGCGTGTTTTCAACAACCTGCTTCGGTTCATGTCGGGCGGGAATCAGAATCGCCACCGATGCATCCGGACCAGGATCAGCCTGCAGAGGCTCAGCGTGCTGCCGGCTCTCACTAAGGATATTTGAAAAAAAACCGAAGGCATGAAACATGATAAAGACTTCAGCAGCCAGAAACAGTATGCTGAAAACCCGCTCAAAGTTATCATAGCGGGCCTGGTAAAGGAAATAGGTGCGAGCAAGGATATAGATGGTTACGGCGATCAGCAGCACGATCACCTGGGCTGCCAGAATCCTGAAGTTTTTTTTCTCCTGCATGAAACTGCAATGTTAAGAGTCGTTACCTAAAAGTACCACATGATGCCGGCATTGATCTGATCGTCCTTGTATATTTCTGTCTTGCTGTTCCAGGTATGCTGGTAATCGAGAGAGCCGGAAAAACGTTTGCTCCAGTCTTTATAAATACCTGCATGAACCTGGTGGGAGAGACTGCTGCCCGGTTCAAGACTTATGCGGTAAGCAGCGGTATAATAGGTATCGTTTGCACCCCGAAACAGTTCTTCGCTGTTGAGAGAATGCTGCCATTCAATGCCTGCTGTATGGGTGGTGAACGTTGCCGGTGAAAAATACTCAGCCCGGTGATCGCTGAAACCATAGTTCTGCCACCGATAGGTAACGCTCAGCCGTTTCGGTTCATACATAAGGTGCGCCATGAGATCGATGCCGATATTTGCCCTGCTGTTTCCGTCCGAATAGCGTTCAAGAGCGTAATCGGCACCGGCATTCAATCGTCTGAACCCGTCATAATGTACTCTGCCCTGCCACCGGTTTTTCTGCAGATGGTTCAGGAACGTTGTGTAATTTTCAATCACCTCTTCCCGGTGGAATCCAAAATCAAGATGAAGATTGTCGAGAGGCATGCTGCCCGCTTCAATAAAGCCAGTATGACTGTCCGCAAGATTGCCGGAGTTCTGCTTGAAACCGTAAGCTGCCCGCAAGTGGATATCGGGCTGGTTGCGGTAATCGAACCCTGCCGTTACGACATTACTGAACGGAGTATGGCGTCCATTTTCGAAACGATAGTTTTTCCTGTCCAACTTCATAAAAAGAGTCTCTCTTTCGTGTATCGGAATATCAAGCGCCGTATGAAAACCGCTCCAGGTCACATCATTCAGGCGTTGAGCGCTTCTCGCACTGAAATAGTCCACTCCGCTTTCAAGACGTGTCAGGGAGGAGAGAACTGATATTTTTTTCCTCACGACTGTCGCCTGAGGATGGTCAGGTATATCGATAAGCAGGGTGTCATAGATTTCAGAGGCTTCTTTCCAGCGAGCCTGCTGAAAAAAAAGCTGCCCAAGGTCAAACAATGCTTCCGGATGATGCGGTTCGGCAAGCAGCCATGCCCTGTAATTTTTTACGGCATGATTCCAGGTGTTTCGGTAATAGTATTTTTTTGCCTCCGATTCCGCCTTTAGAGCCTGGTTCTCTGGGTAAGAACGGATAGCCTCTTTATACAGACGGAGTGATTTCCCATAAGCTCTCGTCCATCCGAGTACCCGTGCCTTTTCCCGATAATACTGAGGACCGGAATGGGCTGATGCAAGCAATCTGTCATAATATTCAAGTGAAAGGCTATAATCTTTCTGCCAGCTTGAAACCCTGGCAATGGTCAACAGGGCATTCTCGTTGTCAGGAAAACGCCGCAGAATATCGAGGCTTATTGCAATGGCTTGCTGATAGTCATGCTTTGCCACAAAGATATCGGCAACCCTGTTATAATATGCCGGATTTTCCGGTTTTGATCTGGTCAAGTCACGATACAGTTTTTCTGCACGATCATATTGCTTAAGGGCAAAACAAACGTCAGCTCTTGCTTCCAGTACCTCAACATCCTCCGGATAACGCTTCGTGAGAAAATCGATGATTTCAGCGGCTGAAACATACTCCCTTGATGCCATGAGTGCACGGGAGAAATTGAGAGCTTGTGTCTTTTTTAGCACTCCCTTTTTCCAGAGTAACTGATACTCTGCTATAGCAAGGGTATACTGCATGTCCCAGTAGAGCACATCGGCATATTCCTCGCGAATCCTGTCACTGCCTTGGCCGTTCTGTATTACCCTGGAGTAAAGCTGCAAAGCCCTGGGATACCTGCCGGCCCATGCATAAGTTTTTGCCGCAGCAAGGGCAAGACTGGTATCACCAGGATAAGTGTCAAGAAGGCGCTCATAATACGGAAGGGCTTTTTCAGGATTTCCGGAAGACTCATAAGTCGAAACAGCTTCCCTTAAAAGAGCTTTATTGTAAGGATCGCGGCCAAGAAGCTTTAGAAAACGCTCTTCCTTATTCCGGCTCTGGTCGACAGAAAGAGAAGAAAGTACAACAAAAGGATGCTTTTGCTGCTGCGGTTTAATCATATTTCCGGCACCTTGATAACCTGAATCCTTTTCCGGCATTTTCAACCCGTCAACAGGAGTCGCTGATGAGTCATGAACAGCGGAACCGGAAAGCTGTGTGATTTTTTTCAGGATTTCATTCTTGTGATAGCCTGTCTGGTAAAGTTCGTGATACAAAACGAGAGCCTTGACATGTTGTCCATCCCAGGAAAGAACATCAGCCTTGAGCTCTCTGAGCACCTTGTCCGCAGGCTTGATGAGAAGAATATGGTCAAGTTCAAACAATGCCCGCTTGTATTTTTTCTGCCATACAAGTACTTCGGCATATTTCCGCCTGATATCAGGGTTTTCCTTTACAGCAAGACTTGCTGCGTAGCTGCGCTCTGCTTCGCCAAAAGAATTCCTGCTGTAATGGATGGAACCCAGTTCTGCGAGAATGCCGCTATCCTTTATTATGTGTCTTTTCAAATCCGAGAGTTGCGCTTCAGCTTCTTTCTTTCGATTAAGTTTGCTGTAAGTAAGAAAGAGATACCATGAAGTTTTTTCGTCAAGGGGATTTCGTGCATGGGCAGCAGAAAAGGCAGCCAGCGCCCTGGAATAACTTTTCTCCAGATATAGACGTTCTCCGGCACTGTAATGACTTTCAAAGCCCTGTGTGCGCTGAAACAAGAATGCTGTAATAACGATGATAACAATACCACATGCGAGAATGGAAATCATCCGATATCTGGATGTCATAAAAAGCCCGAATTGGAGTTGGGGGAGGCTTGACAAGGCATGAAAACGATAAAACAGGGATAGACCTGAAGAGACTGCACTGCTATTGTTTTAAGACCTTTTACAAAATATATGGAAAACTAAAGCAGGACAAAAGAGGATAGTTGCCCATAAAGCGAAAAAAGCTGCACGGCCATCATATTCCTGTACAAAAGATAGTGACCTGCACAATTATGCCTGCTACATACAAAACACCCTGTCTTTTTTTTGTATACGAAGTCCTTGAGTTATCTGAACTGTATAAAGGATTTAAAAAAAATATACTATCAAGCGAAACCCTTGTTCTTTGACCGCATAGATCATATTGAATAGTAAACATGCTTCTTTTGTCAATATTGTCAAATGCAGGTATTTTCTGCAATCTCTTTACCTGAAACATGTCGGTATAAAAAATGTCCAACTGAATATCCTATGGCCGCTAACCTTTATATAATATTATCATTCGTGCTGGTCACCGGCATTCTTGCTGGCATTGCAATCGGAATCTTCATAACCGGCAGGGCATCGAAAATCCGCAGAAAATTGGTCACGGTCGGAAGCTCAACGGTCAGTGGTCGTGGGGTTTTCGCCCTGAAAAAGATCAGTGAGGGTGATATCATAGAGCGTTGCCCAGCCCTTGAGGTAACCGACCAGGACATCGGTGGTGAACTTCTGAACTACGTCTTTTACGGCAGTACAGAAACCGCCCGTCTTGTGGTAATGGGGAATGGAATGCTCTTTAACCACTCTTCGACACCCAACGTTGCCTACTATCGTGAACAGACGACGCTTGGTGTGGAACTTGTCCTTTATGCGTTACGGAATATCAGCAAGGGCGAAGAGCTCTTTTACAGCTATGGGGATGATTGGTGGATAACCCGGCAAAGTTCATCCCCTGAATAAAAATAATCTCTCACAAACGGTTGGAGAGAATCCGTTTCATGGCGGAATGATCAAGCTGAACGGCATTGCTCTTGCTGCGGGTGATCTTGACAATACCATCAAGATCTGCTGCGAGAAGACCGTAACTGCTCAATCCTGGAAAACCGAGCAACTCCTGCCACTCATCCAGCGTAGCCTGAAGCCTGTTACAATCTGAAAAGAGATCTTCAGCAACAGAACCTGAAAGCATGCACCCCACTTTTGCATATTTCTGGAGTACAGGATGTTTCTCATCAATGATGCGGAGTTGAGCAATATTTTCCCTTGTCGCTTCCGCAAGCAGGGTTGCACAGAGCGTGCCGTGAGGTATATCGATCAATCCGCCGACTGATGAAGCAAAACCATGAACAATCCCGAGACCGGCATTGGCGAGCGCAATACCCGACATCAGGGCTGCATAGGCAATATCTCCTCGCACATTGCTGTCATCCGCCCGATCGGTACATGCAGAAAGAAAGGAACGGCTGAAGTGTTCAAGTCCGCTGAAGACAAGTGCATCGGTGTAGGGTGTCGCAAAAGGAGACGTATAGGCTTCAAGAAGCTGGGTACAGGCATCCATGCCGGATGCTGCAGTCAGTTCAGGCGAAACCGTGACTATGAGTTCAGGATCAATGAGGGCAATATCGGGCACAAAGGATGCATGGCGAAGGGAGCGCTTGAACCCGTTCCGGCCAACTCTGCTGATAACGGCGTTATTGGTTACTTCACTGCCGGTACCTGATGTTGTAGGAACGGCAATAAAAGGGACTTTTCTCCCGTTATGCGGTATAAAATCCTCCCTTCCCTCGATAAATCGCTCGACCGAAAGATCGTACAGCAGCATGGCTGAAATGGCTTTGCCTGCATCGAGCACACTGCCACCACCGACAGACAGAACTGCATCAATTGAAAGCGTCCTGTATTCTGAGACAGCACCGTCAACAAGTTCCGGAGAAGGTTCCCGGTCAACAACAAAATGAAACGAGTTCAGCCTCGCATCGCGAAGTGCATCAAGAAGTGATCTCAAGCGCCCGGACTGCTCAAGGGCATGCCGGCCTGTGATGACCAGAATATTTTTTCCAAAAGTTCCGGCAAGTTCTGCAAGCAAGGAAAATCGACCGGGACCGAAATGAATTGCCGGGAGAGGAAACAGGTAAAAATTCGGATTTAACATCCTTATAAATGAAATAGAGCCTTTATGAGAGAGTTCCTGTATATAAAAGAAGCCAAGTTACAGAACAAAATCAATACTCCATGGCATTCGCGACATGAAGCAGAATTTTGCTGCGCGACAATATTTATGTATATTTTTAAAGAAATTCAGCATCAAATTTGTCAGTACCGTTTTACTGTTGCCGGTTTCTTGAACTTCGCAGTACAGTCATTACTTACTGCGCAACATTGAATCATGGAGTCCCCTGTCATGAAATTGAAAACGATATTAACAAGCCTCTCTCTGGCACTTTCAATCTTTTTTGCCGGTAACATGCCGGCATCAGCTGCCACGAAATCCGGTTCAACCAATGTTTCAATAGTACTGCCCGACTGTATTATCCTGCATTACTATTCGGCACTTAACCTTAATTTCAGTGACAGTAACGGTGCTGTAGACCAGGGTGGAAACAACTGGAATGTAGCATGGTCTGGTGCAACCAGTGGAGGAAATCAGCTCTCTGCAAGCAATATTTATCAAGTAGTTCCAGATCTGGTGACGCTGACTATTCCCAACGCATGGGCTATCCGGGGTCTTTCACCCTCGGGAAACGCTAAAGTTACCCTGACGGTCGTCAACAACACCCTGACTTCCGGTACCTCAAAAATCCTGATTAAAAACGGTACAGGAGATACCTTTATCTCCGATAACGGGGGACATTCTGGTACAAGCATCACGACCAGTCTGAATGGCATTACCACAACCCAGGCAACAATGGGCAATGTCAAAATGACACTTGATTTTTCACAGACAAACAAAGCCGGAGCACATACTGGAGGTCAATACAAGATCACAGCCGAAACAATCTGAGACTTTAGCTTGAAGAGATACCAATTTTCAGGCAGAACACCTGGAAATGAGTCCCCCTTATTTTCTACAACGATCAACATCATCTGTCTTGCAAAAGAAGATATATACAATGCAAACTTTTACATGGCTCTCTTTTTGGAGTCCTGCAATCCAAAGGTTTGTCACTGCACTATTCGCCATTTTATTTCTCTTCTCTTCCATTTATGGAGGAACAGCTCAGGCAGCTACCTATACAGGAACATTCACGTTCTACACGACCGCAACACTTAACGCTGTACAATTATCCGAGTTGGGTTTATCAACCGGAACGGCATACTCTGAAGGAACCAATACGGCTGATGCTAATTGGGATGGATCTGCCATTGGGCAGGATATGATTCTCGATCAGGTTTTTTCATCAAGCGTTGTGCAGCGGAATACTATCCCCATCTGGTACTATCTCTATCCAAAAAACGAACCTCGACCGACATTCACCAACTTAAACTATCGCATTTTCAGTACAAGCGGTATCGAAAACAAGCTCTCTCTGCTCAATGACAATTCATCGACTATAAACGCCACAATTACGGCCCAGACTGTCGGCAGTTCTTCTAACTCCGGCACTAAGAATAAAATCTGCTATGGCTACGCAAACCTGACGATTGATATCGCAAACGCAAAAAAATCGGGGACTTATAAAGGGACAATACAGGTAATTATAACCTATATCTGATAGTACTTACCGCCACAGTCCCAACATCCGGAATCCAAGTCTTACAGCATATTGCCCTTCCCGTTTACTCCGTGTCATTTATCCTCGATGCCATTTCAGGACTGCTCTGTCAAGAATTTCTGCATGAACGAACGAAACAAAGTGGCGGACTTTCCTATTCGATGATAAGCTTTCTACACTTATTCCCTTTTTCCCTGCTAAATACCTGAGCGAAAATACTGAACCACCTCAATGGACGTTCCACAAACCGGCTTGCCTGACTCTTTTCTCACATACCTCTACAATTCTCCATTATCCTGATCACCCCTGACACAGCTGTTCAGATATTCGATGCACTTGTAGCGTTCTACATCAATCTCCCTTTTTTTTATACGCTCCAGGAATCCTTCCCTGCCATAGCGGAGCAATCCATTTAAAACACATTTATAAAACAGGTTAAATAGGTCATAACTCCCGGTTTTATCGTTTGGCACGATTATTGATGATGATAGTCATAACCAAACAAAACGAAACTGGAGCTGTCATCATGACCATCATCAACAAAATCAAAAACATCATAATCGCCGCAGCTCTTTCGATCACGATTGCATCTCCAGCTTTCGCAGCATCAACAAGCGGAACAACCAATGTCACCGTTACGGTTCCTGAATTCATCGTGCTTCACTACTACTCAGCCATCACCCTGAACTTTGCAACACCTGATTCAGAAGCGCTGAACGAAGGCACCAGAAGCATGGATGTTTCCTGGGATGGCAAAACCTCCGGTGGAGAAGAACTTGCTGCAGCAAACCTGATGAACGCAGCACTCGAACTTGACGGGAATAATACCACGGTAAAACTTTCCAACGTCTGGGCAGTAAGGGGTTTTTCACAGAGCGGCAATGCCAAGGTTGAAGTAACTGTTCCTGCAGGAAAAGATGTTATGTCGCTTGACGGTTCCGAAATCTCGATTTCAAATGTCAAGGTCAGCGATAACGCCAGCACAGGAAGCTCGATCACCACAAAGGTCAATGGTATTACCAAAAGCGGCGCAACGTTCGGAAACATCGAGATGGATCTGGATTTCTCCAAAACCAGCCGCTCAGGTCTGCACACCGGTGGACAGTATACCATCACCGCAACAACGATATAAGCAACAATACGCAGGAACCTGACTGAAAAACAAAGCACCCCGGTACAGTATCATGATGAGCCGGGGTGCTTTCCGCACGAAAACACCATTCTTTAGGCATCACGTTTGACATGGATCACCCCTGACACACCTGTTCAGATATTCGGTGCACTTGTAGCGTTCTACATCAATCTCCCTTTTTTTTATACGCTCCAGGAATCCTTCCCTGCCATAGCGGAGCAATCCATTTAAAACACATTTATAAAACAGGTTAAATAGGTCATAACTCCCGGTTTTATCGTTTGGCACGATTATTGATGATGATAGTCATAACCAAACAAAACGAAACTGGAGCTGTCATCATGACCATCATCAACAAAATCAAAAACATCATAATCGCCGCAGCTCTTTCGATCACGATTGCATCTCCAGCTTTCGCAGCATCAACAAGCGGAACAACCAATGTCACCGTTACGGTTCCTGAATTCATCGTGCTTCACTACTACTCAGCCATCACCCTGAACTTTGCAACACCTGATTCAGAAGCGCTGAACGAAGGCACCAGAAGCATGGATGTTTCCTGGGATGGCAAAACCTCCGGTGGAGAAGAACTTGCTGCAGCAAACCTGATGAACGCAGCACTCGAACTTGACGGGAATAATACCACGGTAAAACTTTCCAACGTCTGGGCAGTAAGGGGTTTTTCACAGAGCGGCAATGCCAAGGTTGAAGTAACTGTTCCTGCAGGAAAAGATGTTATGTCGCTTGACGGTTCCGAAATCTCGATTTCAAATGTCAAGGTCAGCGATAACGCCAGCACAGGAAGCTCGATCACCACAAAGGTCAATGGTATTACCAAAAGCGGCGCAACGTTCGGAAACATCGAGATGGATCTGGATTTCTCCAAAACCAGCCGCTCAGGTCTGCACACCGGTGGACAGTATACCATCACCGCAACAACGATATAAGCAACAATACGCAGGAACCTGACTGAAAAACAAAGCACCCCGGTACAGTATCATGATGAGCCGGGGTGCTTTCCGCACGAAAACACCATTC